>JAIEPV010000219.1 GCA_019748215.1 Hyphomicrobium sp.
GGTGGCGCCCGAAAAATAATCCACACTGCAAACGGTGTGCAAACGGCATAGAGCGCCGTCAGGAAACTGGCGCTGGTCACCGTCGCGGTCATTAGTCCGGTCTGCTGGAGCGCCGATCCGCACGTGAATACCAAAGCAGCCACCGCAGTCAGCGCATAAAACTTCGCTGGCAACCTGCGCGCTCTCTGGCGCGCTTCCCACATCGCCAGCGGTGCGAGGACGACCATCGAGACGGCAGCGCGGGCCGCAATGAACGTCAGCGGCGCGACCGACGTCATCGCCGACTTTTGCATTACGAAGGCAAATCCCCACAACGCCGCCGTGAGCAGCAACAGCAGATCGGCCTGAAGTCGGGTCATGGCGTACGTGTCATCGTGGCAATTTCATCGCGGAAGTTCGGGAGGGGAGGGGAGCTGCGCTGGCGGTGTCCTAGCGCGACGCGGACCATTCGCAAAGCACTCGCGGCGACTCTACAGGCTCAGTGCGCGCTTCTATAAAATCGTTACGCCGAGCGGCATGCCGCCTTCGGGATGCAGCGTCACGCGGCTGATTGGCTCCGGTTCGTGCCGCCCGTCCCAGGCAAAGCTCGCCGATTGCAAGAACGTCGCCAGCACCACCGTGGCTTCGATCATGGCGAACGCCGCGCCAATGCACACGCGCGGGCCGACACCGAACGGCATGAACTGCATGCGCGTATGCTTGGCTTCGCGCTCGGGCAAGAAGCGATCGGGATCGAACTTATCGGGATCATCCCACAGCGCCCGATGGCGATGCACGATGTAGATCGGGATGACGATCAAGGCCGGCGCTGGAAAATGCACGTCACCGATATCGGTCGCTTCGCGATTGACCCGCGTCATGGCCGGCACCGGCGGATAGAGCCGCATCGATTCCTTCAGCACGCGCTGGGTGATCTCCAGCTTGGCGATGTCATCGGCCTGCAGCGGACGCCCGCTTGTTACAGCCATGACTTCGGCACGCACGCGCTCCTGCCACTCGGGTGATCTCGCCAGCAGATACAGCGTCCAGGTCAGCGCCTTCGCCGTCGTCTCGTGACCGGCAAGCAGGAACGTCGCGAGATTGTCGATCAGCTGCCCATCCGTCATGGCGTCGCCGGTTTCCGGATGACGTGTCGCCAGCATCCGCGCGACCAGATCATCGCCGCAAACCCCATGGGCGCGGCGCTTGTTCAGCAAGCGTTGCACGACATCGCGGCCCTCGCGCGCCGCCTTCAACATTTTGCGCCGCCCTGGATGCCACAGGCTCTCTGGCAACAGCATCAGCGCGGACGCCACCGACCACATGATCGGGCGAATATAAGCGCGCCCCGTGCGCTGAATTTCAGCGCCCTCGGTTTCATCGATACCGGCGAGAATGGTGCGCGCGATGACGGCGAACGTCGTGTCGGTCATGTCTTCGTCGATGGCCGCGATATGCGTCGCGCCCCGCGCCCGCCAGCGTGCGACCTGCTCGCTGGCCGCCTCCACCATCGTCGGCACGTAGCAAAGGACGTCGGCTGGGCGAAACAGCGGGCTCGCGAGTTTCCTCTGCCAGCGCCAATGGTCGCCCTCGGCGGTCAGCAACCCTTCGCCGACGACCGGGCGCAACACGCGCTTATCCAGCGGGGTTTTTGGAAACAGCTCGGCGTTCTTGATCAGGATGTGTTCGAGCAGCGCCGGTCCCGTCACCCAGGCGATCAGCGGCCGCTTCTTGCCGTAGGTGACGATTGGCTGATCGTAGACGGCGCGCGGGATCGAGCGCAGCGGATTGCGCACGAAGCGCAGGATCGACAGCGTCAACGGCAAGGCGCGTCCCGCCGGTTTGACAGACGGCGGATAGAGATCGGGAGTTGTGACGGTGCTGGTCATCTCAGATCCCCTGCATGTCTAGCACGGCAGAAAGATGGGATCAGATCAGCAACGCGCCCAGTGTTCGACGGCGCGTGGATTATTCAACAGCCGAAGATCGACAGCGTTTAAACGGCTGCCTTGGCGGCGCGGGCTTTGCCAGCCTGCTTCTTCAAGCGCGTGCGCACGGCGATGGTGCTGCCCTGGTTGCGCGTCACCTTGGCGCGCGGAATGGTGCGGCGGGCCTTCTTCTTCTGCTTTTGGATGTTCTTGAGCGAGGTCTTGGGCATGGGATGCGTTCCGGCGAAAAGGGGTTAGTGCGCGAAGCCGAATGGGCGCCACGCTCACGTTGCCCCCCGTCTAGGGGAAGTGCGCCGTAAAGGCAATGGCACCGCTGCACCGTCGGCCATGATGCAGAGCGATCTCGCAAACGATGCTGCGGCGAATGTGCACCCGTCCCTAACCGAGCAAATATTGCAGGCCGAAATACGAGGGCGCGATCACACCCGCTGCCCAAATGAACGCAGACGTGATGTTGGCGATCTGGAATTGCCACTGCGGCACCGCGTACATGCCAGCCACCACCGGAATGACCGCCCGCACCGGGCCGAAAAAGTGGCCGAAAAATACGCCGAGCGCGCCCCATTTACCAAAGAACAACTGTCCCTGCTCGATCAACGCCGGATTTTGACTGAACGGCCACATCGTCTTGATTTCTTCTTTGTAGTAAGCGCCGATCCAATACGACACCGCATAGCCGATTGATCCACCGACGCCCGCCGCGACGATCGCCGGCCACAACACGTCGATCGACACGCCGCTCTTTGCCAACAGCGCTGAAATGCCGATCAAAATAGCCGTTCCCGGCCACAGGATCGACAGGAAGCAAAAACTTTCGAGGAATGCGACCAGGAAGGCCGCCGGCATGGCCCAGCTTTGATGCTCGCGCACGAACTCGACGATCGCCGCGACAAACGCCTGGATATCCATGGAACTCTCTCGCTGGCCCTGATTACCCGGCATGATTCGGGCGGGCTATTTTGGGGACGTCGCGCAGACCATCGCGGTTGCGAAACGCTGTCGTTCAGTTCAGCCATGGCTCGGCTTCAACGCGATTGCGCGCGACAGACATAGGTGAGGTCGCCGCTGTTTCAAGCTCAACCGCAGCGCTTGGCCAATTCACGCGACAACTCGCGCGACACATCGCCGGCCAGCATGGCGCCGCGCGACACTTGCGCCGGCGTCAGATGTTCGCCGCCCGGTCCACGCAATGTGGCGTTGGCGGCGTCCGCCTCACGCTTGCCATGGCGCAGTTCATCGCACGACAAGTCCTTGCGCCGCTTGCTGAATGCGAACAGCCGCACGCCCGACGCATAGGCTGACGGCGAGGGGGCCTGCTTGATCCAAGCCTTCGAAGGGTCGGCCATGTAGCTGTCGAAAACTTTTTCCCGCTGACTGATGCAATGGTGACTGTCATCGACGCAGCCAAGCCCGATCGACAGCGGCGCCGATTGCGGCTCACCGCTCGAACAGGCGCCGAGCAGAAGTGCGAGCGCCAAAACGCTTGGGCCATTGGCCCATGTCCGATGGGTGAGTCCGGCAATCATTCAGCTAACCAATTTTGATCGAAAAAATGGGCAACGCGTTTGTGAACTTAGCGGGTAGAAGGCGAGCATGGCGCCCTCGTGGCGTCGCTGCGACCAGCCCGTGGCCCCAACACCATTCGCGATAACCGGATTCGCCCGATCGTCCCATAGGCAACTTTCTGCTTGCCTGCGCCGTGCGTTTTCAGCATGCGACAGTTCAGCGATGAGCGTTGACGGACGCCACAGGAGAACGCCCCATGCCGAAGGCCATTCGACTTCATGCTCACGGCGGCGCTGACGTGCTGCGATATGAGACTGTCGAGGTCGGCGCCCCCGCAACCGGCGAGGTGCGGATCAAGCAAACGGCCATCGGGCTGAACTTTATCGACATCTATCAGCGCTCGGGACTTTACCCGCTCCCCACGCTTCCAGCCGTGCTCGGCCTTGAAGGTGCCGGCGTCATCACGGCGTTGGGCGCTGGCGTCACGGATTTCGCCGTCGGCGATCGTGTCGCCTACGCCGGCTGCCCCGGCGCCTACGCCAGCGAACGTCTGGCACCCGCCGATCGCCTCGTCAAAGTTCCCGAAGGCATATCAGATGAGACAGCCGCCGCGATGCTGCTGAAAGGCATGACGGTGCGCTATCTGTTTCGCGAGACCTTTAGCGTCAAGCCCGAAACCGTGATGTTGTTTCATGCCGCCGCCGGCGGCGTCGGCCTCATCGCCTGCCAGTGGGCAAAGGCGCTGGGCGCGACGATGATCGGGACGGTCAGCGGCGATGACAAAGCGCAACGCGCCGCTGCATCAGGCTGCACGCATGTCATTAACACTGGACGCGATGATGTCGTCGCCCGCGTCATGGACATCACCGGCGGCAATGGCGTCGATGTCGCCTACGACTCCGTCGGTCGCGATACCTATCTCCAGTCGCTGCAATGCCTTCGCCCGAAAGGGCTTTGGGTGTCGTTCGGCAACGCCTCGGGACCGGTGCCGCCATTTGATCTCTCCGTCTTGAAAGGCTCGCTGTTCGCCACACGACCGTCGTTGTTCGCCTATACGGCTCGACGGGATGACTTGGTGGCCAACGCGGCGGAGCTGTTTTCAATGGTGCAGGGGCAAAGCGTCAAAATCGCCATCAATCACACCTATCCGTTGGCGGATGCCGCCGCCGCCCATCGCGATCTCGAAGCCCGGCGAACAACAGGGTCGATCGTCCTCATTCCGTAGTTTCGCGCCCGACCATTTTGCTGGGCGCTGGTGCACGCACAGGTATATTCAACAATGGCTGACGACCCCGCCGACGATGTGATCGAGCTCTACACGTGGACGACGCCGAATGGCTACAAGATCGCGATCATGCTCGAAGAGCTGGAGATGCCCTATCGCCTGCACATGATCAATATCGGCAAGGGCGAACAGTTCGCGCCGGACTTTCTCAAAATTTCACCCAACAACCGCATTCCAGCGATCGTCGATCCCGACGGACCCGACGGCCAGCCCATCTCGATTTTTGAATCGGGCGCGATTTTGCAGTATCTCGGCCGCAAATTCGATCGCTTCTATCCGACCAACGAACGGCGAAAATCGGATGTCGACCAATGGCTCTTTTGGCAGGTCGGCGGCCTTGGACCGATGGGCGGACAGGCGTTTCACTTCCGCAAATATGCGACGGAAAAAATCGCTTACGGCATTGATCGCTACACCAGCGAAGTCACGCGCCTGTTTAGCGTCATGGAGCGCGCGCTGGCAGAGCGACCCTTCCTCGCCGGCGAGTATTCGATCGCCGACATTGCCTGCTATCCTTGGGTGAGCGAATGGCAGGGCCTCGGCCAAGATCTCAGTCAATTTCCAAAATTGTCGGCTTGGCACACAGCGATTTCGGCGCGTCCCGGAGTTCAACGCGGCATGGCCGTCGGCAAGGCCGCAGCGTAATCATTTCCGATCCGATAAGCTGCGACGTCCTTCTCCCTCGGGAGAAGGTGCCCGAAGGGCGGATGAGGGGGCGGTTTAATGAGCGCGCCGTCCCATTCACCGCGATCTCACGCTTACCACCCCTCACCCTACCCCTCTCCCCAAGGGGAGAGGGAATTGCGGCTCACGTCCTTCTCCCCAAGGGTAGAGGGCATTGCGGCACGCGTCCTTCTCCCTTGGGAGAAGGTGCCCGAAGGGCGGATGAGGGGGCGTTTTAATGAGCGCGCCGTCCCATTCACCGCGATCTCACACATACCACCCCTCACCCTAACCCTCTCCCCAAGGGGAGAGGGCATTGCGGCACGCGTCCTTCTCCCTCGGGAGAAGGTGCCCGAAGGGCGGATGAGGGGGCGTTCCGATGAGGGCGCGTTTTAACGATCGCCTCACGCTTACCACCCCCTCACCCTAACCCTCTCCCCAAGGGGAGAGGGAAATGGCGGGCAGCGTCCTTCTCTCCAAGGGGAGAGGGCATTGCGGCACGCGTCCTTCTCCCTCGGGAGAAGGTGCCCGAAGGGCGGATGAGGGGGCGTTTTAATGAGCGCCTCAAATATACCGTCCCCTCACCCTAACCCTCTCCCCAAGGCGAGAGGGAAATGGCGTTCTGACAAACGCTCTCTCTCTACTAGTCGCGATCCGATAATCGCTCCGGCGCAATCGTCCGGCCAGTGACTTTTTGATAGGCGAGGGCGCCGAGCAGCTTATTCGAGCGGACGTGGCGCGCGGCAGGGTTCATATCGCTTTCGAGCGTCGCCGGGGCGATGTCATCCGCGACCGTTTCAGCTGCGGCGAGCCCCGATAGTCCGGCGAACGAGGGGGGCTGCGAGCGGTCCTCCGCCGCGCATCCCGACAGTACCGCTGCCGCCGCGATTAATCCCAGTGCCCGTCTCATTGTCCGCCCCTTGCCGTCAGATGCGCTGAAGATCTGCCTGTGCGGCAATCCTTAATCCTGACGAAACCAAGCCTACGCGACGCGCCATGAACCGTGCCTGAATGGCCGCCTTGCGAACTCGCCGGTTTCGTCTCCCCGCATCATTTCGCAGCATGGTTAGGTTTTGCTTACCGCGAAGCTTAAACTTTTAGTTTCGCGCGCATCATTGCGAGAGCTTCGTGCCAGCGTGACGCACGATCTATCCAAACAGCAACGATCCTTTCTCAAAGCTTGCAAAATTAGATCAGCGACGTTTACCAGTTTTCATTCCGCCACTGACATCGTCGAGAGCACAAGAAACACATGCGTAGCCGCACAGCTGCGAGCTTTGCGAAGATGGAGACGAGACGGTCATGGCGCGGATGGATTTTTCGACGCGGGATGTCATCGAATTCGCGGCCCAGGGCGGCCAGCCCGACGCGCTCTTCGAACTGGGCCTGATCTATTGCACCGGCCGGGACGGCGCGGTCGATCTGATCGAAGCCCACAAGTGGTTCAACCTTGCAGCCATGCGTGGCAACGCCGAAGCGAAACAGTATCGAGCCGAACTGGCCCGTGACATGAGCAAGGCCGAGATCGCCGAAGCGCAGAAAAAAGCCCGCAAGTGGATGTCGTCATTGCACTGAATTCGTGAAGACGTGAGATCGTGAGATCGTCAGATTGTGAGATCGTCAGACTGTGTTTGGAGAGTTCGTCCGACTCAACAAGCCTCACCACTCACCACTCACCACTCACCACTCACCACTCACCACTCACCACTCACCACACTCAACATTCGCCAAACAGCGACGACAAACACGTCCAGCTTTTCTTCGCGGCATCGCCAACCGCCTTACCGGCCGTCTGCAACATGCTGCCAGCCGACTGAGCTGCCGATTTGGCCGCGTCCCCACTCTTCTCGATCGATGTCTCCGCCGCCTTTGCCCCGGATTTGACCACCGCTTCGACGGTCTTTGGTTCGCCCGTCTTGCTGTCGACGGGCGGCGGTTGTGCAATCGGCACGGCGGACTGGCCAAGTGCTGCTGGTGAACCGGCAAGCGGCTGCGGCGCTGGCGCCTGGGTGGCGGTGTCGGGCTCTCCGATGTCCAAGCCAACGGGTGCGGCCAACACTTTGGTCGGCCCGGCACACGGAGCGCTGGCCGCCCGTGCCACCGCGCAACTGGCGTGTCCGCCGGCTTTTGCCAGCGCCGTGATGCAATACAACCGGAGACGGCCATCGTCCGATTGCGCCGAAACGCCGTCGACGGCGCAGCTGTAGCTGGCGTCGGGTGACGCGCAGGTCACGCAAATGTCGGCCAGCGCTGCCGGTACCGAAAATCCGGCGACCAGAGCGATCGCCAACCACGACATCGCAAGGCTCGCAACCGGCGACGCGCCCGGCGGCATCGGTCGGCTTCGGAGCACACGGCGTTCGGCGACGTTCGTCGGCATGGTCTTGAACCTGATCTCGTTCGCTTGACCCCGAATGATTATTCTCTTTCCCGCTCAAGGGCCAATGTCTTGCGCGTCAAAGGCGATGAACGATGGGCTCGATTTGCTTCCATTTTGTGGCACTCGGCGGTGTTCGCGTCATGAGCCGGATCGATGCGGCCCTGGCGCGCCGGTGTTGCACCCCCTGGTGCCACCTTTATTGCCCAGCTTTGTTATTGAGCCTTGTTGTTGAGCCTTGTTGCCCAAGCCTGGTTGCAATGAGCAAAGCCCGCCTCTATAGGGATGCCTTGCCTCGATTTGCGGAGATGTGGCCGAGTGGCTGAAGGCAACGGTTTGCTAAATCGTCATACGCTTTAAAGGCGTATCGAGGGTTCGAATCCCTCCGTCTCCGCCATTTTTTGCTCACGCGCTCATAAGCGCTCCGCATGGGCGGCACTCGTGCCGGGTCGCCTTGCTCCCGAGCCCTCCGGGCTAGAGTTTGAACTTAGTCCCTCAAGCCCGCCATTCGCCTACCAAATCCCGCCGGCCACTTGCCTGCGTTCCAGCAGTGCCGGTGAGGTGGCGGACAGCCGACCTTACAAATGCGTAAGTAAACGGCAATCAAACAACAATCAACGGCGGCTATAGTCGATGTCGGGCGTTGCCGAATTCGAAGTCGTTGCAAGGCCCTGTCACGACGCACGATCCCCGTCTTGCTGTTGACGGCAGTGTGTTCGAACCGAGCGCCAGCCCCAATCTTCCCCCCAGGTAAGGTGGCGCTCGGTTCAACATCAAACGGCAGCGACGACAGTCGAGGCTTGATCGATGCGGATATTGCTAATCGAAGACGACCGCGACACCGCTACCTACGTCACCAAGGGTCTGGAACAAGAAGGCCACACCGTCGACCGCTGCGCCGACGGCAATGATGGCATCGTGCAGATCGTCAGCGAACCCTATGATGTCGCGATCCTCGACCGCATGCTTCCCGGCATCGATGGCCTGTCCATCGTGCGCCGGGCACGAAGCGCGGGCATTCACATGCCGGTGCTGTTTCTCACGGCGCTCGGCGGCATCGACGACCGGGTCGATGGCTTGGATGCCGGCGGCGACGATTATCTGATCAAACCGTTTGCGTTCTCAGAACTGCTCGCGCGCTTGAACGCGTTGACGCGGCGGCCGCAGTTGGTTGGTGAAGAAACCAAGCTCAAAATTGCCGATCTCGAATTGAATTTGATTTCGCGTCGCGTGGTGCGCGCCGGAACCGACATCGACTTGCAGCCGCGCGAGTTTCGCCTGCTCGAAGTCCTGATGCGCAATCGCGGGCGGGTGTTGACGAAAACCATGCTGTTGGAACGGGTTTGGAATTTTCATTTCGACCCGCGCACGAGCGTCGTCGAAACTCACATCTCGCGGCTGCGCACCAAAATCGACAAACCGTTCAACGGTGATTTGATACGCACCGTTCGCGGTTGCGGATACTCGATCAATGACGCGCCGTGAGGTTTTCAAAAGCACGCCCCTCCGTCTCGCGGCAGCGTTCGTCGCGCTGTTCGCGGTCACGGTCGTGGTGCTGTTCGCCTTCCTATATGCGACGCTGATCCCCGAGTTGGGCGGTCGCCTGCACGCGCGTGTCGATGAAACGCTGGATGCGCTGACAGCCGTCGATCGCAGCCGCGGCTTCGAAGACCTCACCAATGTCGTCAACAGCGAGGGACAATCGATCCGCGACGCCGATACGGTGTTCCTGCTCGTAGATACCGCTGGAGCCTACGTCGCCGGCAATGTTCGCGACGTCAGCTTCGAGCCCGGCTGGGTCAAGATCAATCGCGCCGAATTGTCATTCGTGACCCAAGAGCGCAGCGATCTCGATGACGAATTCGTTGCCAAGTGGCGTCCGGTGTCGCGTGGCATGCTCTTCGTCGGCTCCAGCAATCGCGAGATCCGCCGCATCGAACAACTGCTGTTGCGGGCCACGATGCTTGGGTTGGTGCTCGCGACGGTGTTGTCGATCCTGTTTGGCATGGTGCTCGCGAGCCGGGCCCGTAGGCGGATCTATGCTGTCGCTTCGACGCTCGACAAGGTTTCACGCGGCCAGCTCGATGCCCGCATCCCGATCGGCAAAAGCGGCGACGATATTGATGTGATCGCCGATCGCATCAACAAAACGGTCAAGCAGCTCGGCTTTCTGGTGGCCAATGTCAATCAGGCGTCGTCCGACATTGCCCACGATTTGAAACGGCCGATCGGCCGGCTGCGCCAGCACCTTGATGTGGCGCGGCGCACGGCCGACACAGCGGATGAGTTTCGCGATGCCATCGACGGTGCGCTCGATGATCTCGACAGCATAGTCGAGACCTTCGATGCGCTGCTGCGCATTGCCCAGATCGAGGCCGGCGCCCGCAAGGCACGGTTTCAATCGATCGATCTGGTTTCCGTCGTGACCGACGTCATCGATATCTATCAGCCCGTAGCGGAAGACGCGGGTCACGATCTCACCTGCACCGATGATTATCCGCTGCCAGCCTTCGTTTGCGGCGATCGCGAACTGCTGGTTCAGATGTTCGCCAACCTGATCGAGAATTCGATCCGCTATTGCCCGCCACCTGCCTCGATCGTCGCCGAGGTCAGCATGACGACCGATACGTGTTCGGTGACGGTTCGTGATAGCGGTCTTGGCATTCCCGAGGCCGAGCGCAGCAATGTTCTGCGCCGCATGTATCGGCTCGAAACGTCACGCACGACATCTGGCAATGGACTTGGGCTGTCTCTCGTCAGCGCCATCTCGGAACTTCACGGCGCTAAGTTGAGCTTAACCGATGCCCATCCCGGTCTGAACGTGACCGTCGCATTCCCGCGTGACCCGCAGCCGGCTTACAGATCCGTATTGCCGGGGCCAAACGCCGGCAAGGTTTGGAGTTCATAACCGAAACGTCGGCGGGTTCGCCGCTGACACAACTTCGGAGATGACCCCCATGCGTAAATCAATCCTCGCCACGTCATTCGCTTTGCTGACGGTTATCAGCAGCGCCGCATTTGCCTCGACGCTCACCAAATCGGGCGAAATCAAATCCGTCGATACGGCCAAGCACGAATTGGTGCTGTCGAGCGGCGAAACGTTCGAGCTGGCGAAAACGATCAAGGCTGAAGATCTCAAGCCCGGCGCCAAGGTAACCGTCGCGTACGAGGTCAAGAGCGGCAAGAATCACGCGTCGAAAGTCGAGGCTGCGAAATAACGCCGGCCGATCGGCGAAGTCTCCGTTCGATTTGACCGCAACCCTGAACTCCATTGAAGGACGTCCATCATGTCTACGATCTCAAAAATCTATGCCACAACCGCTTTCATCGCCATGGCCGTTGCAGGCCAGGCCAACGCCGCAGTCGTTTCCGGCACCATTTCAAAAATGGATATGGCGCGCCACACGATCACCGTCGGCCGTCACGTCTATAACGTCGGCCCGAAGCTCGATGCTTCAGCTCTCAAGCAGGGCCAAAGCGTCCGGCTGAGCTATCGTTCGAGCCGCGGCCATCGCGTTGCGACCCGCATTCTAGCGCCGGCGCGCGGTAAAGTCGCGAATGCCTCGACAGGTAAGATGCCGGCGTCGCACGCCGCATCGACCACCGTGCGCTAATGCATCGAACCCTGGCACCTGATGGGTGCCAGGGTTGACTGCCTTTTGGCCGACGAACATGTCATCGCTGACAATCGATCCAGCGAACAGTCTGTTAGTCCGCTGGAATATCGCTGAGCGGTTGTCTCAAGCCGCCTTCAGGCACGTTTTGCGAAACGCCCGGCGCTCTTTGCCGTGCAGGCTTTTTGCATCCGCATCGGCGGAGCACTTCTTGGACTTCTCGCTGCGCACGGTCGCCGTCTTCATTTTTTTGACGGCGTGATCCGAGGCAGCGTGCGTGGCAACCGGCTTCGTCACCGCCGGAGCGGCTGTCGTCTCCGCGGCCATCACAGCGCTAGACGACAGCAAGATCATGGCCGCCGCCATTGACAGATTAAACTTCATTTTCGAGTCCTTTCGTCGTGATTGGTGTCTCACCCAGATGACGTTGGGCTGCCGGACATCATGCCTCAGGCAGCGACCGCACCACTGGCGTCGACGCGCCGCGACGCTGGCGGCGACATCGAGCGGAAAAGAGGCGGTAAATATACCGATTGGTAAAGACAGTCCCCGCGCCACCGGGTCAGCAGCCAGTCTTGCCGCGCATTTCCGGAACGCCCAATATGCTATCTGACGGCGTCGCTTATCGCCGCAGAGACCCCAATGACCGTTCCCCCGACCGACCACACACCGCCACCGCCTTCCAGATCGCGCACGCCGCAGGAAACCGCGCCATCGCGCATGGACCCGCTGGCGCTGTTGCCGGTGTTCTTCAAGCTGCGCGATCAGCGCGCCGTGCTCGCTGGCGGCAGTGAGCCGGCGCTATGGAAGGCCGAGCTTCTCGCCGCCACCGGCGCGCATGTGGACGTTTGCGCCGAAACCTTCGCCGAGGGCTTTGAGGCGCTGGCGGCCAACCCGCCTGCGGGTCGCATCACGCTGCATCGCCGCCGTTGGCTGCCAAGCGATCTTGAAAACGCGGCCATCGCCATCGGCGCCATCACCAACGATGCCGAGGCGGCCGAGTTTGTCGCCGCCGCCCGCGCCTCCGGCACGCCGGTCAACGTCATTGACCGGCCAGCGTTCTGTGCCTTTCAATTCGGCGCCATCGTCAACCGCTCGCCGCTTGTCGTCGCCATTTCGACGGATGGCGCCGCCCCGGTGTTCGGGCAAGCGATCCGCTCGCTCATCGAAGGTCTGCTGCCGGCCGGCTTCAAGCGCTGGGCCGAGGCGGCGAAATCCTGGCGGCGCGAGGGCGACCGGCTCGGGCCCGAC
>JAIEPV010000254.1 GCA_019748215.1 Hyphomicrobium sp.
TGATCGTGGCGTTTTCGACGCTGCTGCCGCGCGACCTGGGCGGCACGCGCTTGCGCTGGTGGCACGTCGTCGGCTCCGTGCTCGGCTTCTCAGGTGTGGCGATCATCCTGCTCCAATCTGCGCCGGCTCATTTCGATGCAAGAAGCAGTGCCGCCGGTTACGCTGCTGCGCTCGCCGCTGCTCTCATCTGGTCGAGCTACTCCGTGGCGTCGCGCTTGTTTGCCGCCGTGCCGAGCCTTGCCGTCATGGTGACGTCGGCAATCACCGCGATGGCTGCCGCAGGCGTCAGCGCGGCAACCGAGACGTGGGTTTGGCCCAGCGGCGCGTCGCAAATGCTGGCTCTGGCTTTCCAAGGGCTGGGGCCCGTTGGTTTGGCGTTTTACGTCTGGGACCGGGCGATGAAGCATGGGCACGTGCGCGCCGTCGGTATTTTGTCGTATCTGACGCCGCTCCTCTCCACGGCTGTTTTGATCGTGACGGGAGCAGGGACGGCCTCGCCGGGTGTGTGGATGGCCGCGCTGCTGATCACGGCGGGCGCGGTGATTGGGAGCAGCGATCTGTGGGTGCAGCGCAATAACGATGCGGCTGGCGAGCGCGTATAATTTTCCTTCGATTGGTCATGCAGCTCGCTTCAATTAAAACGCCGCCAAGGAAGCCCTGGCGGCGTGTTGCATTCAACGACAGCGAGCCAATTTACCTAACCGCGCAAACGGCTTCTGACGATACGCGGAAACTCATCATCATTTGGCTCACTGTTCGGCGCGGCGTACCCCGTCTGCGGCCGTTGCTCAGCGATCTGCGGGCGGCCCTCATCGGCGCCCCACCAGCGATCGGACTGCGGAGAAACGGCCGGGGCCCGGGCCGTTGCTGGCGGTTCAGCCGATTGGCTGCGGTAAACCGCTGGACGCTGGGCCGGCGCGGGTTGCGCGGAGAACCACGCTTCGACCAAATCCAATTCGTCCGACGACAGGCTGAGCCCCTGGCTGCGGCAGCGCGCGACGACGAAGTTTCTAAAGCGGCTGGCGAACAAGTTCGCCGATGCACCTTGTTCGAACCACGGGTCGCTTTCGCTGACCACTTCGAGAATGAAGCGCAAGTCATCACGCTTCAAATCGAGGCCGAACTCGCGGGCTTTCTGGCCGAGATTGACCAGAGTTTGCGATCCCTGCAAGCCATTGGTCGAAATCTCCTGCGCCATGATGTCGAACAGAACGCGATATTCGGCGGGCGCCAGTGCTGGTGCCTGACAGGCGTCATGGATGCGGGCGATTGACTGCTGGATTTGCGTGGCTTGGTCGGCATTGCGCGGCCCTGGAGCCGCTTGTGCCGGTGCTGCCTGCTGATGCGCTGCCTGCTGATGTGCGGCCTGTTGATGTGGCGCTTCGCGACGGGGTTCCGAGTAGATCGGCTGCGACGGTGCGCGCTGCACGGGCTCTTCGTAAAGCCGTTCGGAATTAGGCCGCTCGCTAGACGGGCGTTGCTGCGTCGCGCGAGCAAGTGTTTGCCGGTCGAAGGCAGGCTGGCGATCGGCCGGCGGATCATATGTCCGCCGCTCAACCGGCATGATCGCGGCCGGTTGTTGGTAGTGAGGCGCCGCCTGTTGCTGTGGCGCGGGCTGATAGTTGGCTGTCGGCGCGGCTGCTGGATGAAATGTGCGCTGTTGTGATTGAAGCGCGATTGCGGCCGCATTCCGCGCATCATACTGCGGGCTCGACATTTGCACGGGCGCAGCTGGCGCGATGGACCGTTCTGGCTGAGCTAGCGCGTGCGCAAGCGCGTGCGGCGCCAGCAAACCGATGGCCGAGATGTGACGTGTCGCGTCGAAGACTGTGTACGGCGCCGTGTCGCTGAGGTGCACATCGTCCGGCAGACCCGACAGAAGCAAGTCGCGGAACGTTGAGAAGCCGCCCCAGTTGGTACCGATGGTCTTGTCACGGCCGACAATGCGGACGGCACGATCGGCCAGCGTTTCGAGCGGAACCGCCTGCGGTGCGCCGCGAACGAACTGCACAACTTCAGCGAGGATCGCTCGCCGCGCTTCCTCGACGTCGATGTTTTGGAGCGCTGTCTGCGGCGCGGCCAAGCCACGCTGCGTATCGACCGTTGAAATTGCGCGGTCATTCAGAAGCAGCGACAGCAAGCTCGATTCGCGAATTTCGCCGTCACTCAGTGCGGTATAGGGCTGAGCGGTATGGTCGTTGGCGAAGACAACGGCGCGACGCGCGTGTGCCCGCAGGCGATGCAGCACGGGTGTGAAATCAGCGTCCCCCGATAGAATGATAAACTCGTCGAAAAACGTCTCGTGCGTGAGGATATCGCGGATATCCATCACGATGCGGATATCGGCTGAATTTTTCAACTGCGCTGTCAGCGGCGGGCAATCGATCACCTCAAAGCCCGATCGTAAGAAGTGATGGCGAACGAACGGAAACGAATTCATGTCGGTTGAGTTGTCGTGCGAATTGCGGCGCGGCACAGGATTGCCGTAACAGCGGTTCATCGCGATACGGCGCTCGGCAGGTGCCGTAAATGTCGACGTCGGCGTGATCAACTCACCCGAGATAATGCCTTGCAGCCACGTTCCGCTATCTTTGGCGAAGCGCTTAGCGGCGTCATCATTCTTGCGTTTCAACGACAGATAAATGTTGTCGTAATCGACGAAGACCGTGGACAAGATCGGTCCTGTGGACGCGCGTTTCATAGACGGAAACCCCCGTGGGCGAACATTGATTCGTCATCACCTTTGACGAGTCGCAATCCGACAGCAAGGCATGCGCAGCCTCGTGTAACGACACGCGTCGATTATCCCGTGGATTGAGTGTGTTCGAGTGACACGATCGCGCGCTGCACTGTCAATCACCTGGGGACAAGGCAGCGAATTGCCGGCCGCCTGTTGCCGCGATGCCTCGCGCTGATCAGCGTGCCAAATTCGTGATCGCAGAGAGCGGATCAAAAGCGGCGTCGGCCAGTTCAAAGCCGGCAAACGTAAAGGCTGGAGCGACGGTGCACCCGACGAGCGTCCAGTTGCCCAAACTTCTGGCGCGTTGCCACGCGAGCTTTGGCACGATCGTTTGCGGCCGTTCTCCGCCCGCAAGATCGACGCCGAGCTTCGCGGAGCACAGCGTCGCCGCCTCAACGAATTCGAGCAGCAGAGGCGCGCCGGCATAGAAGTGCCAGCCTTCGGCCGCATCGACCCGATGCCAGCGCGACGCTTCGCCGGCCCGCAACATGAAATAGATCGCGGTCGATGCGCCGCGATCGCCATGTGGTGCGCCAGTCAAATCCCTGAATGTTTCACGAAAAGATCCGCCCTCGGGATGCGCTGTGAGGTCCAGCAGCTGGGCGACGTCATCGGCGGAGAGGAGGTGAGCCATCGCGATCAAACTAAGCCTTGTTCTTCAACTCGCGGAGCCGGGCGAACACTTGCCAGTCCGTGGCGCCCTCAAGACCCAGTCTGGCGCGGATCGACGCCGATCCGGTGCGCAGAAACGGGTTTGTGGCCTTTTCGACGCCAAGAGTGGTCGGAACGGTTGGCTGTCCCGCCGCGCGCAAAGTTGCAACGTCATCCATGCGCTTGGCGAGCGCCGCATTTTCCGGTTCGACAGACAACGCGAAGCGACCGTTGGCGAGTGTGTATTCGTGTCCGCAATAGATCGCGGTCGCGTCGGGGAGGAATGCGAGCTTGCTGAGCGATGCCCACATGGTTTTGGCGTCACCCTCAAACATCCGGCCGCAGCCAAGCGAAAACAGCGTGTCACCGGTGAAGGCGATTTGGGCGTCAGGCAGCCAATAACTGACGTGACCCAGCGTGTGGCCGGGGGTTTCGATGACCCGTACGGCGTGCCCGGCGATGTTCAATTGCGAGCTTTCGTCGACGCCGATATCGAGACCGGGAATGCGGTCGGCTTCAGCCGACGGACCCCAGATCTGGCAGCCGAAAAAACCTTTTAACTCAAGGTTTCCAGCCGTGTGGTCGTTGTGATGATGTGTTGTCAGAATATGCGTCAGACGCCACCCGCGCGACGCGAGTGCCAATTTGACGGCAGCCGCATCGGGTGCATCGATCGCCACCGTCTCGCCCGTTTCCGGCGCATGGAGCAAAACACAGTAGTTGTCGGTGAGACACGGAATTTGGATGCGTTGCAGCGCTTGCATTGCGGCAGTGTGCTGAGTGCGTCGTGCGGTGTCAATTCACACGGCTTCGAGCGCTATTCGCCCCTGGCAGCGCCACAGTCATTGCTGTCGGTGGAGCGAGTTAAGCGTCCGCGGGGGGCCGTCAAACCGTCGCCTGGCGCAAAGCCGGTGCTCTCAATCGTGCACGCAATGCTCGAGGTGTTGCTTATCCGTCATTCGAAGAATGTGTTGTAACGATTTGAGTGGGTTAGGGCTCACATTTAACTGTCGGTAACTATTGGAAAACCATAGTACAGCCTGGGGATATGCGATTCGCGGGTGATTTGCTGATTCGATGAGATCGATCAGCTGTCCGCATCTCGCCCCGCGTTCATTGTGCCAGTTGGCCAGTTTCAGTGCGTACGTTCGATTGAACTCCATTGAGGCGGCGGCCATGCGTGGCTATTGGCTTGTTTTGACGGCGATAGCGATTCCGCTTTGCGGCCTCGCTGGCTGTGCTGTGAGCCCGATCCCGCTGAGCGACCAAGAGCTATCCGCCGCCGCCGATGCCAATCTCGCACAGGTCGTGGCGGACCAGGAGCCGGTCTCCGGTCCAGTGACATTGTACGAAGCGATGGCGCGGGCGCTCAAATACAACCTTGATCATCGCGTTGAAGAAGCTGAAGCGGCCGTGCGCGTCGCTGAGCTCGACCTGTCGCATTACAGTCTGCTGCCAGGCATTGTTGCCAATAGCGGATATGCGGGCCGCGAAAATTTCAATGCGTCGTCAAGTTTCAATCTTGAAAATAATACGGCGAACTTTGGCTCTTCGACGAGTCAAGAAAGAGAAATTCGCTCGGCTGACGTCGGAATCAGCTGGAATATTCTCGATTTCGGTTTGTCGTACGTGCGGGCGCGGCAAACCGCCGACAAGGTGCTTATTCAAGACGAAATGCGCCGCAAAGTCATTCATCGCGTCGTCGAGGATGTGCGTACCGCCTATTGGCGTGCGATAAGCGCTGACCGGTTGATGTCGCGTCTTGCAAAGCTCGAAGGCGAGACGCGAAAGGCGCTTGCCGAAACGCGGATGCTTTACGAGCAACGTGAAACTTCGCCGATTACGGCGCTGACGTATGAGCGCGAGCTCGTAGAAATCAAGCAAAAGATCGGCGAAATTCAGCGTGATCTGAACACGGCCAAAGCGCAGCTGGCCGCGTTGATGAACATTAAGCCGGGTACACCGTTTCAATTGGCGATGGAAAGTCGCAAGTCTAAGTCGCTCGAGCTCACGGCCAGCATGGACGATATGATCTCGACGGCGGTTTATAATCGGCCCGAACTTCGCGAAGTCCAATACCGCCAGCGCATCAACCTCCATGAGGCCGACGCGGCACTGCTTGAAATGTTGCCGGGAATGCAGCTTTACGCCGGCTCAAACTATGACAGCAACAGCTTCCTCTTGAATGCCGACTGGACCAATTGGGGTGCTAAGGCGAGCTGGAATTTATTGAAGGTTTTCTCCTATCGCGCCCGTCAGGGCGTCATCGATCTGCAGGACGATATGCTGACGGCTCGGTCTCTGGCGCTGACGATGGCGGTGATTACGCAAGTCCACGTCTCACGCATTCGTTTTTTCCACGCACAAAAAGAGCTGCAAACTGCCGCCGAATACCGCGACGTGCAGCGTCGTTTGCTTGAGCAGATGCGGGCTGAAGCTCGAGCTGAACGGATCAGCAATCAGACGATCATTCGCGAGGAAATGAATACGCTTGTCGCTGAAGCTAAATACGATATTGCATACGCACAATTGCAAAATGCCTATGCGAACTTGTTCTCATCAATGGGCCTTGATCCCTATGCCTGGGAAGTCGACCGCGGGCAGAGCTTGCGCGATGTGACGGCGACACTGCAGCAGCTTTGGTTCGAGCGCGGCGATCTCAATGCCGGCTGGTCGAAACGGCTGGCGTCGGCGCAATAATTGGCTTGATTGCAACGATGGCGTTTCGATCCGTATTTTGATTTCGCAGCTAATTTTTTAATAAGACCGCGAAAATATCACTAAATACAACGCAGAAATGGCATCTCCGCCATAAACCGTTTGTCAACTTTTGGTTTTCCATTAACGGGCCCGAAAGTCCTCTCTGGTAAGCATATATCCAGTAGAAGCGTCAGCCGGCGTTGTATGCCGTCTCGGAGTGCGTATGAAACCCGCCATTAAAATTGTTTGCGTAGGGCTGGCTTGCGGACTGTTGCCAACCGTTACGGCAAGTGCCGTCAATGCTCCAACGATTGACGAAGCCGGCGTTCCGGTGCGCGGCGTGGTACGCGCTGTTGATCAGGCACAAATTTCGACGGACCTCATGGCGCGAATCGAGAAAATCGGTTTTCGCGCCGGAGAAGCTTTCAAAAAAGGCGATGTGCTCGTCGCCTTTGATTGCGTTCGATATCGGGCCGATGCCCAATCGGCGGACGCAACCTGGCGCGAAATGAAATTGACGCTCGACAGTAACGAGCAACTTGAAAAATTCCGTGCTGTCGGCCGTCACGACGTCGAAATATCAAAAGCTCGCGTCGATAAGGCTGAGGCGGACGCGCGCGGTCTCGCGGCCCGCGTGGCGCAGTGTGAAATCTTGGCGCCTTACGATGGCCGCGTCGCTGATTTGTCCGTTCACGTCCATGAGCAGCCGCAGCCGAATGCAGCGTTCTTGTCGATCGTCGGCGCCGGGAAGCTCGAGATCGAGCTGATCGTGCCGTCGAACTGGCTGACGTGGTTGAAAGTCGACAGTACGTTCGCGTTCAACGTCGACGAGACGGATCTTCAGTATCAAGGTCGCGTTGTGCGCGTGGGCGCCTCTGTCGATGCTATAAGCCAGATGGTCAAAGTCATTGCCATCTTCGATACGGCCGTCACCGATATTCTGCCGGGCATGAGCGGTTCGGCAACGTTCACGCAGCCGAACGGGTGATGTATGTCGAGCGCCAATCCACAACTTGATCAGCCGCGCAAATCGACTGTTACGATGCAGGCGGCGCCAAAGGCGTCAGCGCCTCCGGCGATCGGCGCCGTCAAGCCTGGCGACAGCCAAGCAGCGCTGATTGCATTGCTGAAAGTCGAGGCCGATGCGCGCGACGTGACGACCGAGCATGATTTGATGCTTCTCATCGCCAACGAGATGCGCAAGTTGACTCGCGCCCGGCAAATCTTCGTTCTCAAGACGGGTTACTCCGGCCGCCAGGAAGTGCAGGCTATTTCGAGCCTTCCGTCGGTTGATCGCAATGCGCCGCTCGTCCAGTACATCGAAGAGATCGTACAGCACTCAGCCGCGAAAAAGCTTCTGGGGACACCGGGCCAGTTGGACACATCCGCTGCCGACGCTGGTGGCGCTGGAACTGCGTATCCGTTCCGCTCTCTGATGTGGCTGCCGATGCGCCATGGCAAACGGGCGCTGATCGGCGGCATCGTGCTAGCACGCGAAGACGTGTGGAACGACGCGGATCTCGTCGTCGCGACGCGGCTGGCGCGGACATTCACACACGCTTGGTTCGCGTTGATTGGAAATCCCCGGCAGATCGTTCGCGATATTCTTGCGCCGAAGCGCTGGCACGCGCTGGCGGTGGTGGCCATCGTCATGGCCTTATGTCTCATCGAAGTGCCACTATCGGCACTGGCGCCCGTCGAAGTGGTGCCGCGCGATCCCTTCGTGGTAGCGGCGCCGATCGATGGCGTGATCGAAAGTATTGCTGTTGACCCCAACCAAGCCGTCAGGGTTGGCGACTTGCTCGTCAAGCTCAGTGATACGACTCTCCGCAATAGGCTCGAATTGGCCGAACGCGATGTGCAGGTCGCCGAAGCTCGCCTGAAACAAGCCAATCAAATGGCCTTTACGGACCCCAAGGGCATGCATGAGATCGCGATCGCCCGGTCCGAGCTGGGCGTGAAGCTTGCCGAGCGCGACTTCGCCCGTGAGCTTTTGGCGAAGTCAGAAATTCGCGCAGTGCGCAGCGGTGTCGTCATCTATTCGGACAAGCGCGAATTGACTGGGCGCCCCGTAGCGCTTGGCGAACGCATCCTCGAAGTTGCCGACGCCGACAAGATCGAAGCGCGGATCGAGCTGCCGGTGGCGGATGTCATTACCCTTGTTCCTGGCGCGCGTGCCAAACTTTTTCTGGATAGTGATCCGCTGCGGCCGTGGAACGGATATGTCCGGCGCGCCGACTACAAAGCGCGCGTCGGTGAAAACGACAAACTTACCTTGAGAGTTATCGCTTCGTTTTTGCATCAGGGAGAAAAGCGCAGCTTACCGCGTCTCGGCGTGCGCGGTACGGCACAGATTTCCGGCGAAGATGTGCCACTGGGGCTATACCTATTTCGCCGTCCTTTGACTGCCTTGCGTCAATGGATCGGGCTCTAACATGCAAATCGCTGCCCCGCCGGCACCGGCACCCAAACTGCCGGAATTACGCCAAGATCTGCGCCTCGAGAAAGCAGCTCCCGCCGCCGACGGCACGCCGGTGTGGATCGTCATCGATGCCACGCAGCATCGATATGTTCAGATCGGCGAGACGGCCCATCACCTACTGGCTAAGTGGCGTCCTGGCATCACGTATGGGGAGCTGCAAGCAGCGGTCGCGCAGTCTTCCGGATACACGGTAACTGCCGACGAGATTGCCGAATTCATTCAATTTCTGTCGATGAACAGCCTCACGCTCGAGCCCATGTCGGGTGACTGGCGGCACTATTCCGCCATCGCTGCGCAAGGCCGCCACGGCTGGATCACCTGGCTCATTCACAACTACCTCTTCATCCGCGTCCCACTGTTTCAACCCGATGCGTTTCTGCGCCGATGGCTGTCGCTGGTCGCGCCGCTTGGTAGCCGCGTGTTCGCAATTGTCATCGCGTGTTTCGGCCTTGCAGGCCTGTATCTGACATCGCGGCAATGGGATTCGTTCACGGCGACTTTCGAGCATTTTTTCTCGCTGGAAGGCGCATTGACGTACGGCGTGGCTTTGACAATCGTCAAAAGTGCCCATGAGCTCGGCCATGCCTTCACGGCCGTGCGCTATGGCGTGCGCGTTCCCAGCATGGGCGTGTGCTTTCTCGTGCTTTTTCCCGTGCTCTACACGGATGTCACCGATGCTTGGCGGCTGAAATCGCGACGCGCACGATTGCATATCGGCGGCGCCGGGGTTGCGGTGGAACTGGCACTTGCCTGTTTCGCGACGTTCTTTTGGGCATTCCTGCCTGACGGCATCATCAAAGGCCTGGCGTTCTCGATCGCCACCGTGGGCTGGGTGATGAGTTTGGCCGTCAATCTCAATCCGTTGATGCGGTTCGACGGCTACTATCTTTTTGCCGACGCGATTGGCATCGACAATTTGCAAGCGCGGGCTTTCGCGCTTGGCCGCTGGAGATTGCGCGAATTTCTGTTTGCCGTCGACGAGCCGGCGCCGGAACGTCTGCCTGACAATATGCGGCGCCTGCTGATCATCTATGCATGGGCGACGTGGCTCTACCGCCTCGTCGTTTTCACCGGCATCGCGGTCGTCGTGTATCACATGACGTTCAAGTTGCTGGGTATCGTTCTATTTCTCATCGAAATCGTCTATTTCATCCTGAAGCCGATTTATAACGAAGTTTGCGTCTGGCGGAAAAAAGGCCGCCGCCTGATGGATTCGACTCGCAGTCGCATCACTTTGGCCTTCAGTGCCGTGATGTTCCTGTGGTTCGTCACGCCATGGTCGACCCGCATCGCCGTTCCGTCGATCCTCGAAGGCCAGAATATATCGCGGGTTTATCCGCAGCGGCCAGGCGTCGTTGAGCGTGTTTGGGTTCGCGTGGGTGAGCGGGTCCTCGCTGGGCAACCCCTCGTTGAACTTTCATCGACCGAGATCATGTTCAAACTGAAAGCGGCGCGGCGCAAAAAAGCGCTGACATTGACGCGTCTCGCCCGCCGATCGGTCGATGTCGAGGATCGCAACGATAGCCTCACTCTGGGGCAGCAGCTCAAATCATTGAATGCCGAGATTGCCGGATTAGAACGTGAGGCGGCGGAGCTGATCATTCGCACGCCGGCGGCGGGTATCGTCGCCGAATTGAATACCGAAGTGCATCCTGGGCGCACGATCGGCCACTCGGAATTCGTAGCGATGATCCGCAGCGGCAAGGATCTCGTGGCGCGAGGTTATATCGCTCAAGCGGATGCGCAACGCGTTGAACTCGGCGCTGATGGTTACTTTATTCCTGAAGAACTGGATCGTAGCCGCATTCCTGTCAAACTGGAGGTCATCTCCACAGCGGCCGCCGCGTCTATCGATATCACCGAGCTTGCATCGACATATGGCGGACCGATTGCCGTTCGCTCGCGCTCCGGTGCTCGCGGCAGCCGCGTCCTATCGCCCATCGATGCCCGCTATCTTGCGACCATGGACGCAAGCAATGAACGCCTGCCTGTAACCGCGCAGCGTGGCGTGGTGTATCTGCTTGGTCAGGCGCAAAGTCCAGCGCAGCGATTTTTCCGTCAAGTCGGCTCCGTGCTGGTTCGCGAAAGCGGACTTTAATTCGGGGTTTTATTAAACCCCTTTTGCCAGTCGGCAGGCGCCTTATCCGCTGTTGGCGAGTATCACGGAGAATTATTCCGTTGAATTCGGCACAATAACGCCCGAATTGCACCCTATTTGATAGGTGTTGGCATTATTATCTGCGTTCGGCTTTAAAGCGAAAGTTAACAATCGTTAACCGCTTATGGCAGAGTTATTATTCCATGAATGATCCAATTATTTTTCGATTATAAACATTTAGAAAATAATTCAGGCGCTACATTCGATTCAGCCTGGATGAGGTCGGACTTTCCCGATCTCAGATCCAGCATTGGATGAAGACCATGAACAAATTCGTCCGGCCCAACTCGATTTTGGGCCGCAAAGCCGCGAAGTCGCCCTTGGCTTTGCAGCGCGATCTGCGCCAGACGCTGTCATATCGCGCTCTTGAATCGCGTATCGCGTTTGACGGCGCAGCGGTCGCAACCGCGGCAGCCGTGGCCGATGCGCCGACCGCTGACACGCATGCACCGGCTGAGTCTGGCCCGGCAGCGGCGGCTCCAGCCGACTCCGCCAGAGAGTCCGGCGAGCACAGCAGCGCCGAAAGTCCGGTGGCTGGCGAAGCGCATGGCTCACAAGACGACGGCTCGGCGCACACCAGCGGCGATGAAACGTCGATGCTGCTGGAGGCCGTTGCGTCCGGTCCGCAGCCGTCAGGCGGCCACACGACCATCGCCTTCATCGATCAAAATGTCGACGACATCGCAACCATTGTGGCCGGAATCGATCCATCGACGGAAATCGTTCTTCTTGATGGATCGAAGAGCGGTCTCGATCAGATTGCAGCGCACCTCGCCAATCGTACGGACGTTGATTCGGTTCACATTATTTCACACGGTGAAGCTGGCCGAATTTATCTAGGAACCGATACGCTCTCACAGGCGACGCTTTCGAAATTCTCCGACCAGCTGAACACCATCGGCACATCGTTGTCTGCCGAAGGTGATATTCTGATCTACGGTTGCAACGTCGCCGAGAGTGACGAAGGCGTCGCCTTGGTGCGCTCGCTCGCAAATATAACGGGCGCGGACATCGCGGCATCGGACGATGCGACCGGCTTTGATGGTCTCGGTGGCGATTGGTCGCTTGAAGTCAGTGCCGGCCAGATCGACGTCGCGGCAATTAAAGTCGTGAACTGGGAGCATCTGATGGCTCCTATCTCAATCACCGCATTGAACGGGACCAGCATTACAGCCACGACTCTTGCCGACAATATCGCGGGCTCTGGCGTCACCGTCGTCTCGGCGACCTATACCGGCGACAACTCGCAAGCCGGCACATTTACAAGCGCCACCGGATATTCTGCTGAATGGTTGTCATATGGCTCCGGCACGATTTTTTCAACCGGCAGTGCGACGTCGGTGATCGGGCCGAACACCGCCGGCAACACGTCGGTCAATGCGCCGGGCACCGGCACTGATGCCGATTTCACCGTCATCGGCGGCGGTACATCGTTCGATACGTCGGCGCTGACCATCAGCTTCATTCCGGACAGCAACCGCATCACGTTACAATTCACGTTCGGTTCAGAAGAATACAATGAATACGTCTACGCCAATTTCAATGACGCGATTGGTGTCTGGGTCAATGGCGTGCACGTTTCACTGACACCTGCCGGTAACGCGATCGCCATCGATACCATCAACCAGGCGGGCACGTACACCCCAACGAACGGCGTTCTGGCGAACGATGCCAATCCGACCAATGGTGTTTTCGATTCGGCTAGCCCGTCGCTCTTCATCAACAACACGCCGAATGCGGGAACGTACAACACCGCAATGGACGGTTTCACCGTCACGCTGACTCTCGTCGCAAACGTCAATATCGGCGTTGCGAACACTATCCGTCTAGGCGTTGCCGATATTGGCGATGCGGCCTACGATTCTTGGCTGTTCGTGCGCGAGAACAGTCTGCAGTCAACAACGATCGCGAACACCGACTTTGCAACGACCTTAGTCAACGCGCCGGTCACGATCGATGCGACGGCCAACGATTGGGATATGCAGGGCGATACATTATCGATCACGCACGTTACCGATAAACCGATCACGGCGGGCGGACCTGCCGTGACGTTGGCGACGGGTGCCACGGTGCAGCTCGGGCTCGACGGTAAGCTGATCTACACCCCAGCGGCTGGACAAACGGGCTTCGAGAACTTCACGTATTCGATCACTGACGGCAACGGATCGACTGCGGTTGGTTTCGTCAATGTCACCATTGGCGTAAATACGGCGCC
>JAIEPV010000163.1 GCA_019748215.1 Hyphomicrobium sp.
TCAGCAGTGCGATACCCGGCGCCGACGAGCAGTTGCGCGTGCGTACCGCGAAGGCCCGGAACGTCGATGACCAAGTGCGCCTGATCCTGCCAGTCTGTCAGCGTCTCGCTGTCGAAGCGCCGATCATCGAGCAGGTCCGCCATGTCGATGGGGTTTTGTCCAAGAAAATCGCCGACGGTGTGGATGCCGAGCGCGGCGAACGCTTCCGCCATACGCGGGCCGATTGATGGAGCGGCTTCCAGGCCGTCGCTGGGCGATAGGTAACTTTTGCGCCGTTCGGGGTCGGTCTGTAGCGCCGGCGGCGTGCTCGCGATCAAGTTGACCAAACGTGTTGGCGGCGGCGATAAAGTTGCGATCTGTGTGTTGGCTTTAACGGCTTTGACGGGCGTTTGAGCCGGAGCTTGAGTCCGAGTATTCGAAACAGCAGGCGCGCTTATGGGCGCGTCGCTGGCGCGTGCCGCAGGTGGAACAGGCCTTGATACCGCTGCGGCCGCTTCGGTTCGGCGCTGCACGTCGGCCGGGTCGCCGTTAGGCACGCGGGCCGCGCGGATGTCGCTGCGCTCGGCCATTTTCGGCGCCAGCACTTCCCGCGCGTGCAGATCGCGAATGACGCGATCGTCTTCCGGCAGCGCGTGTTCGACTTTGCCGGTGGCACGCAACTCATCGTACATGGCTTGGACGATGGCTTTGTCCGCATCGTTGGAA
The DNA here is from genome assembly GCA_019748215.1 of Hyphomicrobium sp. Classification (GTDB taxonomy): domain Bacteria; phylum Pseudomonadota; class Alphaproteobacteria; order Rhizobiales; family Hyphomicrobiaceae; genus Hyphomicrobium_B. Next base: position 706 of record JAIEPV010000163.1, read on the forward strand.
AGTTTCTTTTCGATCCATTTCGCCGGGACGTTGAGGGCGGCGACCACTGTCTCGATCGTCAAATTGACCTCCGGCGCGGTAACACCGGCGTCTGTAATCGCGCGATCGAGAATGTACCCAAATCCACCGGCGGCGTAGATGAGCAGTTCAGCGACGCAGGCTTTGGAAATGTCATCCAAACCGGTTTCCGGTCGCGTCGTTCCGGCATGGATATCGTAATGCGCGATGAGCTTTTCATAGTAGCGATGCGAGAATTCGGCGCCGTCGCAGACGAGTTCGCGCAGCCAATGGGGACCCTCGGGAACATCGACAGCGAGATTGCCGAAACGCCGTTCGCCAAGCGCTCGCAACTCATTGTACGAGCGGTTGATGCTCCACTCGACCGCGCGATGGATCGAACTTTCCGCTTCGGTCTGACCGGTATGGAAGGGGTGAATGGGGTCGGTATAGTAGTGGCTGAGCACGCCGGCGGCATAGGCTGCATCGGACCAGCGCTGTTCGCTGAGCGCGGTCACGAGATGGCCGTACCACGATTCAACTTTTTCCGGCGCGCCGCCCCAATAATTATCGCCGACATGCAAAACGTGATTTTTGAAATCCTTGAAGCTGACGTCCGGCGCTTTTGAACCTTCGAGATACAATCCGACGTGTTTCAGGAACATGCGCTGCCAGGCTTCCGCGTCGCCGCGCTGCATGTGGCGCAGAGCGTCGAGCGCCAATTTATGGTGAGTGCCATTGGCATGCGCTGCGTAAACGATGCGAAAAAGTGCGGACATGGCAATGCCTCTAACAACCGGCGGGGATGACCGACGTTAGACGAGTCGGGATGTGGCGGCGATTGTCTGGCAGCGCAATCCCCAGCATTCAAGGCGCCGAATATCCGCGCTGCACAGCTGGCGTTTGCGGTGCCGATCGGAGCCCAACCCCGCGGAATTGGGCAAACGTCCGCGTATCCAAACCTTGGTCTTCCGCAATCCGCTGGGCGATTTCGAAGCGGTGATGCAACTCCAACTCATCGTCGACGTCGTTGCTCTGACAATCGGCGAACGCCGCCGTCGCGACTGACACGCCCATCGCGCGGCCAAGCGCATCGACATCGATAGCCGCCGCCCGCTTCGCAACCATCGCATAAGCCTCGACGGTCGCTGTCGTATGGGCGCTGCCGAGCCGACCTGTGATCATGACGTGCCCAATAAGGCCCAGCACGCCGGTCGTCTGCGCGACGGCATCGGGAAACCCGCCGACAAAAACCGTGTCGGGTGGGCCGTCTAGCGCAACGGCTTCGGTTCGAACAACGGCCGCGTCGGCCAACGCAATCCCACGCGTGCCGAGCAACCCCAGCAGTGCCTGCAATTCGCGCGGACGGCGCACGGCGAGATCGACCAGAATTGAACCCGGCTGCATGTCAGCGCCGAGGCCCGCGCGCTCCGGCGTGCCGATGAGCAGGTCTTTGAATGCTTCGCTGTCACGGATCGACGTCAGCACCACGCCGCACTCGAAGCCGATATCGGTCGGTGTCGCGACGCGCTCGACGCGCTGGATGCGATCCGGCAGCGCGACGCGTCTTGGCAGATGCAGCAGCACGCGCACACCGGCGTCCGCGATCTTTCGAGCAAGATCGATCGATCGGGCATGTTCGGCAACGATGCCAATCGGGCTTGCGCTCACCACGGCTAGGTCTCCACGAGGCGCGGGAACTAACGCCCCTCGCGCCACCAGGCGAGTGCGATCAACGCCAGCAGGGCAGATAGTGCCGCCAGCCCTGTAAACATCGGCGTGAGTTTGACGCCGCGTGTCAAAAACGCCTCGCGATCGCGCAAGCCGAGCCAGCCCGATCCCGCCATCACTTTGGCATTCGACATCATCGAGATGCGTGGCACATCGACAGCCGCGCTCGATGCCGCTGAGAGCAGCCCCGTACTCCGCGTCCAGAACACACCGCCGCCGGTCGCGTCAGCAATCGGCTTCATTTTTTCATCCGTCGCGGTGACTTCACTCATTTCGCGCGGATCTTCGATGCCGGCGTTGGCGACCGCCGTCAGCATGCCCGATGACGCCGAGGTCTCGGCCTTATAGAGCCCCGGAATTTTGACATCGATGGCCGAGCGCCATACGCCGCTTTCGGACGGCACCGGCTGCAAGTCGATGGTCGAAATCTCTCCGCCCGGCGCCATGAGCTTCACCGGCCCGACGCTCTCCAGCATCGAGCGCCGCTCGATGATCAACTTCAATCCGCGCGCCGAGGCGAGCAGGCGTTCTTCTTCGAGATCGGGCTCTTTCATCAGCCAGTGCGACAGACGGCGCAATAAATCGGTATGTGGTCCGCCGCCATCGTAGCCGCGCGCCCAGAGCCAGGCATGATCCGACGTCAGCAGCGCCACGCGGCCCTTGCCTTTGCGATCGAGGATCAGCAGCGGCTTATCTTCAGCCCCCGACATCACGACGTCGCCGCGCTCGGCGCGTACTTCGGCTTGGCGAAACCAACGGCCCCACGCCGGCTCTTTCGAAGCGTCGGCAGTTTGCGTTGAGATAGAGCCTGGCAGCCCCTTCGTCACGGGATGCTTCTGTCCCACCGCGGTGATCTTGGCGCGGAACGGCGCTTCGATGACGCGGCCCGTCGGTGCGCCGGGCAACACCGATGCGAGCGGCGTGCGGTAAATGCTGAACGCGTTGGCGTAGTCATCGCCGGCCGCGATCAGCAGAGCGCCACCGTGCTCATCAACATAGCGAGCGATGTTGTCATAGTACAAAAGCTGCAGAATGCCTTTGTGTTCGTATCGATCGAAAATGATCAGATCGAAGTCTTTGATCTTCTCCGAAAACAGTTCGCGGGTCGGAAACGCGATCAGCGACAGTTGATTGATGGGCGTGCCGTCCTGTTTTTCAGGCGGACGCAAAATCGTGAAGTGGACCAGATCGACGGCGGCGTCTGATTTCAACAGATTGCGCCAAGTCCGCTCGCCCGCATGCGGTTCACCCGACACCAGCAGCACGCGCAAGTTTTCGCGCACGCCTTCGGCCGCAATGACGACGCGGTTGTTCGCCGGCGTCAGTTCCCCCGGCGTTGGGTCGAGTTCGATCTCGACAATGTTCTGGCCGGTGTGCGGAAACGGCATGTCGACCGACACCGTCCGCCCGATCTCGGCTCGCACTGTTTCGTCGGGACGACCCTCGCGGCGGACCTTCAAATTGACCGGGCCCGGCGCCGGCCCGCTCGCCGATTTGCCGGTTTCGCGAACGGCGAATTTGATCGGCCGCGTTTGGCCAACGAGGCCATACTTGGGTGCTTCGATGATTTCAACGCGGCGATCGAACTCGCCTGGCGCGCCGGTGAGTAGGGTGTGGATCGGCGCGTCGAACCCAAGCGCGCCCGCCGACTTCGGCACGTCATGCACCTGACCATCGGTGATGAACAGAACACCCGCAATACGATCGGGCGCGGTATCGTTCAGCGCCGCGTTCAGATCGGTGAACAGGTTGGTACCGCCTGCCGTCTGCTCGCCCGGCTGTCCGGCGGTCACATATTTGATTGTGAGGTTCGGGATTTTGGCGAACTTGGCATCGATATCGGCTTTGATCGCCGCCGTTTGTTCGGGCCGCGATGACAGCTTCTGGCTGGTGCTTTCATCGAGCACGACGATGGCGACGTTGGCGAGAGCTTCGCGCTCTTCTTCACGCAGCGTCGGATTGAGCAGGGCTGCGATCATCGCAGCGAGTGCGGCCGCGCGCAGCACCGCGCCGCGTGCGCGGCGCACGAGCAGCACGACGGCTAAGATGGCCGCGATGACTGCCAACGCCCAGACAATCGGGAGAGGCAGAAGCGGCGCTAGATCGATGGACCAATTCATGGCATTTGCCTCACTGCCCTAAGCGTTCGAGCAAGGCTGGCACGTGCACTTGGTCGGCTTTGTAGTTTCCGGTCAGCGCGTGCATGACGATGTTGACGCCGGAGCGATAGGCCATCTCGCGCTGGAGTTCGCCGCCGGGAACAACCGGATACAGCGGGCGGCCCCGCTCATCGAGCGCCCAGGCAGCGGCAAAATCGTTGGATGTCACCATGATCGACGTGACGCCGTCGGCGACGCGGCCGCGGCTCGTATCGCCGCCGTTATCAGCCGAGGCTTCAACCCACAACTGGCCGCCATCCCAACGCCCCGGAAAACCGCGCAGCAAATAAAACGACTTGGTCACGACATGATTTTCCGGAACTGGTTCGAGGCGCGGCACATCGAGTTTGCTGAGCAGCCGTTGCAATGCGTTGCCGCCCTTACCGGCCATCGGCAGCAGGTTGACGCCGCCCTGGCCATAGTCGCGCGTGTCGAAAATGATCAGCCCACCCTCCTTCATGTAGGCGTCGATTTTTGCAATCGCCGTGTCGGGCAAGGTTTCGGCGTTTTCGAGCACGGGCCAGTAGAGCACCGGATAGAACGCAATTTCATCACTTGCGATGTTGATGCCGGCGGGCTCGCCCGGCTCGACGGCGGTGCGCGCTTCAAGTACGCGGGCGAGGCCGAGTAGGCCGATGCGGCTTGTCTCGTCGGTTTCGCGATTGCCGCTCAGCACATATCCGAAAGTCACCTTGCTGGTTGATGTAATGGCGGTGCTCTCGGCGGCAACCGGCGTGCCCGGAGCCGCCAGCGTCGGTGTTTCGGTGGGTGTTGCTGCCGGCGCTGCGTCTTGCGCCGAGGATGGACGAGGCGCCACAAGGAAAGCGCCGACGATGACCACGGCCAGCATCGCGGCGCGCGCCGCCGGACGACGCCCGGCAAGGTTCTTCAATCCGCCGACCTGCAAAATCAGCACAGCGAGAATGTCGGCAAACAACAGAACGAGCCCGAGTGCGATCATCCACGGTTTCAGCAGCGTGCTGGTGGCGTTGTCATAGGTCAGACGCTGTACGCCGGACGGCAATGCGCCGGCGATTGCCAGCAGCGTCGACTTCGGCGTCAACAGGTTCAACGCCCGTGGACTGGCGCTGGCGCCATAATAACCCGGCGGATGATCGAGCGATGGTTCAGCGTTTGCCAACACGCTGGCCTTGATCGGTTCGGCCGTCGGCGGCGGTGCCTTGAGCACACCCGTTCCATCCAGCGTTCGCAGTGGCGGCAGGACAGTTGATTCAGGCGATGCGATTGTTGCTGTGTCGGATGCCGCAGCACCAGCCGTTTTATCGCCCGACGCCTGATCACCGCTGGCGCCGATGCGGCCCATGGTCGAAAGCCGGCGCAGCATATCGACGAACAAGCCGGAGATCGGCAAGTTCGACCAATCGGAATTGGCGGTGATGTGGAACAGCACGAGTTTGCCGTCGCCGCGCTTCGATGCTGTCACCAGCGGCGTGCCGTCTTTCAATCGCGCCCAGATTTCAACGTCAGGCGTGATCTGCGCTGGATCAGCCAGCACTTGGCGATTGATGAGCACGTCGGCCGGGATCGTCAGACCCGCAAACGGGCTGGCGTCATCGAATGCCGCCAGCGGTTGCGGAGAGCCCCACGACAATGCGCCGCCGAGTGAGCGCCCGCCCGCCCTGAGCGCGACTGGCAACAGGTCGTCGCCAGCTTTCTCAAGCCGTGGGCCGGCGAAGCGAACCAGAAATCCGCCGCGCGTGACAAAGTCCGCAACGTGCTGTCCGGCTTCACCCGTCAACGTGCCGATGTCGGCGAGCATCAACACCGAGACGTTTTGTTTCAAAACCGCCTCAAGCCCCTTGGCGAGGTTGGCATCGTTGGAAACAGCAAGTTCCGCATACGGGCTCAGGGCTTTTTGAATGTAATAAAGAGGCGCCAATAACGGCTGGGCCTGCTCACGGCTTTCACCCGAAATCAATCCGATGCGATGCCATTGCGTGGCGGCGTCGATCAGGTGCACCGCGCCGGCCGAGCGCTCTCCGCTGATCTCAATGCGAGCCACCTGATTGCGCAACTCCAGTGGCAGATCGAAGGCGGTGACCGTGGAGGTGTCGCCCGCGTTAAGTTTGAATGGTGCATCACCGAGACGTTCGCCGCGTGCCGAGAAGGCTTGCACGGTGCCCTCACGTGCCGGTCCACCGACCGAAAGCACGACGGCTTCCAGCACGCCCTTGTCGCTGAGCTTGGCTGAAAGTCCAAGCGCCTCCCCGCCCTTACTTTCGTCGATGACCGCCAGCAGGCCGCCACCTGCCACTTGCTGCAGCTTCTCGGCAAACGCCGTCGCCTGCTGCTTGTGATCGATGCCGTCATGCAGCCAGACGATGCTCGGGTCCTTCACCGATGCCGCCGATAGCGCCGAGGCAAGCGTGTCGCCGATCGCCGCCCGATGAGGGGCGAACGGTTGCGGAATAAGCGCGGCGACCGTGCTGCGCGCGTCGGCTGGCGATTCAATTTTCAACGTTTGAGATTTTGCAGCCGCAGCGGTGCCAACCACCATGACGCCGCGTCCGGCGGCTTCTGCTTCGCCAATCAAGCGCGTCATCATGCGCGAGCGTTCTGGCCAACGCGAAGCCGCCGCCCAGCCGTTGTCAGCGACGATGACGAGCGGACCGCTGCCCTTCAGTGCCGCGTCCCGCGACGGATTGAGCACCGGGTCGGCCAGCGCCAGAATGACCAGTGTCGCAACAAGCAGCCGGATGAGTGTCAACCACCACGGCGTTTTGTCGGCGGTTTTTTCATCATTGGTGAGACCCATCAAAATCCGGGTCGGCGGGAATTCAACCTGCTCGGGGCGCGGCGGAACCGCCCGCAACAGCCAATAAATCGCCGGCAGGGTGATCAAGGCCGCAAGCAGCCACGGATTGAGGAACGCCAGCGGACCAAGCGTCATGCGCCGGTCTCCGCTGTGTCGGCACTGCTGCCCATCCAACGGTATCCGCCGGTTTGGCCCTGCAGGCGCATTAACAGCGACAGCAACGGCTCAGATGCCGGCCGATCGGTGTGATGAATGAGAAACGACCAGCCGAGCCGGTGGGCGATCTCCTGGATCGCGGCGCGGTGCGCGAGCAGCCGCGCCTGATAGCGCTCGCGCAAACTTTCCGCGCGATCGGCGATCCAGCGTTCGGACCCATCGGGCGACAGAAATTCTGTGCGCCCGGCATAGGCCAGTGTCTCTTCGGCCGGATCGAGGATTTGCACCAGATGGCCGTTGGCACCGGCCGCACCCAATTGGTCAATCGTCGCGCGGATGTTTTCGATCGGATCGAGAAAATCCGAAAACAGCACGACGGTTGAAAACCGCGTCAACCGCGTTGCAGGTGGCTCGGAAGCGGTCATCACCGACGCGCCGTTCATCGCCATCGCTTCGGCGACCTTCTGCGACGCTCGACGGCTCGCCGTTGGTTGCGTCAAGCCGAGGAACGCCACGCGTTCGCCACCGCGCACCAGAAGCTCCGTCGCGCCGAGCATCAGCACGAGTGCGCGATCGGCTTTCGAGACGTGACCCAAATGGCTTTTAAACTGCATCGAGCGCGAGAGGTTCGGCCAAAGATACAGCGTGTGCGCCGCTTCCCATTCGCGCTCACGCACATAGAGATGATCGGAGCTTGCCGACCGGCGCCAATCGACGAGGTGTGCGCCTTCGCCGGGTTGATAGGTTCGGAATTGCCAGAAGGTTTCGCCGGGCCCCGCGCGACGGCGGCCATGAATGCCGTGCGCGACGGTGGATGCGATGCGATCCGCTTCCATCAAAAGTTCCGGCAAGCGGTCGACGATGGCCACGGCTTCGCGTTCAAGCGCCAGCACGTGGCGCCCGCTGGTCCCGGCCCCCTTCGATTGCCCTGACGGGCCAGCCATGAGCCGATTACTCCACTGCCGCTGCAAGGCGGCCGATGATCTTAGACAGATCCTCGCCTTCGGCTCGCGCCGCGAACGACAGCGCCATGCGATGCTTCAAAACCGGTTCGGCAAGCGCGATGACATCATCGACGGAGGGCGCCAAGCGGCCATCGATCAGCGCTTTTGCCCGAACCGCGAGCATGAGCGCTTGGCTGGCGCGCGGGCCTGGACCCCAGGCGACGAACTTGTCGGTTTCGGCGTTGACACCGGTGCCGGGACGCGCCGAGCGGACCAGCGACAGGATCGCCTCAACGACTTTGTCGGGCACGGGGATCTGGCGCACGAGGCGCTGTGTCGCCATCAATTCCTGCGCCGATAAGACCGCCTCGAGTTTCTGGCTGTCGGTGCCGGTGGTCGCGTAGAGCATTTTGCGTTCGGCGATCAAGTCGGGATAGTCGACATCGATTTGCAGCAAAAACCGGTCGAGCTGCGCTTCGGGAAGCGGATACGTGCCTTCCTGCTCGAGCGGGTTTTGCGTCGCCAGCACATGAAACGGCGTCGGCGTATCGTGACGTTGACCCGCAACCGTGACGTGATGTTCCTGCATCGCCTGCAGCAATGCCGACTGCGTCTTGGGCGAGGCTCGGTTGATTTCGTCCGCCATCAGAAGCTGCGTAAAAATCGGGCCCTTGATGAACCGGAACGCGCGCGCCCGGCCCGGCTCGTCTTCCAAAACTTCCGAGCCGATGATATCCGACGGCATCAAATCGGGCGTGAATTGAATACGTTTGGCGTCAAGTCCAAGCACGCGGCCGAGCGTATCGACGAGCAGCGTTTTTGCCAATCCCGGCACGCCGATCAGCAATGCGTGTCCGCCCGACAGCAGCGTGATCATTGTCCGCTCGATCACTTGGTCCTGACCAAAGATCACGGAGGCGGCGGCCTTGTGGGCTTTCTGCACGCGCTCTGCCGCAGCCTCGAGCCGGGGAACGATGTCGGTCGGCGTATCAACAACGGTATTCATGGGCACTGTGAGCCTCGGATTGTGCGCTTGTTCTGTTGATGTATTTATTGTCTGAGATCAACTGCCGCCGCTTTCAGACAAGGCCAAATGGAGCGCGGACGATCACCCCCGTGCCACCTAGGGTCAAGTGAATGTTATGTTAGATTGAACGCCGTGAAATCGGCCTTGATCCTGGGGTATTGATCGATTGAAAAAAGCGCCGAAGCGGGGCTGCGCCAGCGCGCCGGTTGTTGGGTGCAAATGATAGGAACGGTTGATCCAAATGCCGCCAATAACCCATGTCGGGCCGACGACGAACTGCCCCCGTCACTGCGTGTGGCATCGATGCTGACCCCGTCGCTCGAAGCGCTGCTGCGCGCCGCCGCCAGAGATGGCCAACATCTCGCCCGCAATGTCGAGGCGTGGGACCCGCCCTATTGTGGCGATATCGGTCTCAAAATCTGCCGTGACGGCACTTGGCTCTATCGTGACAGCCCGATTACCAGGGTCGGCATGATCAAACTGTTTGCCAGCATCTTGCGCAAAGACGCCGATGGCCGAACTTACCTCGTGACGCCAGCTGAAAAAGTCGACGTCGAGATCGAGGATGCGCCCTTTCTTGCCGTCGAGATGGCGATCGATGGCACCGGACCATCACAGCGGCTGACATTGCGCACCAATGTCGATGACGTCGTTGCGATCGATGCCGAGCATCCGATCCGCTTCCAGCCGCAGCCGCCCGACGGCGGACTGAAGCCCTACGTGCTGGTGCGCGGCAAACTTGAGGCGCTGTGCACACGCGCCGTCTACGCCGAGCTGGTTGCGATCGCTGCGGTCGGCGAAGACGATCAAGACCTCGGCTTTTGGAGCGGAGGCTGCTGGTGGCGCATCGCAGCGCCGCACGTTTTCTAAATAATCCAGGCTAGTGAATTCTGATTTCAGCGCCGATCAATTTCAGTTCAGCCGGCTGGATCAGTTTTGAATGCGCGACCGTGACCTTGAATAGTTTTCCTTCGAGTTTCGCCGCCCAGAAATCGAGAAAAGCTTTGAGCTTCGGAAAGCGCGGCGCCGCGTCGTAATCCTGCCAGATGTAGCTTTGCAACAAAGCCGGATGATCGGGCAGCCGATAAAGAATTTCCGCCGTCGTCAGACTGAAGCCCGCGAGCTGCACGCGAAAATCGCTGTCGGCTGGCCGCAGCGGCGCTGATCCGGTGTCGTTCGAACGCATGATTTTGGTCACTGGCTATCTCCCTTAGTGGTCGAAGCGCGTGCCTCCCCAGGCAACAAAAGTGTCATGCGAGAATCTCTCAATGTCCATGGAAAAATTCACCGCCAAACGATCGGGCATTTCGCTGCGTGATGATGCGGCAGTGTGCTGGCAATTCATTCGCAGTGGATGCGACCGGCCGTTGACCCAAGCCGGCCCGCGATCAAGGCCTTCGCCTGCACGGCCGCGAAAATCGCACGCCTGTTAGCGGCTCTTTAACGCCTGCCTGTTTCAATACGGCACAGTTCAGTGCGCGGGTTGCGTTTCGTTGCGTTCGTAAAGGCGTCAGTCATGTTTGGTTTTGTTCTCGGACCGCAGTGGGTCCGCTGCGTTGGTTTGCGCGGTCCCCGCGGTCTAGTATTGGCACTGTCGCGCCATTTATCATTCGCGCTGCCGCAGCATTTATCATTCGCGCTGCCGCGCGGGGCGCTCGCCGCCGCTTTGCTCGGCCCCATGATGGCGGTTGCCGGGTGTTCCTCAACTCAAAATGCGTACCCGACCGCTGACGCCGCCGTCGTCCGGCCGACCTCGCAAGTGGCCGCTGTCGTCATCGAAGATGACGGGCTGCCGAGTCAGTCTCCGCCGCCGGTGCGCATTCGCTCGCTGCCGGACGATCCCAACGAACCGTACAGCCGCAATTATGGTGGCTCCAACCCGACCGCGAACAGCGCCCCGATTGATCCGGACGTCCCCGGTGCGGCCCACCCGACGCTGCATCTGCCAGCCACCACGGCAGGCTACACGGATGATCGCGATATGCCGCCAGCGATCCCGCACGACCTGCCGCCCGCATTCCGGCAAAAGCTGGTTGCCGCCATGGCCGCCAACGACTGACCTATGTGCGTTGCTTGCCACCGCGAGGCGGCGTTGGCGTCGGCGACAGGGATATGCGACACGCAAACGATGCGCGACAAAGTCGACATTCATCGCTTTACGGAGCTGACGCCGACGCCATCATTGCTCGCCGGCATTGACGCCGTTTTCTTTGCCGCAAGCAACACCCAGAACTTCGCCAGCGATGCGGCTCGCGCCGTTTTCCGCGAGCGTTGGCTTGGCCGCTATCTCGAACATGATCCGCAGTTCGCGTATCTGGCGATAGCACCCGGCGGCGAGGTCGCGGGCTATCTCGTCGGCAGCGTCTCCGTTCCCGCTCGCGCGTCCCGGTTTGCGGACATCGGCTATTTTCAAACCTTCCGCGATTTGACCACGCTTTATCCTGCGCACTTGCATGTCAATCTCGCCGGTCCTTATCGTGGCCACGGCCTTGGCGGCGCGTTGATCGAGCGATTTATCGCGGACGCGCGGCAAACCGGCACCCCGGGCGTGCATGTCGTCACCAGCCGCGCCGCGCGTAACGTCGCCTTCTACGCACGCGCCGGCTTTGTCGAAGCTGGCGCCATCGGTGAAGGCGCGGCGGAAATCGTGTTCTTGGCCCGGCGCATCTAGAGCGCGATCCGGTCAAAACTTCTCCACAGCTCAGCGCCGATCCTGCTTCTGCACTTGCAGATGACGCCTGCAATGGGGAATGTCGGCGGCAATGACCGTCCGCTTCATTCATTCCGGCGATTGGCACCTCGGCAAGTCGTTCGGCACGCTGCCCGAAGGCCTGAGCGGCGAGTTGAGGGCTGCCCGCTTCGACGCGATTTCGCGGATCGCCGACATCGCCATCGACCGCGCCGCGTCTCACGTCCTCGTCGCCGGCGATGTGTTCGACAGCCCAGATATCGCCCGCGTCGATCTGCGCCGCGCGGTCGAGCGCATGGCCGATCACCCGAACATCGTCTGGGTGCTGCTGCCCGGCAACCACGATCCGGCACGGTCGGGCGGCGTTTGGCAGCGCCTGCGCCGGCTTGAGCCACCACAAAACATCGTGATCGCCGACGAGGCGGCGCCGCTCGACCTCGCGCCGGGCGTCACCCTGCTGCCCGCGCCGCTGACATCGAAATTTCCCGGCCACGATCCAAGCGCCTGGATGACCAGCGCCGTCACGCCACCGGGAACGCTTCGTATCGGCTTGGCGCATGGGTCGGTGCAAGCCTTCGGGCAGGGCTCCAACGGCGACGGCGGAAACGATGGCGACAGTGGCGTCACGCTGGCAGCCGATCGCGCCGCGCAGTCCGGCCTCGCCTATCTGGCGCTGGGTGATTGGCACGGCACCAAACGTATCACGCCCAACACCTGGTATTCCGGCACGCCCGAGCCCGACCGCTTTCCAGACAACGACCCCGGCCACGTGCTGGCCGTC
>JAIEPV010000265.1 GCA_019748215.1 Hyphomicrobium sp.
GCTGCCATTTCGCCGACCGCCTGCTTATCGATGCCGGAGACGTTGATCTGGTCCATCTTGGCGCCGGCAACCTTGACATCGACGCCGGCCGGAATGGCAAGCACGACATCGTGGCTGTAACCAACCGACAGCGTCAGTTGATCACGACCCTTCATCGACGCCTTGAAACCAACGCCGTGAATTTCGAGATCGTGGCTGTAGCCGTCCGTCACGCCTTTGATCAGGTTCGCAACCTGCGTGCGCGACATGCCCCACTTCGAGCGCGCCGGTTTGTTGTCTTCGATCAAAGCGATCGTGACGCCGTCGCTGGTCTTTTCAACTTTCAAAGCGTCAGGAACGTTGAAGGAAAGTTCGCCTTTGGGGCCTTTCATCTTCACCATCTGGCCAGCAACCGTCGCCGTCACATTCGACGGGACTGGAATTGGCTTTTTACCGATGCGCGACATGGGTTCTCAAAACCTCTTAATTTCAACCGGCCGTTGGGCTGCAGCTTTCCGCCTAAACGTTTGCTCTAGAAAATCGAGCAGATGATTTCGCCGCCGACATTGGCTTCACGCGCCTTGCTGTCCGACATGACGCCCTTCGGCGTCGACAAGATTGCAACGCCGAGACCGTTGGCGACCGTCGGAATGTCTTTCACCGGCGAGTAGACGCGACGGCCAGGCTTCGAGATACGCTCGATTTCCTTGATCGCCGGCTGGCCGTTGTAATACTTGAGCTCGATCTCGAACTGCGGCTGCTCGCCCTTCAATTCGACGCGGGTGTAACCGCGAATATAGCCTTCGTCGGCCAGCACATCGAGCACGCGGGCGCGCAGCGTTGACGCCGGCGTCGCCACTTTCGGGCGCCGCCGCATCTGCGCGTTGCGAATACGTGTGAGCATATCGCCCAGCGGATCATTCATTGCCATGGAGCGCGCCCTTCCTTACCAGCTCGACTTCGTCATGCCCGGGATGCGGCCCTGGCTCGCGAGTTCGCGAAGCTGGTTGCGGCACATCTTGAGCTTGCGGTAGTTGCCGCGCGGACGGCCGGTGATTTCGCACCGGTTGCGGATGCGCACCTTCGAGCCGTTGCGCGGCATTTCTGCGAGCTTCAGGTTGGCGGCGAAACGCTCTTCCGGCGACTTCTTCATATCGCTGGCGAGCGCCTTCAAACGCTTGCGCTTGGGAGCCTGTTGATCGGCCATCCGGCGCCGGCGGTTGTTCTTTTCAATCGAACTTGTCTTTGCCATGTCATCTCCTCCAAAGGCCTTTCGGCCACTTCTGTCGTGAAGTGGGACCGAGGTCCTTTAGCTGCGGAACGGGAAGTTGAAGCCTTTGAGCAATTCGCGGGCTTCGTCATCAGTGTTGGCCGACGTGCAGACGATCACGTCCATGCCGAGCACGTTGTCGACCTTGTCGTAGTCGATTTCAGGGAACACGAGGTGCTCTTTCAGGCCGGTAGCGAAGTTGCCGCGACCATCGAAGCTCTTGGGGTTCAGCCCCCGGAAATCCTTGACGCGCGGCAGCGCGATGGTGACCAATCGATCGAGGAATTCATACATCCGGTCGCCGCGCAGCGTGACCTTGGCGCCGATCGCCATGCCTTCGCGCAGCTTGTAGACCGCGATCGCCTTGCGCGACTTGGTGATCACCGGCTTCTGCCCAGCTATCAGCGCCAAATCGGCGGCGGCGGTATCAACTTTCTTGCGATCGTTGACGGCTTCACCAACGCCCATGTTGATGACGATCTTTTCGAGACGCGGGATCTGCATCACGTTTTGATAGGCGAACTTGGTGCGCATGGCGTCGCGAACGACGTTTTCGTACAGTACCTTCATGCGTGGCTTGTAATCTTTAGGCCGCGGGGCTGCCGGCGCGCGCGCGCTGCCTGCGCCAGCTTTTTTGGCTGCAGCCTTCGCCTTCTTGGCTTCGATGTCGGCGGCCTTCTTTGGGTCGCCGGTCTGAGCCTTGCCAGCCGGAGCTTTGCCACCCTTTGCTTTGTCTTTGTCAGCCATGACTTAGTTCTTCTCCGGGATCTGCTCGCCCGAGCGTTTTGCGATGCGGACCTTCTTGCCATCCGCCAGCAGCTTGAAGCCGACGCGGGTTGCTTTGCCGTCCTTGGGGTCTTCAATGCCGAGGTTCGACAACTGGATAGGACCCTCTTTCGAGATGATGCCGCCTTCGGTCTGCGCCGTCTGGCGCTGGTGACGGCGCACCACGTTGATGCCGCGAACGAGCGCGCGGTTTTCTTTCGGGCGTACTTCGATCACTTCGCCCCGCTTGCCCTTATCGCGGCCAGCGAGAACGACGACGTTGTCACCCTTTTTGATTTTCATCGAGGCCATTACAGCACCTCCGGCGCGAGCGAGACGATCTTCATGTGGTTCTTGCCGCGCAGTTCGCGGGTGACCGGACCAAAGATGCGCGTTCCGATCGGCTCACCGTTGGCGTTGATCAGCACGGCGGCATTGCGATCGAAGCGGATCAGCGAACCGTCGGCCCGGCGCACGCCTTTGGCGACGCGGACGATGACGGCCTTCATGACCTGGCCCTTCTTGACGCGGCCTTTTGGGATCGCTTCTTTCACCGACACGACGATCGTGTCGCCGACGGTTGCATAGCGGCGCTTCGACCCACCGAGCACCTTGATGCACTGAACGCGACGCGCGCCCGAGTTGTCGGCGACGTCGAGATTGCTCTCCACCTGGATCATCGCGGCATTCCTTCTCGTTGGACCAGCGTGCACGCGATGCGTGCGGCGGTCTCGGCTTCATCTGCCCTTTTTCGCTGGCGGGGTCTTGAGTGGGTCCATGAAAAAGGACACTCAACGCTCCGGCAGCTCACGAGGACGTTTATAACGTCTGATCAGTCACGCACGGCGAACGCCAATCAGGCCTTCGCCGCCGCCATGGCAACCCAACGCTTGTTCTTCGAAATCGGTGCGGTTTCCTCGATGGACACCAAGTCGCCGACCTTGAATACGTTCGTTTCGTCGTGTGCGTGGTACTTTTTGGTACGACGCACCGTCTTCTTCAAAAGCGGGTGGGTATAACGGCGTTCGACCTGAACAACAATGGTCTTGTCGTTCTTGTCGGACACCACGACTCCCTGGAGCACGCGCTTCGGCATAGTCTAAATCTCCCTCACGCGCCGGTTCTGACGCTGCTCTTGGCGCTACCCGAACGCTTCGCCCGGGCGGCCGTTTTTACGCGCGCGATATCACGGCGCAAAAGCCGGATGCGCGCTGTATTCTCAAGCTGGCCGGAAGCCCGCTGGAAGCGCAGATTGAACTGCTCCTTCTTCAGCTTCACCAGCTGGTCGTCGAGTTGATCGAGCGACAGATCTCTGAAGTCGCTAGCCATGAAACAGTCCTCACTTCATTCATTCGAAACGCGTCCATTGATCGCCAAAGCAATCAACCGATGCGCGTCACAACCCGGCACTTGATCGGCAGCTTTGCTGCACCAAGCATGAGGGCCTCTTTGGCGACCTGCGGATTGAGGCCACCGAGTTCAAAAATGATGCGGCCCGGCTTGACGCGCGCCACCCACAATTCAATGCCGCCTTTGCCCGATCCCATGCGGACCTCGGCTGGCTTCTTCGTGACCGGCACATCCGGGAACACGCGTGTCCACATCCGGCCGGCGCGCTTGGTGTGGCGCGCGATAGCACGACGTGCGGCTTCGATCTGACGCGCGGTCAAGCGTTCAGGCTCCAGAGCCTTCAGGCCGACTTCGCCAAAGTTGAGTGTCGTTCCACCCTTGGCATTGCCATGGATCTTGCCTTTGAAGGCTTTGCGGAACTTGGTTTTTTTCGGCTGTAACATGATCTTTAGCCTCGAAAGTCCTTAAGCCTCGGATGTCGGTGTCGGCGTATCGGTGCCGCCAGTTGCGGGTGCGCCGCCAGCTCCTCCGCCGGCACCACCACGACCACCGCCGGCGCCACCGCGGCCGCCACGGCCACCGCGACGTTCACGGCGATCGCCACGATCGCCATCGTCACGGCGCGGACGCGGTCCACCGCTCTCCTGCATTTCAGCGTTCTTGCGTTCAGCCGCCATCGGATCGTGCTCGATGATCTCGCCCTTGAAGACCCAGACCTTGATGCCAATGATGCCGTAGGCCGTCTGCGCCTTGCCGTAACCGAAGTCGATGTCGGCGCGCAGCGTGTGCAACGGAACGCGGCCTTCGCGATACCATTCGGTGCGGGCGATTTCAGCGCCGCCCAAACGGCCGGCGACGTTGATACGAATGCCGACCGCGCCAAGACGCAGCGCCGACTGCACCGAACGCTTCATGGCGCGACGGAACGCAACGCGGCGTTCCAGCTGCTGGGCGATGCTTTCAGCGATCAGCACGGCGTCGATTTCCGGCTTGCGGATTTCAACGATGTTCAAGTGCACTTCCGACGTCGTCAGGCGGGCGAGATCCGAACGAATGCGCTCGATCTTCTCACCCTTCTTGCCGATCAGAATGCCGGGACGCGCGGTATGAACGGTCACTCGGCACTTCTTGTGCGGACGCTCGATGATGACACGCGAGATGCCGGCCTCGCGCTGATCTTTCATGATGTGGGCGCGGATGGCGCGATCTTCATGGAGCAAACGTGGATATTCATGGCGAGCGGCGAACCAGCGGCTATCCCAGGTCCGGTTGATACCGACGCGGAGGCCGACGGGATTGACTTTTTGACCCATATTACTTGGCCTCCTTGGGCTGACGCTTGGCCTTGTCTTGGGCCTTGTCAGCGGCCGGCTTGGCAGCCGATTTCTTCTTTTCAGCCTTGGCTTCAGCTTCGACCTGGCGAACGACAACCGTCAGCTGCGAAAACGGCTTCAAGATCGACGAGCCGCGACCGCGCCCACGTGCATGGAACCGCTTTAGCGTCAGGTTCTTGCCGACGTAGGCTTCGGCAACGATCAGCTCGTTGACGTCGAGGCTGTGGTTGTTCTCAGCGTTGGCGACCGCACTCATCACGCACTTGCGGACATCGACGGCGATGCGCTTGGTGCTGAATTCGAGTTCGGCAAGGGCCTGATCGACCTTCTTGCCCCGGATCATGCCGGCGACGAGATTGAGCTTCTGCGGCGAGACCCGCAGCGAGCGTGCAACCGCTTGCGCCTCGTTGTCGGCCAGGCGCCGTTCATGGCTTGGCTTGCCCATTACTTCCTCACCGATTTCTTATCGCCACCGTGACCGGGGAAATGACGGGTCGGCGCGAACTCGCCGAACTTGTGACCGATCATGTCTTCCGTCACGGCAACCGGAATATGCTTCTTGCCGTTGTGCACGCCGAAGGTCAGTCCAACGAACTGCGGAAGGATCGTCGAGCGGCGGCTCCACGTCTTGATGACCTCGTTGCGCCCCGATGAGCGCGACTTGTCGGCCTTCTTCAGGATGTAGCCGTCAACGAACGGGCCCTTCCAAACTGAACGTGTCAAAGTGCGTCTCCTTCAATCAGCTCGCGAGCTGCAGGTTATTTGGCCTTCTGGCGGCTGCGAACGATGTACTTGCCGGTCGTCTTGTTCTTGCGAGTCTTGTAGCCCTTGGTCGGTTTGCCCCATGGCGTCGCCCAGTGCTTGCCGCCCTTGGTGCGGCCGCCGTTGGGATGGTCGACCGGGTTCATGGCGATCGAGCGATTGTGCGGACGTTTGCCTTTCCAGCGCGTGCGGCCGGCTTTGCCGACAACCGTATTCATGTGGTCCGGGTTCGACACCGCTCCGACGGTCGCCATGCAATCGGCCGGCACTTTGCGTGTTTCGCCCGAATTGAGCTTCAGAACAGCCCAACCGGAATCGCGACCGACGAGTTGGACGAATGATCCGGCCGAACGCGCCATCTGGCCGCCCTTGCCTTGCTTCATCTCGACGTTGTGCACGATCGTGCCGACCGGCATCGACGACAGCGGCATGGCGTTGCCGGGCTTCACGTCGACCTTCGATCCGGAGACCACCGTATCGCCGACAGCCAGACGTTGCGGCGCCAAGATGTAGGCTTGCGTGCCGTCTTCATACTTCAGTAGTGCAATAAATGCCGTGCGGTTCGGATCGTATTCCAAACGTTCGACGGCGGCCGCCATGTCGAACTTGCGGCGCTTGAAATCGATCTTGCGATAGCTCTGTTTATGACCGCCGCCGATAAAGCGCGACGTGGTGCGGCCATCGCTGTTGCGGCCGCCCGTCTTCGGCTTTCCGACGACGAGCGATTTGAGCGGTCCACCCTTCCACAGCCCCGAGCGGTCAATCTGAATGAGATGACGGCGGCCCGGAGAGGTCGGATTGTATGTTTTAAGCGCCATAGTGCCCTACTCCTTAGAGACCGGTCGTGACGTCGATGGAATGACCATCTTCGAGCGTCACGACAGCCCTCTTGGTATCGCTCAGCAAGGCAACGATGCCGCGGAACGCCCGTTTCTTGCCCTTGCGGACGATGGTGTTGACCGACTTGACCTTGACCTTGAACAGGCTTTCGACGGCCGCCTTGATCTCAGGCTTGGTCGCGCCGCGGTTGACCTTGAAGATCACCTGATTGTTTTCAGAGGCCAGCGTCGCCTTCTCGGTGATGACCGGGCAGACGATAACGTCGTAGGCCGTGCGTTTGGTGCTCATTTGAAGCGCTCCTCGAGAGCCGCGACCGCCGCCTTCGTCAGCACCAGCTTCTTACGACGCAGAATGTCGTAGACGTTGATGCCCTGGATCGGGAGCACGTCGATGTTCGGAATGTTGCGAGCGGCGCGCGCGAATGTCGGCTCGAGTTCGGCGCCGTCGATGATGAGAACATTCATCCATTCGAGCTTGGCGAACTGCGATTTCAGCGCGCCAGTCTTGCCGTCGGCCGATGACGCCTTGTCGAGAACGACGATTTCGCCGGCGGCAGCCTTTGCCGACAAAGCATGACGCAAAGCGAGCGCCCGCGTCTTCTTGGTCATGTCGACGGCATGCGAACGCGGTTTTGGACCGAACGCCTTGCCGCCACCGCGAAACTGCGGCGCAGATTTGTCCCCATGACGAGCCCCACCGGTGCCCTTCTGCTTATACATTTTCTTGCCAGTGACCGCGACTTCCGAGCGGTCGGCGGCGTGGTGCGTGCCAGCCATGCGCTTCAGAGTTTGATAGCGCACC
Source organism: Hyphomicrobium sp. (assembly GCA_019748215.1). Classification (GTDB taxonomy): domain Bacteria; phylum Pseudomonadota; class Alphaproteobacteria; order Rhizobiales; family Hyphomicrobiaceae; genus Hyphomicrobium_B. Next base: position 7,102 of record JAIEPV010000265.1, read on the forward strand.
ATGCGGTGAATTAGGTCTGGGCGCGGCTCCAAACCGAAAATGGCATCGGCCAATTCAATTTCGCCGGCCTTACCGGCATCGAGCGTTGTGACAGTCGCTTTCATCACGCGCTCTCCTTCTTCGTTTCGCTGCGCGGCTTGAAGGCGCCGGGCATCGGCAGATCTTTCGGCGCAGCCTTTTTGACGGCGTCGCGAACCACGACCCAGCCGCCTTTGGAGCCTGGAACCGCGCCGCGCACCATGACAAGGCCGCGGGCGACATCGACTTTGGCGATGACGAGGTTCTGCGTCGTGACGCGATCATCGCCCATATGTCCGGCCATCTTCTTGCCCTTGAACACTTTGCCGGGGTCTTGGCGCTGACCGGTCGAACCATGCGAGCGATGCGAAACCGAGACGCCGTGCGTCGCCCGCAAGCCGCCGAAGTTCCAACGCTTCATAGCGCCCTGGAAGCCCTTGCCCTGGGTCGTGCCCGTCACATCGACGAACTGACCCGGAACGAAGTGATCAGCGGTGATTTCCGCGCCGACTTCGATGAGATTCTCAGGGCTGACACGAAACTCCGCTAGCTTGCGCTTCGGCTCGACTTCTGCCTTGGCGAAGTTGCCACGGTCGGCTTTCGTCAGACGCGAAGGCTTGCGCGTGCCGCCGCCGACTTGAATGGCGGTATAGCCGTTCTTTTCGACCGTGCGGTGTGCGAGCACTTGGAGGTTTTCCATCCGCAGCACGGTGACGGGGACATGTTCGCCCGCGTCGGTGAAGATGCGGGTCATGCCAATCTTCTGGGCAATAATTCCGGAACGCATGTGCATTCCTTCCTATCGTTGGGGCCGTTCGCGTTACCGCCAGAGGGCCCGAATGCTGATCGTTTAGAGTTTGATTTCGACGTCGACGCCGGCAGCGAGGTCGAGCTTCATCAAGGCATCGACCGTCTGCGGCGTTGGATCGACAATGTCGAGCAAACGCTTGTGCGTGCGCATCTCGAACTGCTCGCGGCTCTTCTTGTCGATGTGCGGCGAGCGGTTGACGGTGAACTTCTCGATGCGCGTCGGCAGCGGGATCGGCCCGCGGACTTCGGCACCGGTGCGTTTCGCCGTATTCACGATCTCGCGCGTCGACGCATCGAGAATGCGATGATCGAACGCTTTGAGACGGATGCGAATGTTTTGGCCGTGCATTGGGTGGCTTTCACTCTTTTTGAGAAAACAAAAGGAAGCGCCCGCGTGGACGCTTCCCTGATCTTTTCAACTACTCGAGGATCTTGGTAACAACGCCGGCGCCAACGGTACGGCCGCCTTCGCGAATGGCGAAGCGGACTTTCTCTTCCATGGCGATCGGCGACACGAGCTCGACAGTCACCGAGACGTTGTCACCCGGCATCACCATTTCCGTGCCTTCGGCGAGCTTGACGGTGCCCGTCACGTCGGTGGTGCGGAAGTAGAACTGCGGACGGTAGTTGGTGAAGAATGGTGTATGGCGGCCGCCCTCTTCCTTATTCAGGATGTAGGCTTCGGCAGCGAACTTCTTGTGCGGCTTCACTGAACCCGGCTTGCACAGCACCTGACCGCGCTCGACGGCTTCCTTATCGATGCCGCGCAGCAAGCAACCGACGTTGTCGCCGGCTTCACCGCTGTCGAGCAGCTTGCGGAACATTTCGACGCCGGTAACGACCGACTTCTGCGTGTCACGGATACCGACGATTTCAACTTCTTCGCCGACTTTGATGACGCCGCGCTCAATACGTCCGGTAACAACCGTACCGCGACCCGAGATCGAGAACACGTCTTCGATCGGCATCAGGAATGGCAGATCTTTCGGCCGGTCCGGAATGGGAATGAAGGTGTCGAGGGCTTCATACAGCTTGATGATGGCTTCATCAGCGAGCGGGCCCTTTTCGCCATTCAAGGCCTTTACGGCGGCGCCGCGAATAACCGGCGTATCGTCGCCCGGGAAGTTGTACTTCACGAGCAGTTCGCGAACTTCCATTTCGACGAGGTCGAGGAGTTCTTCGTCTTCGACGATATCGCACTTGTTCAAGAACACGACGATCTGCGGCACGCCAACCTGGCGCGCGAGCAGGATGTGTTCGCGGGTCTGCGGCATCGGACCGTCAACGGCGGAGACGACGAGGATGGCGCCGTCCATTTGCGCCGCGCCAGTAATCATGTTCTTGACGTAGTCGGCGTGGCCTGGGCAGTCGACGTGCGCATAGTGCCGGTTCGGTGTTGCGTACTCGACGTGCGAGGTCGCGATCGTCAAAATCTTGGTCGGGTCACGACGACCCTGGCTTTCAGACGCCTTGGCGACTTCGTCGTAGGCGATCGACGACGAGGTCCAGCCGCGATCGTGCGAGACCTTCGTCAGCGCTGCGGTCAACGTGGTCTTGCCGTGGTCGACGTGACCGATCGTTCCGACGTTGCAATGCGGCTTATTCCGCTCAAATTTTGCCTTGGCCATCGTGGCTCTCCACTTCAGTTATCATTTTCGGGCTTTATGGGCCCGTTGACGTTCAACTCTCAAACCCTTCCCCCAGCAGTCGTCGCTGGCGGCCGGGGCTTCGTCTCTCTTCAGGCGAACTTCGCCTTAACTTCATCGGCAACGTTGCGGGGAACGTCCGAATAATGCGCGAACTGCATTGTGTACGAGGCGCGACCCTGGCTCATCGAGCGCAGCTGGCTGACGTACCCGAACATGTTGGCCAACGGCACGTTGGCGCGAATGACGGTGGCGTTGCCGCGCATCTGCTGATCACGGATCTGGCCGCGACGCGAGTTGATGTCGCCGATGACGCCGCCGACGAAATCGCCCGGCGTTACGACTTCAACGTCCATGATCGGCTCGAGCAACTTCACGCCGGCCTTTTCGCAGGCCTCTTTCATAGCGGCGCGCGTTGCTATTTCGAAGGCGATGGCTGAACTGTCCACTTCGTGGAACGCGCCGTCGTAAAGATTGACCTTCATGTCGACCATCGGGAAGCCGATCAGGATGCCGTTATCCCAGACCGACTGCACACCCTTTTCGACGCCCGGAATGTATTCCTTCGGCACCGTGCCGCCAATGATCGAAGTCTCGAACTCATTGCCCGCGCCGATTTCATTTGGCTCGAGCTTGAGCTTGACGCGCGCGAACTGACCGGTACCACCGGTCTGCTTCTTGTGCGTGTAGTCGATCTCGGTTGGACGTGCGAGCGCCTCGCGATAGGCAACCTGCGGCGCGCCAACCTGCACTTCGATGTTGTGGGGCTCGCGGCGCATGATGTCGACTTTGATATCGAGATGCAGTTCGCCCATGCCCTTGAGGATGGTTTCACCGGACTCTTGGTCGACCGAAACGCGGAACGACGGATCTTCAAGCGCCATCGTGTAGAGCACCTGAGCCATCTTTTCCTGGTCAGCCTTTGTCTTCGGCTCGACCTTCATTTCGATAACCGGGTTCGGGAAGTCCATCTTCTCGAGCAGCACCGGCTTATTCGGATCCGACAGTGTTTCGCCGGTGCGGGTATCCTTGAGCCCGGCAAGCGCGATGATGTCGCCGGCATAGGCCTCATCGACCTGCTCGCGCTTTTCAGCATGCATCTCATAAATCATGCCGACGCGCTCTTTCTTGTCACGCGTGGTCTGGGCGAGCGCCATGCCTTTTTGCAGCTTGCCCGAATAAATGCGGCAGAAGGTGAGCGAGCCGACGTGCGGGAAGCTCATGATCTTGAAAGCGATCATCGACAACGGCTCATCGTCCGCCGGGCGGCGCTGTGTTTCGAGCCCGGTTTTGACGTCCGTGCAAATGTAAGCTTCGCGATCGGTAGGCGCGGGCAGAAAATCGACGACTGCGTCGAGCAACGGCTGCACGCCTTTATGCTTGAAGGCCGAGCCGCACATCATCGGATAGAATGTGCGTGTGATCGTCGCCTTGCGGATCATCTCGCGCAGCTTGGCCGGCGTCGGTTCGGTACCATCGAGGTACGCGCCCATCGCGTCGTCGTCCATTTCGACGGCGGCTTCGATCATGGCCGCGCGATATTCGAGCGCCTTATCCATGAGATCGGCCGGAATTTCTTTGATCGACATCTTGGCGTCTTTGCCATCGCCATCCCAGACGATCGCGTTCATCTCGATGAGATCGACGACGCCCTGGAAGTCGGCTTCAGCGCCGATCGGCAATTGGATGGCAACAGCGCGCGCCCCAAGCTTTTCCTTGATGTCGGCTTCGCACATATAAAAGTCGGCGCCGGTCTTATCCATCTTGTTGGCGAAGATGATGCGCGGAACATTATATTTGTCGCCTTGGCGCCAAACCGTTTCGGTCTGCGGCTCGACACCTTGGTTGCTGTCGAGGACGCATACCGCGCCATCGAGCACGCGCAGCGAGCGCTCAACTTCGATGGTGAAATCGACGTGGCCTGGCGTATCGATGATATTGAGGCGGCGCATCTTGCCGTCGCGACCCGGCCAGAAGCAGGTCGTCGCAGCCGACGTGATGGTAATGCCGCGTTCGGCTTCCTGCTCCATGAAGTCCATGGTTGCAGCGCCGTCGTGGACTTCGCCGATCTTGTGCGACTTGCCCGTATAATAGAGGACGCGTTCCGTCGTCGTCGTCTTCCCGGCGTCGATGTGCGCCATGATGCCGAAGTTACGGTAGTCGTGAGGTGCGTACTGGCGGGCCATGAAAGTGCCTCAAATTCCTAAAAGTTTTTACCAGCGGTAATGCGAGAAGGCGCGATTGGCTTCCGCCATCTTGTGCGTGTCTTCGCGCTTCTTGACCGCCGTACCGCGATTGTTGGCGGCGTCGAGCAATTCGCCCGACAGCTTGTCGATCAGCGTCGATTCATTGCGCGAACGAGCCGCAGCAATGATCCAGCGAATGGCAAGCGCCTGACGGCGCTCATTGCGAACTTCAACCGGCACCTGATAGGTGGCGCCACCGACGCGGCGCGAGCGCACTTCAACGGCCGGCATGACATTGTCGAGCGCGGTCTTGAAAAGATCGAGCGGATTGGCTTTCGCCTTGTTTTCCATCTTTTCGAACGCACCATAAACCATGCGTTCGGCGACCGATTTCTTTCCGTCCTCCATCACCGCGTTCATGAACTTGGTGACGACGAGATCGTGGAACTTCGGATCAGGGATCACTTCCCGCTTTTGCGCCGCGTGACGACGAGACATCCTGGCAAGTCCTTCGCTTCGAATTCCGACTAAGTGAATTCTGTTTCAATGCAGAGCCGACAACCCGGCCCGACGATTATTTCGGACGCTTGGCGCCGTACTTCGAGCGCCGTTGACGACGAGCTGCAACACCCTGCGTATCGAGCACGCCGCGAATGATATGATAACGGACGCCCGGCAAGTCCTTGACGCGGCCACCGCGGATCAGAACCACGGAGTGTTCCTGAAGGTTGTGGCCTTCGCCCGGGATGTAACCGATGACTTCAAAACCATTCGTCAGCCGGATCTTGGCGACCTTACGCAGAGCCGAGTTCGGCTTCTTCGGTGTCGTCGTGTAGACGCGGGTGCAAACGCCGCGCTTTTGCGGGCACGACTCCATGTGACGCGATTTCTCGCGATAGGTTTTTTGCTCCCGGGGCTTCCGGATCAACTGTTGTATCGTCGGCATTCGCGCAATCCTGCCTTCGTGATCTGACTTCAGGCCGCATCCCAAACGCAGGATGCGCCAAACAAATCTGCCAGGCGGTGCTTGCGCACCCCTAGCAAAAAAACCAGAGGATCATGCCGCCCGCGAGAGCGCCAGATCATGGCCCGTCGATGTTCTCTGCTTTAGCGACGGGAGCGTTTAGGTCTTACCGAGGCGCTGATAAAAAGCGCCAAACCGACCTACCACCTACCGTGAGAGTTCGGGAGCTATATACACGCGCGCCATATTGGTCAACAGGCCCGCCATGTAGCCGCGAAATTATTTTCTGCAACCCGCTCCGACCTCAGCAATATCACCCTGCGACCGAGTGTCTGCGCACTGCGCCGTCCAGCTGCCCTTGTTGCGCAAGCAGCCACTGCAGGCTCAGTTCAAATGATAACGGCCGCCCTTTAAAGGCGGCCGTTAACGAGAGCTAGGTTGATGTGAAGCGCGCTTACGCCGCTTCATCCGCCGGACGGCGACGGCGCCGCGCTGCAGGGCTTCCCGTTGCACCATCAGGTCCGGCAACATTCGCCGACTTCGATTTCTCCTTGGCGATCAAGTCATCACGCTGCGTTGCGATCTTGCGCAACTGACGCAACATGCCACCCGTGCCGGCTGGAATGAGCCGGCCGACGA
>JAIEPV010000024.1 GCA_019748215.1 Hyphomicrobium sp.
CCAGAATTCGATCGGCGCCTTGGCCGCGTCTTCGAGGTAGCGCTGGAAAACCTCATCCAGAACGCCGGTATCGGCTTGGCGGATGTGGCCAAACCGAAGTGACAACTGATTGATCGCATCTGAAATCGGCTCGCCATCGCGAACATGACGGATCATCACGCTCATCAACCCGGCGCGATCGGCGCCCGACTTGCAATGCACGAGGATCGGATATTCGGCCCGATTGAGAACCTCGCGCACCGCCCATAACTCTTGGCGCGACGGCGGCGCCCGCGAGCGTAATTTGAGATTGATGAGGTTGACGCCGTGGCGGGCGCACGCCTGCTCTTCGAGCCACTTGGTGCCGGCCGACTGATCACCGCGCAGATTGATGATGGTCTTGATGCCACGCCGCGCCATCATGGCGATGTGATACGGCGCTGGCTGAGCCGATCGCCAGGCATCGTGGCCGACGCGATGGCGATTGTTGAAGAACAAGCGCACTACGCCGTAATCGACCACGAGCATATCGAGATAGCAAAGCATCGGCCCGACGGCGCGACGCAGCCACGGTGCATCTGACTTGGCCATGGCTCCCACAACGGCTTCGCTCCGCTTGCGCAGGCCACGTTTGGCTTGTTTGAGAATGCTCGCCATTTGGGCGTTTTTCGCGCTCCACGAAGCGTTGGGTCCAGGCTGCCGCAGCCGCCCCCTCAAAGGACATGACGCGAACGCGTGTCAAGCTCCAATCGCCTTGACGACAGGAAATCGCGCCGGAAAGCGCGGCCCGCCAAGTGTTTGCAGCCCATTGCTATTGTCTGTACGTAACATGCGGTCAGTTCCGCGAGCTCCGCTGTTGCGGTGTAACTCCCAATTCGTCACACTTCCTTGCGCCAACACACTGCACCAAAAGCACCGGAGGCCTTCGCACCGCATGTCCGAGACGAAAGCCACGCTGATGCGTCTCGGGGGCCGGACACTTGCTCGCCTGATCAAGCACGTCGAAGCCACATCCGACATCATCTATGAACCAGCAGATTTGCAGGCCCGGCTGCGCGCCGCGCATCCGTGCATCGTGGCGTGCTGGCACGGACAGTTCATGATGCTCGCGTGCCTCAAGCCGGGCGACGTCAAAGTCGCGGCGATGGTCGCACGCCATGGCGACGCCGAGCTGATCGGCGAAGCCATGCGACACCTCGACACCGATCTCATTCGCGGTGCTGGCGCCGGCGACCGCAAGCGCGATCGTGGTGGTGCTACTGCCCTTCGCGCCGCCGTCAAAACTCTGACCAGTGACACCTCTCTGGTGATGACCGCCGACATTCCGCCCGGACCCGCGCGCGTTGCCGGGCTCGGCATCATCACCATTTCCCGCATGTCCGGCTGCCCGATTGTTCCCGTTGCCGCCGCGACGCGACGCTTTGCGTCGTTCGACACGTGGAGCCGGATGACGCTCAACTTGCCGTATACCACCCTGGCATTTGCCGCCGGAGAGCCGATCCACGTCCCGCGCGATGCCGACGCCGCCATGCTCGAGACCAAACGGCTCGAGCTTGAAGCAGCGCTCAACGCAGCGACCATCGCCGCCTATGATTTGGCCGGTGCCGACATCCACCGGGCTACGCCGCTCGACCACCTCGCGGCCATCTCGCCACCGCCGCCGGGCGTCGGCCTTAAAATCTACTCGACCACGATGTCGGCGCTGCGCCCTGCGGCGGGCCTCTTCCTCAACGTGCGCGGCCGGCGCGGCAAGGAAGATGTCAAACGTCGCGGCGAGCGGCTGGGCTTTGCCGGCCGCCCACGACCTAACGGCGCACTGATCTGGGTGCATGCGGCAAGCGTCGGGGAAACCACATCCGTCTTGCCGCTGATCGGAGCCATGCTGGATGAACAGCCCGACAGCCATATTCTGTTGACGACCGGCACCACGACCTCAGCAAGTCTCGCCGAACTTCGCTTGCCGAGCCGCGCCTTTCATCAATACGTGCCGCTCGACGTTCCCCAATACACGCGCCGCTTCTTTGACCATTGGCAACCTTCGCTCGCCATTTTCACCGAATCCGATCTGTGGCCGAGCCTGATTCTGACAGCGGCCGAGCGGTCCATCCCGCTCGTCCTCGTCAACGCCCGCATGTCACCGCGCAGCATGCGGCGCTGGCGCAAGCATGCCCGCATTGGCCGGCCGCTGTTCTCGCGATTCAATCTGGTGCTGACCCAAACCAGCAAAATCGCAGCCACGATCAAGCGTCTCGGCGCACCTAACGTCAGCACCTCCGGCAACTTGAAAATCGATTCCCCGCCGCCGCCGGTCGACGACGTGAAACGCGCAGCGCTTCAGGCAGCCATCGGCTCTCGTCCGGTTTTTTTGGCAGCCAGCACGCATCCCGGCGAAGAGGTCCATATCGCCGTCGCGCATCAGATCATGCGCCACACACTCCCCGATTTGCTCACCATCGTTGCCCCGCGCCATCCCGAACGCGGTGCTGCCATCGCGCATGCCATGATGGGACAAGGGCTGGCGGTCGTACGCCGCAGCCTCGAAGCCCTGCCCGATGCCGCCAGCGACGTTTACGTCGCCGACACGATCGGTGAACTGGGAACTCTCTACGCCATATCGCGCGTGGCGCTGATCGGCGGCTCGCTCATTGCCCACGGCGGTCAAAATCCGATCGAAGCGGTCCGCCACGGAACAACGGTTCTCACCGGCCCGCACTTTCACAATTTCCGCGAAGCCTTCGACGCGTTGATTGCGGACAACGGCGCCATCGTCGTCACCAACGGCGATGACATCGCCCGCGCCGTCACGCGGCTGCTGACGGATGAAAAAGCGCTTGATGTGATGCGTCGTGGCGCTACGCAGGCTCTCGCCGAGCTTGGCGGCGCGCTGCAAAAGACGCTGACCGCGCTGCATCCCTTCCTCGCCAAGCTGAGGGCTTAGCCGATGGCGTCGCGTGAACCATCGTGGTGGTACAGCGCATCACCGGCGTGGCCCGCGAATTTGCTCACGCCCGCCGCGCGGCTCTACGGCGCCGCCATGGTCCGCCGCTATCGCAATACGGCGCCGGCCCGCGCCGCCCATCCGGTCATCTGTGTCGGCAATTTCACCGTCGGCGGAACCGGTAAGACACCGCTGTCGCTGGCCCTGGCTAAGCAGCTTCGCTCGCGGCACAGGCCGCCGTGGTTTTTGTCACGTGGGTATGGTGGAAAACTCGCCGGCCCGGTGCGCGTCGATCCTGCCCGGCATACGGCGGCCGACGTCGGCGACGAACCGTTGCTGCTCGCCCGCGATGCGCCAACTATCGTATCCCGACACCGCCCCGCAGGCGCCATGCTCATCGCATCTTGCGCGCCAGCCGACGCCGTCATCATCATGGATGACGGCTTGCAAAATCCGTCGCTTGCCAAGGACGTATCGATCGCCGTCGTCGACTGCCGCCGGGGCGTCGGCAACGGCCGCGTCCTGCCGGCTGGCCCGCTCAGGGCGCCGCTGGCATTCCAGATGTCACTTGCCGACGTCATCGTCGTCACTGGCGACCGCGAGACACCGCTCGATCCAGATTTCGAAGCCGCCCTATCGCTTTTTCCGGGGCCGATGATCCGCGCCCATGCCATCGCAGCAGGCGACACCACGTGGCTGAAATCGCGCCGCGTCATCGCCTACGCCGGCATCGCCAATCCGCAGCGATTTTTCACCATGCTCGAACAACTTGACGCGCGCATTATTGCCACGCGCGTCTACGGCGATCACGCCACCTACAGCGAGCGTGACGCCTCAGAACTCCTCGACGCCGCCAAAGCGCTCGATTGCGATCTGGTGACGACCTCGAAAGACCTGGCCCGCCTCGCCGGCATGCCAGGCGCCACAGCCGAACTGCACGCGCGGTCGAAGGTCTTCGCGATCACGCTGTCGTTTTCTGACGACGATCTGCGTCAGCTGATGAGCTTGATCATGGAAAAAATTGGGGCTCTCGCGCCGCGCGGCTCATCGATCATGCCGTAGAGTCTATCCGACTTAAATTGAACTGTTGCCCTTGCCGCGCAACTCCAGGTGCCGCTTCACCGATACGTCGGCCGACGCGTAGGCCTCCTGCGCATCGACACTCCAATAGCGCAAATCCGAAATGGCGATTTGTTGGCCCGTGACGGCGCAGCGCACGAAGTCTCCCGGCGACACGACTTCGAACTCACCATCGAGAAAACGGATCTTGGCTTCGTTCCTGACGCCGAAAAACTTCTCGATCCGATTCATGCCGACGGGTTCCGCTTGGCTGTTATCTTGGGTGTTTTGGCGCCGTTTTTTGATCCGCTTCAGGGCACCTGCCGGAACCTTGAGGACAATTCGGCACCCGTTCTACACTAGATCGGCTAAAAAAGTGAGCCTTGTCCGCCGCGACCGGCGGGGCGCGACGCTTTAGCCATCGGCCGTGGCGTTGGCGGACCATCTGCAACGTGTGTGCCTGTGCCTGATGCTCCGTCATCGGTCGGCGGCGTTGAGATTTGCCCTTCGACCGTCGCGCCAATTCGGCCGTCGCCGAATTCGATCGACAAGTGGGCGCCACTCGCGACGTCCACCGCGCGCCGCACCGTGCGTCCCTCGTTGTCGCGAACCAGAGCATACCCACGCGCCAGCACGCCCTGATAGCTCAGCGCTGCGAGCAACGCCGCACGCCCCTCCAGCACGCGGCGACGGACCATGACGCGGTTGGCCAATGCCTGCCCGGACCGGGCATGCAGGGCCGCCAACCGTTCCGACGCCCGGCTCAAGCGATTGACCAGCGGGGCAGTCGTCAGCCGGCCACCCGTTCTCGCCAGTCGTGTCCCGTGGGCTCGCGTATTGGCGATCAGCGCCCGCCCCAACCTGCGATCCGCCGCATCGAACCGCTGACGCGGCAAGGCAATCAGATCCTCGCGCTTGGGCAAGCCGCGCGCCGCCGCCTTCAAATGCGTGCGCACGCCGTCGAGCACCCGGCGAACGCCGGTGCGCTGGCGCAAGCTGAACTTCTCCAGCGTATCGACAAGCTCGGAATACTTCGGCACCGCCCACTCGGCAGCCTTCGTCGGCGTCGGCGCACGGGCATCGGCAACGAGATCGAGCAACGTCCAATCGGTTTCGTGACCGACCGCCGAAATCAATGGGATTTCACTCGCGGCAGCAGCACGGACGACGATGTCTTCGTTGAAGCCCCACAAATCTTCGAGGCTGCCGCCACCGCGCGCAACGATCAGCACGTCGGGACGTGGCAATGCACCACCCGATTGAAACGCATTGAACCCACGGATGGCCGCCGCAACCTCAGCCGCACTGCCCTCGCCTTGCACACGCACCGGCCAGACCAAAACGTGCGCCGGAAATCTTTCCGTAAATCCGGCGAGCATGTCGCGGATCACCGCTCCAGTCGGCGAGGTGATAATTCCGACCACACGCGGCAAGAACGGTCGCGGTTTTTTGCGGGCGTCGTCGAATAACCCTTCGGCGGCGAATTTGCGCTTTCGCTCGTCCAGCATCGCCATCAGCGCACCGGCGCCAGCGGGCTCCAGCGCTTCGATCATGATCTGGTATTTCGACGAGCCCGGAAACGTCGTGATCTTGCCTTGGGCAATCACTTCCATGCCCTCTTCCGGCTTGAACCGCAGGCGCCCGAACACGCCCTTCCAGATCACCGCCTCGATTTTCGCCTTGTCGTCTTTCAGCGCGAAGTAGCAGTGGCCCGAGGCATGCGGTCCGCGATAGCCGGATATCTCGCCCTTCAGCCGCACATATCCAAATCCCTCCTCCAGAGCGCGCTTGATCGCACCCGACAATTCGGAAACGGAGAATTCGGGTGCGTTGCCGCCGGTCTTGTCTGGTGTTGGCATGAGCCTGTTCAAAGCTTTTTCTGGTTCGACGCGCAACCGCAGGCCGTCTGCTGCTCGCTCGCGTCAGCCCGTCGCGTTCAGCCGCCGCCGCACTGCGGAGCCGAGCAGGTTTTCGACAGCGTTCGATAGCCCGCGCGCTTGCCTGTTCCTCGATCGATGCTACACCAAGTCCGCAAATGCAACAGAGACCACGCCCCATCCGCCACCTGCCAACCCCAGCCAAAAGTGAGGGGCTGGCATGAATGTGCTTTTGATCGGCTCGGGCGGCCGCGAACACGCGCTGGCCTGGGCGCTAACGGCAAGCCCACTGTTGAACGAGCTCTATTGCGCTCCCGGTAACGCTGGCATCGCCGAAATCGCCACCTGTGTTGCTCTCGACGTGTCGGATCACTCGGCCGTCATCGCCTATTGCGCCACTCAGAATATCGGCTTCGTGATCATCGGCCCCGAAGCCCCGCTCGTCGCTGGCCTCGGTGACGCGCTCATGGTTGCCGGCATCAAACACTTCGGGCCGTCGAAAGCTGCAGCGCAGCTCGAAGGCTCGAAAGGCTTCACCAAAGATCTCTGCCGCGACTTCGACATCCCGACCGCCGCCTACGCGCGCTTTAGCGATGCCGCCAGCGCTAAAGCTTACCTCGCGCGCCAGACCTTGCCGATCGTGATCAAGGCCGATGGCCTCGCCGCCGGCAAAGGCGTCACCATCGCCGAGACCGCGCACGACGCAACTGCCGCCGTCGATGCCTGTTTCTCCGGCCAGTTCGGCGCAGCTGGCGCGGAAGTCGTTATCGAGGAATTTTTACCGGGCGAAGAAGCCAGTTTTTTCGCGCTGTGCGATGGCACCCACACGCTGGCGCTGGCAACGGCGCAAGATCATAAGCGCCTCAGCGACGGCGACACCGGTCCCAACACCGGCGGCATGGGCGCCTATTCGCCAGCGCCCGTCATGACACCCGGCCTCGTCGAACGCACGATGGCCGAGATCGTCCGCCCGACCGTCGCGGCGATGGCACACCGCGGAACGCCTTTCAAAGGCGTGTTGTTCGCGGGCCTCATGATTACCACCGATGGCCCCAAACTGATCGAATACAACGTGCGCTTCGGCGATCCCGAAACGCAGGTGCTCATGCTGCGGCTGAAATCCGATCTTCTGGCAGCTCTCGTCGCCACGGCCGACGGCGTGCTCGATCGCTTTGATTTGCGCTGGAGCACGGACGTCGCCCTGACGGTCGTCATGGCGGCGGAGGGCTATCCCGGCACGCCTTTAAGAGGCACCGAGATCAGAGGGCTGGATGCCGCCAAGCGTATTGAGAGCGTCGAAATTTTTCATGCTGGCACGCGCCGCGATGGCTCCCGTTTGCTTGCTGACGGCGGCCGCGTTTTGAACGTTACAGCGCTCGGCAAAAGCGTTGCCGAGGCGCAGGCCCACGCTTACGCGGCGATTTCTCTGATCGATTGGCCGGAAGGTTTTTGCCGCAAAGACATCGGCTGGCGCGCCATCCTGCGCGACCCGGGCTAAACATTGCCCGTTTTGCTGTCGCGGCGAGTGAGCGCTTGCGCCTCGGCGACCGACAGCTACATTTTCGGCTATGACACCTCGCATGACACCTCCGCGGCCCATGCAGCCGCTCGCCGATCAACGTCACGTGCAAACATCTGCCTCGGCCGCGCCCCGCATCGGCCTGGCGCTCGGCGGTGGCGGCGCGCGTGGTCTCGCTCACATCGCCATGCTCGAAGCCTTCGACGAACTCGGCGTTCGCCCCGCCGTCATCGCTGGCACATCGATCGGCGCGATCTACGGCGCCGCTTACGCTTCGGGCATCTCGGGCAAGGATCTGCGCGCGCATACGACGGACATTCTCTCACAGCGCTTCGGCCTGCTCCGCGATCTGTTCGCCGCCCGCTCGCAGCCCCTTCAGCGCATGATGAACCCGTTTGCTGCACGTGGCGCCCTTCTCGATCCTCATGCCGTGCTTGATCTCGTCATGCCGAAAGGCATCAAATCCGATTTTGCCGACCTCGTCATTCCGCTGAAAATCGTCGCCTCGGATTTCTACGAACAAGAAGCGGTCGTATTTCGATCCGGTGCCTTGCAAAGCGCGGTTGCAGCCAGCATGGCGCTGCCCGTTATTTTCCAACCGGTGCTTCGCGACAACCGCGTGCTCATCGACGGCGGGCTGACAAATCCGCTGCCGTTCGATCTGCTTTCGGCCGAGAGCGATGTTGTCGTCGCCATCGACGTGTCAGGCGCGCCGGTCCCAGATGCTAAGCGCGCCACGCCGACGGCCTTCGAAGCGCTGTTCGCCAGCGCTTTTCTGTTCGAGCAATCGATCGTGCGTGAGAAACTGAAATCGTCGCAACCCGACATTCTCATCAGCTCCGGCACCAGCCAGTTCCAAGTGCTCGATTTCCTGAAATGCGATGCCATTCTGGCTGCCAGCAATGCAGCGAAAGAGCGCCTCAAGGTTCAGCTCGATCGCGTTTTGTCGGTCGAAACGTTGGCGCAGATTGAGGCACCGCCAACCGCCCTCGCCCTGCCTCTGCCGTCGAAAAAATCCAAGCGCAGTCTATTGACCCGGCGTCGCAAGTCCGCTTCCGCCGACTAAGTGTCGTGATGCGTTCGAAAATCCAGCGCAACGCGCCGCGATGACACCGGATAAATTTAGCGCTTCGCACTCTTCTCGCTGGATCCCCGGCCTTCGGTCGCGACGCTCCCTCGGCCGAGGATGACGACAGTATGTTGCCAGCGCCGATTGATCTCGGCCGTCATCCTCGAGACATCGAGCCTGCGAGATGGCTCGGGGATCCAGCGCAAAGAGTGCGAAGCGCACTATCTCACACCCGCCGTTCGGCGAAAAAATCGCGCAGCAAACGCGCCGCCGCCGCGTCCCCGATACCGCCGTACACCTCCGGCGCATGATGACATGTCGGCTGATTGAAAATCCGCGCGCCGTGCTCGACGCCGCCGCCTTTTGGATCGGCAGCACCGAAATACAATCGCCTAATCCGCGCGAATGAAATCGCCGCCGCGCACATCGGGCACGGCTCAAGCGTCACGTACAAATCGCATCCCATCAGCCGCTCGCTGCCAAGCGTCGCGCACGCCGCGCGGATCGCAAGAATTTCGGCGTGCGCGGTTGGATCGTTCGTCTCCCGCGTCCGATTTCCCGCGCGTGCTAAAATCGCACCCGCCGGCCCAATAATGACAGCTCCGATCGGCACCTCGTGGCGCAGCGCGGCGCTTCGCCCGTCACCCAGCGCAAGGTCCATATAGCTCTCGGGCATTTGCAGTGTCATAAGATCGCCTGCTCTTCCAAGGATACGCCCCGCGTCATGGTCAAACCGCACGCCACTCGGCCCGCTGGCAAAAAATCGCCGCTGCGACGCCCGCAACCCACCAAGCGCAGTGACACAGATCAGCGCTCGCCCGCCAAGCCATCGCCATCAAAGCCGTCGCCGGCGAAGCCGACGCTGCTCGCCACCACCGTTAGCAACGCCGAGCCGATGCGGATCGCCAAAGCCATGGCCCGCGCGGGGTTGTGCTCGCGGCGTGAAGCCGAGCGCTGGATCGCAGATGGCCGCGTCAGCGTCAACGGCCGCCTCCTGAAAACACCTGCGGTCGAGGTTTCCGGAGCCGACAAGATCATCGTCGACGGCCGGCCCCTGCCCACCGCCGAACCGGCCCGACTGTGGCGCTATCACAAACCGAAGGGCTTGGTGACAACGCACGCCGATCCGCAAGGACGGCCAACCGTGTTCGATAAATTACCCCCCGAGATGCCGCGCGTCGTCTCGATCGGACGGCTCGACTACAATACCGAGGGACTGCTGCTGCTCACCAACGACGGCGAATTGGCCCGCCACATGGAATTGCCCGCCACAGGTTGGACGCGCCGCTACCGTGTCCGCGCCATGGGCCGCTTGACGCCGGCCGATGTCGACACGCTCAAAGACGGCATCGAAATCGAGGGCGTGCGTTACGGCCCGGTCGAAGCCGTGATCGACAGTGTGCAAGGGGCCAACATGTGGCTGACCATCGGCATCAAGGAAGGCAAAAACCGCGAAGTTCGCAAAATCCTCACGCACTTCGGCCTCACCGTCAATCGCCTGATCCGCGTGTCGTTCGGCCCGTTTCAATTGCTCGACCTTG
Source organism: Hyphomicrobium sp. (assembly GCA_019748215.1). Classification (GTDB taxonomy): domain Bacteria; phylum Pseudomonadota; class Alphaproteobacteria; order Rhizobiales; family Hyphomicrobiaceae; genus Hyphomicrobium_B. The sequence goes on from JAIEPV010000024.1 coordinate 9,983, forward strand.
GACCCGGCTCCGTCGAAGCCGTCAAGCGCCGCGCTCTCGCCGAACAGCTTGGGCCGAAGATGGCGCAGCAGCTTGGCCTCGCCGAAAGCGGCGACGAACGCAAGGCGCGCCATGCGCGTGGCAAGGCCGCCCAGCGAGACGACAAAGACGAATGAGAATTGTCGCCGGCAAATTTCGCGGCCGTGCACTAGCTGCACCCGAGCATGCGGGACTTCGGCCAACGTCCGATCGCGTCCGCGAAAGCGTGTTCAACATTCTCGCTCACGGCATCGATGCGTTCGGCATTTCTGGCGCGCGCGTCATCGATCTCTTTGCCGGCACCGGCGCGCTCGGCTTGGAAGCGATGTCGCGCGGCGCGGCTTACTGCCTGTTCGTCGAACAGGCGCCCGAAGCCCGCGCCTTGATCCGCCAGAACGTCGAAGCCTTCGGCCTGACCGGCGAAACCCGCATCTTCCGCCGCGACGCGACCGACCTTGGCGACGCGTCAAACATCGAGCCCTTCTCGCTCGCCTTCCTAGACCCACCCTATGGCGCAGGCCTCGGCGACCGCGCGCTTGTCTCGCTGCTCGGTGGCGGATGGCTCACCGCCGGTGCCGTCGTCGTGCTTGAAGAGCGCGCCGGAACCGCCGTCGCTATCCCGCCCGCGTTCGAAGCCCTCGACACCCGCACCTATGGCGACACTGAGATCAGGTTTTTTCGCAACCTTACGACGCGCGAATTGCCCTCCACCCCCGCGCCCCATAGTAAAAAATAAACAGATAGCTCGGCACCGCAAGCGCTGCATAGGCGAGCTGAAAATCAATCGTCTGCTTCAGCACGGCGAACGCATACGGCATCAGCGCTCCGCCGGCGATGGCCATGATCAACAGCGCCGACCCTGTCTCGGTGTGGCGCCCGAGACCGCGGATCGCGAGCGGAAAAATCGCCGGCCACATCATGGCGTTGGCGAACCCCAGGCTGGCAATCAACGCCACTGATAAATCGCCGCTCGTCATCGTCGCGCCCAGCGTCAACACAACCCCCAGCGCGCCCGAAATCGCCAGATAGCTTTGCTGCGAAACAAAGCGCGGGATGATCGCCAACCCCGCAACATACCCGAGTAGCATCGCGGCCAGCGTGTACGACGTAACAAACCGCGTCTCACTCAAGGGCATCGCGAAGCCCGCGCCATAAACGCCGATCGCATCTCCGGCCATCACTTCGACACCGACGTACAAAAACAAAGCCACGACCCCGAGCCATAGATGCGGATAAGCAAAGATGGTCAGTGTCGTTGCACCGCAAGGCCCGCTCGCATCGCCCGTGAGACGGCCTTCGTTCGCGCTTGCCGATTCTATGTCGGGCAAATTCGAGCGCCCGATCCACAGCGCCAACAGCGCAAGCAACGCCGCCATGATCATGTACGGCCAGTACACCTGCGCCGCGAACGCGTTGAGCAGCGCCTCGCGCGCCTCGACCGTCAGAGCCGCTTTCACGCGCGCATCGAAATCATCGAGCCCGGTGAGCACCAGCGCACCGAACACGAGCGGCGCCAGGACGCCAGCGAACTTGTTGCAAATGCCCATCACGGCGATGCGCCGCGCGGCGCTATCGATCGGACCGACGATGCTGACGTAGGGGTTCGACGCCGTTTGCAAAAGCGACAATCCGGCGCCGATCACAAACAATCCGGTCAGCGTGCCGCCATACTGGCGCAGGGTCGTGAACTGCCCAAAGATCAGGGCGCCAACCGCCATGACCAAGAGACCCAGCGCCATACCCCGCTTCATGCCCGTCCGCCGCAACACCACCGACGACGGAAGCGCCAGAAAAAAGTACGATAGATAAAACGCCATCGGCACCAGGAAGGCGCTGACGTCATCGAGATCGAAAGCCAGCTTGACGAACGTGATCAGCGGCCCATTGAGCCACGTCACGAAACCGAAAATGAAAAACAGTGCGCCGAGCGTCACCACCGGGCCAAACCCGTTTGCATCGGGCGTGCGCGTCATCGCGCCCTCGACAGCCGAAGCCCCACGACCAGCCCCCGTGACCTGGCCACTAGAGCGCTTTGCGATCTGATGGAATCAGATCGGCGCTCTATCCCCGCGCTTTGTCGCATTTTCTGCCGACGAAATGGCATCCACTTCGTCGGAACATGCTCGAGCACTACCGCCACCGTTATACCCACCCCCGTCGTTCATTGACGGCACGTTGAACACGCGGCAAACATCCGTGTGGTTTCAGCGAGACGCCTGCATGCCGGACCCACCGTTAAACCACACACGCGTCCATCTTAGGCTCTCGCAGCCACCGATGCACACGGGTTCAACCGATGCCCGCTCCCTCCTTCCCCCGTCATCCTCAAAGCATCGAGCCCGCGCCGTTCCTTCCGTCACCATCAACGCATCGAGCCCACGAATAGCAGGCAACCAGCGTCAGTGAACCCCTCCCCAGCGGGGAGGGGCAGGGGTGGGGAGACGCTAAGGAAACCAACCAGCACTTTGAAATTCTGCTCCCAACACCCGCCGTCAGATTTGCATTGAAGCACCGGTATTTGCTTGCGGTGAAATTTGCTTCGTATGGACCACATTCGCTTGCAGCCTCACCCCACCCCTAGCCCCCCTCCTGAGGGGAGGGGAATGGTGAGCTGCCTCCGACATGCCCTCAACCCTGCTGTTTAGAAACGCTCCAATTCACGCTCGCGCCCTCCCTACCGCCGACGCGACACCATTGACCCAACCCAGATCTTGACCGCAGCACTCCACAAGGGCATTTTAACGCCAACTCAACATTGAGCGTCCGATATCGGGGCCTTGAACTCCGAGCCATTGGGGAAGTCATACGTGATCGTCTGTTCCTGCTCCGTCATCTCGGATCGCGACATTGAGCGCGCCGTGTTCGACATCATGAGCGCACCGGATGCGCCGCTGCCGACACCCGGCGTGGTCTTCCGCCACCTCAATAAAAAAATGAACTGCTGCTCCTGCGCGCCCGTCGCCGTCGGCGTCATTTACGCGGCGATGGACCGGCTCGCAGCCGATACACGCGTCTGCCCCTTCGTATTGGCTGAAGCCCGCGCCAAGCTCATCCGCCTCGAAGAACGTCGCGCCGCGCGCCAGTACATCATCGAGACCACGCGCGCCGCCCGTCGCACCAACGCCGCATGACCAGTTGAATTTTTGCTTGGGTCACTTGCCGGCACACGCACGACTGCCCCGCACGAATGGCCCGCAGCACTGGCACGCACGACGGTCTTCGTTTAAACAAGCGACAGCTTTTTCATTTCAATTCCCAGCCACCGGAGCCATCCCATGAAGGGCCACCCCGACGTCATCGCGCGCCTCAACGAAGCGCTTAAACTCGAGCTCGGTGCGATCAATCAATACTGGCTGCACTACCGTCTGCTGAACGACTGGGGTTACACCAAGCTCGCCAAGAAGGAGCGCAAGGAATCGATCGAGGAAATGGAGCACGCCGACAAAATCGTCGATCGCATCATCTTTCTCGAAGGCTTCCCGAAC
>JAIEPV010000175.1 GCA_019748215.1 Hyphomicrobium sp.
ACCGCGTTGAATTGGGCCGTGTCGGAAATGGAAGAGCGCTACAAGCGCATGGCATCGCTGTCGGTTCGCAACATCGATGTCTTCAATAATCGCGTGCGCAATGCCAAGAAGCGCGGCGAATTGCTGTCGCGCACCGTGCAGACGGGTTTCGATCAACGGGGCCAGGCGATTTTCGAAAACCAGAAGATGGATGTCGAGCCGTTGCCCCATATCGTAATCGTGGTCGACGAGTTTGCCGACCTGATGATCGTTGCCGGCAAGGACGTCGAGTCTGCGGTGCAGCGTCTGGCGCAGATGGCACGAGCGGCTGGCATTCATCTCATCATGGCAACGCAGCGTCCGTCTGTCGATATCATCACCGGAACGATCAAAGCCAATTTCCCGACGCGTATCTCTTTCAAGGTTACGTCGAAGATCGACAGCCGCACGATTTTGAATGAGCAAGGCGCCGAACAACTGCTGGGTCAAGGCGACATGCTCTATTCGACAGGAGCCGGACAGATCACCCGCGTGCATGGCCCATACGTCGCCGACGACGAAGTCGAAGCGATCGCCGATGCACTGCGCCGTCAAGGACCGCCCGTCTACGTCGAGGGCATTCTTGAGGAGCCTCACAGGGACGACATGCCCAGCGGCGGACGCGAGCCGAGCGATGGCGATCTCTACGATCGTGCCGTCGCCATCGTCCTTCGCGACCGCAAAGCCTCGACGAGCTATCTGCAACGGCGACTCTCGATTGGCTATAATCGCGCGGCCGATTTGATCGAGCGGATGGAGCGCGATGGCGTCATTTCAGCCGCCAACAATGTCGGTAAGCGCGACATTCTGCTGACCGGTATCGGCAGTGACGACGAGGATTGAAAAGACGTGTGCGGCGGTACACGTCAGTAGGGTTATGCAATTCGGCCTTTGCCAAACCGGCGATTGACTTGCGCCCGTCGACCGCCTCGCGTATTCCCCGCCCATAGCGATCCGGTTGCCGCGCAATGGTCGCATTCGTTGTAGACAGATCGTGCCATGTTCGCACCGGGCATAACCGGTTTGGCCGAGCCTCGGGGGGCTTAAATGGGACTACCGATGACGACATCGCGCTGCGCCGCTACGGTTATTGTGATGGCGATATTTGCTAGCACCGCGATGGCTCAAACAGCCGCTCCTGCGACTGCGCCATCCACCACACCAACGCCTCCCGCCGCCGCCAAACCTTCGATAGCTCCCACGACTCCCGCCGCACCACAGGCGCCTGCCGCAGCCGACGTGAAACCGAATGTGGACGGATGGTCTGGTGAAGTCGCGCCGTCCAAATCGACGAAAGGCATAGCGCTCGATGATAACCAGACCAAGCTGGTCGAGACTGTTTCAGGATACTTTGCAGAGCTGCAAAATCTGAAGGGAGCCTTCGTTCAAATCGGTGCCGACAACAAGCGCATGCGCGGTAAGTTTTTTGTCAAGCGGCCGGGACGATTTCGCTTCGATTATTCGTTGCCGTCACGGCAAGTCATTGTGTCGGACGGCAAGTCTCTCGCCATTCAGGATTTAGATCTCAACAACGAGGATCGCGTGTCGCTCGACGATACGCCGTTCCGTCTGCTGCTCCGTCAGGATGTGAACCTGTTGCGTGACGCACAGATCAATGAGGTTCAGCAGTCGGCCGACGTTATTGTCCTCGGGTTACAGGACAAGAGTCCGGACACGCCCGGCAAAATCCGCCTCTACATGGTGACGAAACCAGCGCTCGAACTAAAAGAGTGGGTGACGACAGACGCGCAAGGCTTGGAAACCCGTGTGGAGGTCTCAAACCTTGTCAAGACCGAAGAGTTAGACTTGAAACTCTTTCAAATTCAGCAGCTTGGAGCGCACCGTAACTCTCCCAACTAGGCCGAATACAAGCAAATCAGTGTGTTGCAGTGCGGCCGCTCAGCAAGCCCAGACCTGTGGATAACGGGGATGACTCGTTCACGTTTTCGTGAACGATGATGACTCCCCCTATTGAAAAATCACGCGGTGCGCTTAACTCTCAAGCATGCAGGTGGCGTCACCCTGTATTCGGTAGTGCCCCCCGTCTCACCGAAGACGCCACCTCTGGCACCGGCTTCCCTCCCGGTGCCGAGCGCGAAAAGCGCAAATTGCGCCCAGTCCCTCCCCCCGGGACTGGGCGTTTCTCTTTTCAGCTTTGAAATATGTCGTGAACGCGACTTAACGCGCCGCAGGGTTCCGCGCGTCAGTGGACTGCGAGTGATTGCGTTGTGCGGTCCGACGCACCGCGCGCCGACACACCAAACTCGGTAACTTGGCCAAACTCGGTGATCTGGGCCAGCGCGTCATCGACAGCGCGCAATTCAACCGACAATTTTTTCAACCTCGACGTGATGTACGCTGAAAAGTGTTCGGCAAGTTTGCGGTCTTCTGCCATGAGCGCGTGCATTTCGGTGCGGGATAGTCGCAAAGCACGGACCTGCGATTTCGCAACGACGGTTGACGTATGGATCGTCTCAACCAGCATCGCCAGTTCGCCGATCAATGAGCCTTCAGCTAACGGTTCAGCCACGTCAGGCCGGTCGCCTGACATTCGCACGACATTGCCCGATACAATCACGATGGCCGCATCACCCGCTTGATCTTCTTCAATCAAGGTTTCGCCCGCGCGGTAGATGATGCGATCGGCGCGGCGCACGACCTCGGTGATCTGCAGAGGCTTCAAGCCGCGAAACAGAGGCAAAGACAGAAAAGGTTTCACGAGGGCATCGATTGCCATCGGCCACACTCCGCTCGGATAAATTTCGAGATGTCGGGAACGCGACAGACGCAACAAATGCTGGTGAGTGGGATGAACCCGAGCGCCTCAGCAACAAAACAAGCTGAGGTCAGCGAGCCACAGCAAAAAACGACATGCGCTATTGATCACATCGGGTGCTGCGGGTCCACCCTGCGTGTGGATAGCATGGGGACGGGCACGGACAACTTGGCGTGTCATCGCATTTGCGGTGATAAGTGCGCTGTGTGGTGCTGGCGCTACGGTGAAAGCTTGTAACCGCCGCTTTCGGTGATCAGCAGCTCTGCGTTCGATGGATCTTTTTCGATCTTCTGGCGAAGGCGATAGATGTGCGTCTCAAGCGTATGGGTCGTCACGCCGGCATTGTATCCCCACACCTCGTGCAAAAGGATATCGCGCGACACCACTTTGTCGCCGGACCGGTACAGGTATTTCAGGATCGAGGTTTCTTTTTCGGTCAGTCGAATTTTGCTGCCCGACTGCTCGACGAGCAATTTCGATGCCGGCTTGAAGGTATACGGTCCGATGGCGAACACAGCATCTTCGCTCTGCTCGTGCTGGCGAAGCTGGGCCCGAATGCGCGCCAGCAGCACGGCGAATTTGAAAGGTTTGAGAACGTAGTCGTTGGCGCCGGCGTCAAGCCCCAGGATCTGATCGGCGTCGGACGTATTTCCGGTCAACATGACAATCGGCGTTTTAAAGCCTGACTTGCGCAACAGCTTGACGGCTTCGCGGCCGTCCATGTCGGGCAGTCCGACGTCGAACACGACCAGATCGAAGCGACCCGCTTTGGCGGCTTCGACTCCTTTCGTGGCGGTGTTGGCTTCGGAAACTTCGAACTCATCGTGTAATACGAGCTGATCCCTAAGAGAGGTACGCAGATCCTCGTCATCATCGACGAGAAGGACCTTCCTAGCCGTGCTCATAGAAAGTTCTCCAGGTTTTGTCGTCACGTCAATCGGCACAAGCCAGCACTTCGCCAAACGCTAGCCTAGCATCCCGCCCACGGGCAACATAGGCTTTGGGATGGTCCAGACAAGGGGATAAGGGTGCCGATGAGACCACTGCGATCGCGGACGCAGCGATCGATTGCCATCGCTCGAAAGCGAGCGGACGCGGCTGCTGTCATTAGTTTTCGACGCCCCTGGATGGCAGGGCCGATCGTCATCAGGCAGCTATCGCAATCCGCTATGTGCGGAGTTTTGCAGTTCGGCGCATTCCGATTTCCCTGTGCGCTTGGTCGAGGCGGCGTGCGCGCGATGAAGCGGGAAGGCGACGGCGCGACACCGCGTGGTGTGTTTGGCATCATGGGCGTTTATTTTAATGCGCAGCGCGGACGCCAGCCGAGGACGCAGCTGCCGTTAAGCATCATTGGCCCGGACGACGGGTGGTGTGATGCGGTTGGCGACCGCAATTACAATCGACCTGTCCAGCACCCTTACCGCGTCAGCGCCGAACGCATGTTTCGCTGCGATCCGCTTTACGATGTGGTCGTCGTGCTCGACTACAATGTGTGTCCGCGCGTTCAGGGGCGAGGCAGCGCGATCTTCGTGCACGTAGCCCGCGCCGACCATCAACCGACTGAAGGATGCATTGCTCTTGCGGCGCCGCATCTGCGACGGCTGCTGGCGCATGTGCGGCCGACGACGCGCGTCTCAGTCGGACGTTGACCCGCCACAAAAAAGGCCCGGCTGCGTAAAGCGCCGGGCCAGTTCACTCACATCTAGGGGTAGATGCGCTTGGGAGTCGTCCAAAAAACATCGGCGCGGCCTCATCGGAGCCGCGCCGCATCTTCAACCTAGTAGTTGTAAGCGCGCTCGCCGTGATCGGTAATGTCGAGACCTTCGCGCTCTTTGTCCTCGATCGGACGCAGACCGACCAAGATGTCGACCAGCTTGAACAGGATCGCCGAGCCAAGACCGGTCCAGAGGACGGTCATGCCGACGCCCTTCGCCTGCGCCGTCAGCTGGGTGATCATATCGTACGCGCCAACCTGCAACGTGCCCGGGACCGACAGATAGTCGGGGATGCCCGTGCCGCCAAAGTCTGGGTTGACCAGGATGCCCGTGGCAAGTGCGCCGATGATGCCGCCGACGCCGTGGATGCCGAAGACATCCAAGCTGTCGTCGTAACCGAGCGCACTCTTGATGCCGGTGCAAAACGTGTAGCAGATGACACTGACGACGATGCCCAGAACGATCGAGCCCATCACGCCTGCAAAACCGCAGGCAGGCGTCACAGCCACGAGACCGGCGACGACGCCGGAGACGAGGCCGAGGATCGATGGCTTACCCTTCGCAATCCATTCGATCAGGATCCACGCCAAGCCAGCCGCAGCCGTGCACAGCAAGGTATTCATCATCGGTACGGTTGCGAAAGCTGCGGCTTCGAGGTTCGAGCCGACGTTGAAGCCAAACCAGCCGACCCACAGCAGGGCCGCGCCAATCATCGTCATCGTCAACGAGTGTGGCGGCATCGCTTCGCGGCCGTAGCCGACACGCTTGCCGAGCATCAACGCGCCAACCAAACCAGCGATACCGGCATTGATGTGAACGACCGTGCCGCCGGCGAAGTCTAAGGCGCCCCAGGCAAAAATCTGTCCGACATCGGCCATGACGGCGTCGTAGGCAGCTTTGGCTTCAGCCGAAGCGTTCGCACCGCCAGCGGCAGCTAGGGCCTTGGCAGCATCCCCGAAGACGTCCGGGCCGCCCCAGTACCAAACCATGTGCGCGACTGGGAAGTACACGAATGTCACCCAGAGCGCGGCAAACAGCATCCATGCCGAGAACTTCATGCGCTCAGCAACGGCACCGATGATCAACGCCGGCGTGATGGCAGCAAAGGTCATCTGAAACGCAATGAACAGATATTCGGGAATGTAGACGCCATTTGAGAATGTCGCCGCCAGTTTGGTGGAATCAACCCCGGCCAGGAACGCTTTGGAGAAACCGCCGACGTAAGGGTTCAACTCGCCGCCGTTTGTGAAGGCCATCGAGTAGCCGTACATGACCCAAATGATCATCACCATGCAGACCGTGGCGAAAACCTGCATCGACACCGACAGCATGTTCTTGGTTCTGACGAGGCCTCCATAGAACAGGGCGAGGCCCGGCACCGTCATCATCAGGACGAGCACCGTCGAGATGAACATGAAGGTGATGTCGCCTTTGTCAGGCGTCGGCGCGGCGGGTGCCGCGGCTGCGGCCTCAGGTGCTGCTTCCGCAGCAGGCGCTGCGGCGGGTGCAGCCGGTGCTGGAGCCGGCGTTGCTGCCGGGGCTTCCGTCGCTGCCGGTGGGGCGGCGTCTTGTGCCATGACCGGCACGGTCGTGAACAATGCGAGCGCGATAACGCAAAGAGCCCCCAAGGCCTTCACATATCGCTGCAAGTTTCGAAATTTCATGATGATAGCTCCCTGAATACTAAACTGGTCGAATTGGAAAAACGCGCCGATCTACAGCGCGTCGTCGTCTGCTTCGCCGGTGCGGATGCGGACAGTGTGCTCGATGGCGGAGACGAAGATTTTGCCGTCACCGATTTGGCCGGTTTTGGCCGAACGCTGAATCGCGGCGAGCGCCTTTTCGACTTGGCTGCCGGGAACGACGACTTCGATCTTGATTTTCGGCAGAAAGCTGACTGCGTATTCGGCGCCACGATAGATTTCAGTGTGGCCCTTCTGGCGGCCGTATCCTTTGACTTCCGTGACAGTCATGCCTTGCAAGCCAAGATCGGTCAGCGCCGAGCGGACCTCCTCGAGCTTGAAGGGTTTGATAACGGCAGTGATGAGCTTCATGGGGCCCCCCTTTTGGCGCTGGTCAGGACCAGCGACTTTTCAAAAAATCTGATCCTCGGCCAATTGTGGCGGCCGAGTGTCCAGCTCAGAAGAGTCAAGAGCCGTGCCAAGTCAGTAATGAATTGTTAAGATATTGAATTCTATGAGTAAAAATTGTGCGCAACAGGGCCGGACGCCGGCCGGCAAGCTGGAGGCAGCACAAAAATAAGGCAAAAGAGGCCAAAAGACCTTTATTTGAGCACGTAGGCCGTGTCGCGCTTGCGCATCAAGCCTTCTTGAACGGTCGATGCCACCAGGCGGCCCTGGAGATCGAAAACGGAGCCGCGGCAGTACCCGCGGGCACCGTAGGCCGACGGACTGTCCTGGGCGTACAGCAGCCATCCGTCGGCTCGGAAGGGCCTGTGGAACCACATGGCGTGGTCCAGGCTGGCAAGCTGGATGTCGCGATCAAAGAGCAGCTTGCCGTGGGCAACCAGCGCTGTGTCGAGCAGCGTGAAATCCGAGGCATAGGCGAGCACAGTGCGATGGACGGCCGGTTGATCCGGCAGTGGGCCGTTGGCGCGCAGCCAGATGGCCTGCGCGGCCGGTCGCGGTTGGCGGCTGGTGTAGCGGGACGCGTCGACGATGCGGATGTCGAGGGGATGTTCGCGGTCCCAGTAGGCCCGCATATTTTCCGGCAGATGCGCGAGCATCCCCGACATTAACGATTTGGCGCTGGGCAAGTCTTCGGGTGCGGGCACGTCCGGCATTGTGGATTGGTGATCGTAACCGTCCTCGTCTTTGTGAAACGACGCACTCATGGCGAAGATAGCGCGACCGTGCTGCAGACCTCGCACGCGCCGCGTCGTAAAGCTGCCGCCGTCGCGGATGCGCTCGACCTCGTAGACGATATCGCGGTCTGGATCGCCAGCCAGCAGAAAGTAACCATGCAGCGAGTGGATGGCGCGGTCACTGCTGACCGTCATTCCAGCGGCCGAGACGGCCTGTCCTAAAACCAGGCCGCCGTAGACCCGCTGCCAGCCTTCACGCGATCGTGGGCCGCGAAATAGATTGTCTTCGAGCGGCTCGAGGGTCAGCGTTTCGAGCAGCTGCGCGAGTGCGGAGCCAGTGAGGTTGCCATTCACGTCACTGAGGCGACCGGCAGGGCCGATCCCCGCGCCGTCGTTTTCGTTACTGTTCATCAAAGCAACCCCAGTTGGCCTCATGACAGCCGTACAAAACGCCGCTGTCTGCGGCGACAGTGGGCAAGAAACCGGGCTACACTGTCAAGGCAGCGCTCAGCGTCGCAGACGGCCCGAGGCAATTCTGGAAGGTTTAACGGTGACGGTCCAAGCGCAGCGGTTTGATGTGGTCATTTCGGGCGCGAGCTTCGCCGGGTTAGCGCTTGCGTGTGGCCTGACGCGCGCGCTCGGCGATGGCGTTCGCGTTGCAATCATCGACCGCGCTGCCGCTGCCGCTCCGATGACGTTAGATGGCCGCGCGTTTGCCATTTGGGCGGGCGCGCAAGCAGTACTTGATAGTCTCGGCGTCTGGTCGGCCATAGCACCCGGCGCTCAAGAAATGACATCGATCGAAATCACTGACAGTGCGCTCGACGATGGGGTGCGTCAGAGCCGCGTGACGTATGATGCAAAGACGTCGGATGGCCGGGCCGCCGCCCATATGGTGCCAGCGGCGCTGCTCCACCGCGCGCTTTATCAGGCGATTGAAGGAACATCGGCGATCACCTGGCTGGCGCCGGCCGAAGCGATCGATCTCAAACTTGGAGATATCACCGCCGACGTCGTGCTGAGCGACGGCCACAATGTCTGCGGTAGTTTGGTGGTGGCGGCAGACGGTCGGCAATCGACGTTGCGCGAACGTGCCGGGATCAAGTCTGTCGGCTGGGGCTACGATCAAGTTGGCTTGGTGGCCACAGTCGCCTTCGAGTTGCCGCATAACGGCGTGGCGATCCAACACTTTCTTCCAGGCGGACCGTTCGCAGTTTTGCCGCTGAGAAACAATCGCGCCTGTATCACCTGGAGTGCCGCAACAGCCGACGCGAACCGCATGATCGGTTTAAGTGATGCGGCCTTTGTCGCCGAGCTCGAACACCGCATTGGCGGCCGGTTCGGCGCACTGACGCTGGCCGGCCCGCGCCAATCGTGGCCGCTCAATTTGAAAATACCCCGCGCCCTGACGACGCGCCGCTTCGCGCTGATGGGCGACGCGGCGCATGGCGTGCACCCCGTCGCGGGGCAAGGCGTCAATCTGGCGCTCCGCGATGCGGCGGCGCTGGTTGAGTGTTTGGTTGATGCTGCCCGCCTGGGCTTTGATCTCGGTCATGGGCCAGCACTCGAGCGCTACGAGCGGTGGCGGCGCTTTGACTCAACTATGTCAGCGACGCTGTACGATGGCTTGAACCGCGTCTTTAGGATCGACAACGTCGTGCTGCGGGCAGGCCGTGGTGCAGCTTTGGGTCTGGTGGATCGCAGTGACGGGCTGAAACAGCTCATTATGTCGGAAGCCTCTGGCATGACCGGTGAATTGCCCAAGCTTGCGCGCGGGCTGCCTGTCTGAGCCTGGATGTCGCCGCCGACGTGAATTGACAGGCGGCGGCGTCGTCTGAAACATAAGTGTCATACGATGACAGCACGCGCCTAACATGGGCAGCGGCACAGACTGGTTGGCATCTTTAGATTTGGACCGAGGATTACGTGTGGCGGGTGTGGTCACAGAGCCAGTAAGCGAGATGGCAGCCGTATCGATGTCGTTGCAGCCGCTGTATTTGCTGATCAACCTCGATCGCTCTCCGGAGCGATTGGAGACGACGGGCACCCATTTGTTGGCGCGCGGGATCGCCTATCGACGCTTGCGCGGCGTCGATGGCAATACTCTGACTCTGCGCGCGCCTGCGGTATTGCCTTCTGCCTACCGACGCTATCATGGCCGCACCCTTCGGGCTGCCGAGGTGGGCTGCTACTTGAGCCACCTCAGCGCCATGGAAACATTTCTCGCCTCCGCTCATGACTACTGCGTGGTGTTGGAAGATGACGTCGAAGTCGTGCCGGATTTCGCCGAAGCCGTTGCTGATCTCGTGGCGAATGATCTCTACGACTACGATCTGGTCCGACTGCAGGGGCGTCGTCCGGGGCTCGGGGTACGGACGCATTGGGCTACAAACGACCGGTCCGTTAAGGCCATGATCACTCGGGTCACGGGCTCGACGGCCTATATTCTCAATCGCGGTGCGGCTCGCAAATGCCTCGCGCAGCTGATTCCAATGGTCGTGCCGTTCGACCATGCCTATGACCGTCCGCTGCACCTCGGGCTGAAAATCGGTCACATCTTGCCGTATCCGGCTCAGCCTGCACGAGGATGGTCGTCGACCATCGATGCGCCACGCGCGGCCCAGGTGCAAATCAACGACGCCGACAAGGTCGGGTTTTTCGAAAAGTTGCCAGTCCTGGCTTGGCGCACGGGTACTGAAGTCGGCCGAGCGATGGCAGCGCTGGGGCCGGTTCTGAGATGGCGGATGTGGAATCGATTGCGCCGCAGATTGCCCCGACCAGCGATGACGGTCGGCCAAATCGTCGATCACTCAGCTGACGGCTCAGGCCCGTCGACGCCCGCAATCGGATGACCCGCGTTAGTCGCTATCACCTGACGGATCGTCGTCCGTCGCGGGCTGACTTTGTTGTGGTTCGGGCTCGCCGACCATCACCGGCGGAACGACTGTGATCCGGCCCGCAGCGAAATCGATGGTTGGCACGTTGGCCTTTGTAAACGGAATGAGTTCCGATGACGTCAGCCCGGTTCGGGTGACCTCGACCAGATCGCCGGCGCCGAAATTGACGACCGCGTGAACGATCCCATAGGCCGCACCATCTTCGAGTTCGACCGCAAGCCCAACGAGATCGGCGTGATAAAACTCATCTTCGGCGGGCGGCGGAAGTTTCGCGCGTTCGACGTATAGCTCGGTGCCTCTGAGCTGTTCGGCGGCGGTGCGGTCGGCAATGCCGTCGACCCTGGCGATAATGCCCTTGTCGGTGATGCGCACCATCTTCAACCGAAAAGAGCGCGTGCCGGGTTTGTCGCTCAACGGGCCATAAGTTGCGATCGCCGCTGGTTCGCCGGTGAAGGTTCGCACCAAAACTTCGCCCCGTATGCCGTGAGCGCTCGCAATCTGGCCGAGAAGGATGCGTTTGGGTGCAGGCGTTGGCGGCTGGGAATGATCGCTCATCGCGTCGTGATGCCTCGCATCGTTTAATTGGGCAAGGGCCCGAGATAAACCACGTCGATGACCATCGTCGCGCCGCCGACAGCGACAATGGCGCGCTGATGGTGCGATGAGGCGTCAAGCACCGCGCAGATAGCCAGGTCGGCGCCGTCCGGTCCAGCTTCAAATCCCGAGGCCATGACCCCGTTGGCCGGGACGGTCGCCGTCAGAAACAATCGGCATTCGGTCTCGGACAGCTTCTGGATTTCAGCGCCCATGTAAACGCCACCGTGCCGGTCCGAAGCCATGACGGCTCCATTTCGAACCACCGCAAGAGCAATTTCGGCGTCCTCCGGTTGCTCATCTTGCGCGTATGCAATCTTATAGATGCCATCGGTGAACATCAGCAAAAATCCTCAGGCAAAATCGTCCTAGAATGAAAACGTGAGACCGAGCAACTCAAGACCTGCGCCACGGCCAGGGCACATCGCGAACGCCTATAAAAAAACCTCCCAGGAACCCTGAGAGGTTTTGTTTTTTCAGTGGTTGCGATGTGGCGCGGCCGATGCAGCCAAAGTCAAGCGGCATCCGCGCTGGCTGCGGCTTCGGCGGCTTTCGCGGCTTTGTCAGCGGCGGCGGCAGCGCGCTCCTGGGCCTTCTTTTTCGGCTTGGCTTTTTCTGGATTGTTCGGTGCCGTGCGCTCGGCAAGGCCGGCGCCGTCAAGCAAGCGAAGCACGCGATCGGTCGGCTGAGCGCCAACGCCGAGCCAATAGCTGACGCGCTCACTGCTGAGCTTCACGCGCTCCGGGTTGTCCTTTTTCAGCATCGGATCGAACGTGCCGATTTGTTCGATATAGCGGCCGTCACGCGGCGCTGTACCGTGGGCAACGATGACGTAATAATACGGACGCTTCTTTGAACCACCGCGCGAGAGGCGGATTTTGACTGACATTTTTCGTCTCCTATTGTGTTCGCTGTCTATGCTGCGTGTCTTTGATCTTTACGGTCGTGTGTGGTCACTTCTTTTTCCCAGGACCACCTGGGAATTTCGGAAATCCGCCGCCAAGGCCAGGCAGCCCCTTAGCAAGTCCGCCAAGTCCGGAAAGGTTTTTCGGCAAGCCGCCCGTGCCGCCGCCACCAAGGCCCCGCGCGAGCTGCTCTTTGACGTCGCTCGGCAATTGCTCAAGCGCCTTGGGGTCGAGATTGGCGAGTTCAGATTGCATTTTTGCGAGGTCCTCGGCTGAGGGCGCAGCGCCGCCGCCGCCACCCAGGCCCGCCGCGCTCGGCATACCCATCATGCCGGCCATCTTGCTCATCATGCCCTGATTGCGGCCCATGGTTTTCATCATGTCCGCCATCTGGCGATGCATTTTGACGAGTTTGTTGATCTCCTCGACCTTCGTGCCCGATCCCGCCGCGATACGCCGCTTGCGTTTGGCATCCAACGCCTTGGGATTGCGCCGTTCGTACGGTGTCATCGAGCCGATGATGGCGCGCTGGTGCACGAGGCTTTTATCGAGACCGGCTTCGTTGATCTGGCTTTTAATCTTGCCGACGCCTGGAAGCATGCCGAGTACGCCGCCCATGCCGCCGAGCTTTTGCATCTGCTTCAGTTGCTCGCCCAGATCTTCGAGGTCGAACGACCCCTTCTTCATTTTTTCGGCGATCTTGGTGGCTTTTTCGACATCGATGGTTTGTGCCGCGCGTTCGACCAGGCTGACGACATCGCCCATGCCGAGAATGCGCGATGCGATCCGGCCCGGGTGGAAATCTTCGAGCGCGTCCCACTTTTCGCCAACGCCGATCAGCTTGATCGGTTTGCCGGTGACAGCCCGCATCGACAAGGCAGCGCCGCCACGTCCATCACCGTCAGCACGCGTCAAAACGATGCCGGTGATGCCGATGCGGCCATCGAAGGCTTTGGCGGTGGTGACGGCGTCCTGACCGGTCAGCGCGTCAGCGACCAACAGCACTTCATGCGGCTGAATGGATTTTTTGACGTCGGCGACTTCATCCATCAACTCTTCGTCGACGGTGACGCGACCGGCCGTGTCGTAAATGATCACGTCGTAACCGCCGAGCCGAGCCGCTTCATTGGCGCGGCGCGCGATCTGGATCGGCGTTTGTCCAACCATGATCGGCAGCGTCGCGACGCCGGTTTGTTCGCCAAGCACGCGCAATTGTTCTTGGGCGGCGGGGCGGCGGGTATCGAGCGACGCAAGTAACACTTTTTTGCGGTCGCGATTGGTTAGGCGATAGCCGATTTTGGCCGTCGTCGTCGTCTTGCCTGAGCCCTGCAAGCCGACCATCAGAATGCCGACCGGCGGGGCTGCGCGCAGATCGATGGGTTCCGCGTCAGACCCGAGCATCGCCGTCAGCTCGTCGTTGACGATCTTGACGACCATCTGCCCCGGCGAAACCGATCGCACGACCTCGGCGCCGATGGATTTTGCCTTCACCTTGTCGATGAAGTCTTTCACTACTTCGAGCGCGACATCGGCCTCTAGCAGGGCGCGACGCACTTCGCGCATAGCGTCGTTGACGTCAGCTTCGGACAGCGAACCACGCCGCGTCAGCTTATCAAAAACGCCCGAGAGGCGATCTGTGAGGCTCTGAAACATTCAGCCGTTCATCTCCAGGCGTGCGACCGTCCGCGCAAAACACAAAATCACCCGAAAGCGCCACGCGCTGTCGGATGTTGACCCCCCTGCCTCCCGAGTGACCTCATGGGCAGGGCGGCGGCTCTG
>JAIEPV010000142.1 GCA_019748215.1 Hyphomicrobium sp.
GAAGAAGGCATTGTGCAGGTCTTCACGCCGATCGCCGGCGGCCGTCCGATCCTCGGCGTTGTCGGTGTGCTTCAGTTCGAAGTATTGCAGTCGCGCGTTCAAGCCGAGTATGGCGTGCCGATCTCATTCGAGAATGCGCCGGTTGAACTTGCCCGCTGGATATCGTCCGACGATCCAGCGGCGCTTGAAAAATTCATCGCCGCCCATCGTGGTGAAATCGCTCGAGACCGCGACGACGCGCTTGTGTTTCTCGCCGAAAGCCCCTGGATGCTGAAATACAAGGGCGAAAAATTCCCAGACATAAAATTCTCCGCGCTGCGCGAGCGTGGAGAATAATCTCTATCTCACATCGATGCGCCGTCATTTGTCTTGGTCTCGCCAGCAAAACGGCGATCGATGTCCAGAAGCCAGGTGGTCAATCCGCTCTCCAAGTCGGTGACGCGCGAAAACGCGGACGTATCCGGAATGTCGGCTTCATATCCGACTTGGTCTTCATCCAATTGCGCCCGCAGCGCCATGATCCGATCTCTGAACTCTTCGAGCGCACCCTGATGCACGGGATCTTGCTCGTCGGTGGTTTTCAATCGCGTTTCGACGTCAGCAAGCTGAGCTTCGAGACGATCGATGCGGCCTTGGATATCGAGTGCGGTTTGCTGGGCCATGTGACGCTCCATGAGGCGATTATCGCGAGTGCTAACGTCTCGGCGGTGAGCAAGGTTCCGCGCTCGGTGACCGCAGATCGACGGGCGATCTTGCCCATGCTACATCGTGCCCATTCTCGCAACCACGTCTGTTCAAGGCTATTTCGTGCTGAAAATTCGCGTTATTCCGTGCCTCGACGTCAAGGACGGCCGCGTCGTCAAAGGCGTGAATTTCGTCGACCTGATCGACGCCGGTGACCCGGTCGAAGCCGCCGCTGCCTACGACGCGGCTGGTGCGGACGAGCTTTGCTTTCTCGACATTACAGCCAGCCACGAAAACCGTGACACGATTTTCGATATCGTCGAGCGCACGGCCGAACGCTGCTTCATGCCGCTGACTGTTGGCGGTGGCGTGCGCACCGTCGACGATATCCGCCGGCTGCTCGAAGCTGGTGCCGACAAAGTTTCTATCAACACGGCCGCCGTCACGAACCGTCAGTTCGTGCGCGAAGCATCCGAAAAATTCGGCGCGCAATGCATCGTCGTCGCCATCGATGCCAAGCGCGTCTACGACGAAATTCCGGCCGGCTCGACGGAGAACAGTCGAAACGCCCGGCCAAAATGGGAAATCTTCACGCACGGCGGCCGCAATCGCACTGGCATCGATGCGATTGACTTTGCCCGCGAGGTTGTCGCTTTAGGTGCCGGTGAAATCCTGCTCACATCAATGGATCGTGACGGCACGAAATCCGGGTTTGATCTCGGCCTGACGCGCGCCATTGCCGATGCCGTGACGGTTCCAGTGATTGCCTCGGGCGGCGTTGGCACGCTCGACCATCTTGTCGACGGTGTTCGCGAAGGTCACGCCAGTGCGGTGCTGGCGGCGTCGATTTTTCACTTCGGAACGTATTCGATATCGCAAGCCAAAAAGCACATGGCGAGCGCGGGGCTCGCCATGCGATTGGACTGACGCCGGCGCGCGTGTTGCGCCAACGCTTATGCGACCAGCAGGTGGCCGCCGTTATACAAGTCAGTGACCGAGGTGTGCTTGACGCTGTCGAGAACCGCGACAGCAACAAACGCCGAGCCGATTTTCGCCGAGATGGTGGTGTCGTTGCCCTGAACACTCAGGCGAACGTAGTCAGCGAGACTGCCTGAGCCGAGCGTCACCAGCCCGGTAAAGTCGAGCACGTCGCCCGCGCCAAAATCCGTGATGTGATCGACGCCGCGGTTCGATCCGACATCGGCTTTGTCCCAGTAGAATTTATCGGCGCCGGCACCACCGGTAAATATGTCGGATCCAGCGAAGCCTCGGAAATAATCGTTGCCGCCACCTCCATCGACGCGATCAACGCCGCTTGAGCCATTGAACGTATCGGCGAAGCTGGTGCCGATGATTTTTTCAATAGCCGCGCCCTTGATCGTGTCCGTGCCGGTGTCTGCGCCAACGATGATTTTTTTGCCCAGATCGGCACTGATGGCGCTGTTGGCGCTCGCATAGCTCAGCGTGTCGTAACCGCTGCCGCCGGAATAAACGTCATTGCCGTCCTCTCCAAAGAAGAAGTCGTCTCCAGCCTGGCCAAACAGATGATCATTGCCGCTGCCGCCATACAGGTAATCGTTGCCCTTGCCGCCTTCCAGTCGATCGGCGCCTGCGCCGCCATTCAGCGTGTCGTTGCCGCCGTTTCCGTAAAGCTTATCGTTGCCAAAGCCACCGTTCAACGTATTCGCGCCATTGTTGCCGCTCAGCGTCACGCCCTGCGAATCCATTTGAATAGTGATGGACTGAGTGGACGACGCGCTGCCGCCGGTGGCTTCCGTGGCGATCGCTTGCACCTTGATCGTGTAGGTTGCGAACTTGTCGGTCGTGATTGTCAAGCCTGCGAGGTCGGCTTGTGTCAGCGACCAGCTTCCGTCGCTGTTTTGCAAACCGGCCGATAGCGTACCGCCGGCCGGCACGTCGGTGATGCGCAATGCCAGAGCTTCTGACCCATCGGTGTCGACCAGTGACGACGAAATGTTCAAAGCGACGGTGACGTTGTCCCACTGATCGTCTTCGCCGGTTCCGGCGAGCAAGATCGCGACGATATCCGCTGGCGGCAGCGGAACTTCCGGAATGATAACCGGTGACACGACCGTCAGCGTTGGCTGATCGGCCACAGCACTCACGGTCACGTCAACGCGCTGCTGCGCCGTTGCGCCGTATGCATCCTTGACATTGACCAGGAAGAAATCCGCGCCACTGGCGTTGGCGGTTGGCGTGTAAGTGTAAGCACCCGTTGCGGCGTTTAACGCAACTGTCCCGCGCGCTGCACTGGTTGCGAGCGACCACGTCAAGGCATCGCCGTCGACGTCCGTTGCCGAAATCATGCCCGACACCGATTTGTCTTCGATCGTTGCTACGGCCGATGTTGCTTGTGTCACCGGCGCGTCGTTAACCGGCGTAATCGTCACGGTGATCGTCTGCGAAGACTTTGCGCCATTCTGGTCGGTCACGGTGACTTCAAATGAATCAGAGCCGTTATAGTTGGCATTCGGGATGTAGGTGTAGGCGCCGGTTGCCCCGTCAAGTTTCACGCCGCCGTGGCCAGCCGTGCGCGATACGGCCCACGACAATGCATCATTTTCAACATCGCTGGCAGCAACACTGCCTTGCACAGTCTTGTCTTCCTGCGTCGTCAGCGAAGCGTTGGCTGCGACCACGGGAGCATCATTGACCGGAACGACGCTAACTTTGATCGTTTGCGTTGTCGCCGCGCCGGACGGATCAGTCACGGTAACTGCGAAACTGTCCGTGCCGTTGAAATTGGCCTTCGGCACGTAGCTGTAGGCGCCAGTGGTTGCATCGAACTTCACCGAGCCGTTGGCCGGCTTGGTTGTCAAAGCCCAGGCCAGCGCATCGCCATCGACATCACTGGCGACGACTTGGCCAGAAACAACGGTATCTTCGTTGGTTTTCAGTTCGACGACGCTTGCCGTAACCGGCGCATCATTGACTGGGACAACGGTGATTTTAACGGTCTGCGTGGTGGAAACGCCGGACGCATCGGTGACGCTCACCTCGAAGGTGTCGGATCCATTATAATCGGCGTTCGGAATGTAGGCATACTTGCCGGTGGTTTCGTCAAGCTTGACTGTGCCATTTTCTGGTTTGCTGGTCAGCGCCCAGGCCAGCGCGTCGCCGTCAACATCGCTGCCGCCGACGTCGCCGTACAAGACATTGTCTTCTTCGACTTTGAACTCGACCGCGCCTTCTGCAACCGGCGCATCGTTGACTGCTGCAATCGCGACGTTGACGGTTTGCATGATAGCCGCGCCCTTGGGATCGACAACCGCCACTTGGAAGCTGTCGGCGCCGTTAAAGTCAGCGTTCGGCGTATAGATGTAAGCGCCTGTCTCGGCATTGAGCGTCAGCGAACCGTTGGCCGGGCCTGCGGCGACGGCATACGATAAAACATCGCCATCGACGTCGCTGGCGACGACCGTTCCCAGCACGGTCGTATCTTCATTCGTCGTGATATCGACTGACGCAACTGCAACTGGCGCATCGTTGACTGCTGCAATCGCGACGTTGACGGTTTGCGTGATAGCCGCACCCTTGGGATCGACAACCGTCACTTGGAAGCTATCGGCACCGTTGTAATTGGCGCTCGGCGTGTAGACATAGGCGCCGGTTGCAGCGTTGAGCGTCAGCGAACCGTTGGCCGGGCCTGCGGTGACGGCAAACGATAAAACATCGCCGTCGGCATCGCTTGCGACAATCGTTCCCGAAAGAGCGTTGTCTTCGTTGGTTGTTGTGTTTACTAAAGCAGCCGCCACGGGCGCCACGTTCAGAAAACTGCCGATCGGCTTCTCGACGCCGTCGAGATAAATGCGTGCGACTTCAAAATTCGACAGCGTCAAGCCGAGCGCCGAGAGAACAAGCGCTGGACCGGTGGTTTGTGCGCCAAGCGCGGTCGTTGATCCGGCTAACGCGAGCTGGTTCTGCATCCAGGTCTTGAGCGTTGCGAGATCGGCGCGCATGGCGTCATTCAATGTCGCCGACGACAATTCTATGACGACGGTATCGATACCGGCGCCGCCGTCGACGATATTGTTGCCAGCGCCACCTGACAGTTCGTCATCGCCGGTGCCGCCGTAAAGCTTGTCGTTTCCGTCTCCGCCGACGATCCGATCGTTGCCGCCGTCGCCGTACATGGTGTCGTCGCCGGCTTCGCCGTAAAGCGTATCGTTTCCGCCGCCGCCAAAGAAACCGTCGTTGCCGTTGCCGCCATAGAGTGTGTCGTTGCCGGCGTCGCCGGTCAGCGTATCGGTGCCGTCGCCGCCGAAAATAACGTCGTCTCCAGCGCCGCCATTGATGCGGTCATTCCCCGCGCCGCCATCGATAATGTCATTGGCCGTTGTGCCGGTGATGACATCGTTCGCGTTCGTCCCCGTAATCGTCGCCATGATACGCCTTTTTGACTCTGCACAGTCCCCAAGGCGGAGAGCAATACTATAGAGGACATAAAAAGCCGTTCGCAGCCGGGCGATAATTGTCGAGGAGTTGTTATCGAATTCGAAACGTCTGGATTAAGCGCACGTTAATCAGCGCTGCCGCGCGCTGGAGATTTCGGCTTGAACAGGCAGATATCGGCGATCGGGCAGCGCCAGCATTCGGGGTTGCGGGCTTTGCAAAGATAGCGGCCGTGCAAAATAAGCCAGTGGTGCGCATGCAAACCGAACTTCGCCGGTATGATGCGAAGCAAATCAGCTTCAACGGCGAGTGGCGTTTTACCTCGCGTTAAGCCGATGCGATTGGCGACACGAAAAACGTGGGTATCGACCGCCATCGTCGGCTCGCCGAACGCCATGTTCATGACCACGTTGGCGGTCTTGCGGCCAACACCCGGCAAGGTTTCGAGCGCGTCCCGGTCGGCAGGCACCTCGCCGCCAAAGTCAGTGACGAGCCGCTGCGACAGCGCGATGACGTTTTTGGCCTTGTTGCGGTAGAGCCCGATCGTCTTGATCAGCGCCTGCACGCGGTCTTCACCGAGCGCCAGCATTTTCACTGGCGTGTCGGCTTGTCTAAACAGCTCTCGCGTCGCTTTGTTGACGCCGGCGTCGGTCGACTGCGCCGATAGCACCACCGCGACCAGCAGCGTGAAAACATTGACGTGTTCCAATTCGCCTTTTGGTTCGGGTGCTGCCGCCGAGAAGCGGCTGAAAATGCTCTCTGCCTGTGCGGCCGTGATCCGCCGCCTGCCCACCGGCGGCTTTCTGGCTGGCGGATGCGCAGTCGTCGGCGCTGTTGCACGTTGCTTGCTCATCTGGTGCGCAGGGTCTCGGGGACGCTTTGTCATGAGGCTTTGCGGTTCAACGGCTCTGGGCCAATATGTGTGAAATGTCGCACTCGGGCTTCGGCATGCATCGCTTTTTGCGAAACCGCCGTTGATATCGGTACGATGTCGGAATCACGTTAAAGGTCGGGCAATGAACGATACTGCGGTGGACATGCAAGCGGCCAAGGCGACGAATTTCGTGCTCAACCAGCACCGGTCCCTCAGCCCGCGCGGGTTTCTTATTCTGATGGCCTTGATCGGGTTTGTCAGCTTCGTCGTCGGAATGGTGTTCCTGCTGCTCGGCGCTTGGCCCGTCTTCGGATTTTTCGGCCTCGACGTGGCGCTGATCTATTGGGCCTTCAAATTGAATTATCGCTCCGGCCGCCTTTACGAAGTCGTCAGCGTTACGCCGGAAAACCTCAAGCTCTCGCGATTTCATCCCTCGGGCCGTGTTGAAGACTACGAGTTCAATCCGTATTGGGCGCATGTCCGCTTGACCACCGATAGACCTGACGGGCGTACATCGCTGCGGCTGTCGGCGCAGGGCCGCGAAGTCTCGTTTGGCCATTTTCTCACAGATGACGAGCGCCGGGATTTTGCAACAGAATTGACGGGCGCGCTGGTCGCCTCACGCTCGGCCGTCGGCTTTTGAGCCGCCAATTTGGTTGCGAGAGCTAGTCGTCGCGCACCATCGTTAGCGCCGCCTGGCGATCACCAGATTTGAGTTTGAGAAACTGCGAGCGTGCCGCTTTAACGTCACGGTCGCTGCCGCTTGCGGACGCCAGCCGCAACGCCTTCACGACCGGATGCTCTAGGCCGCAAATGAATTCCAGCGCCTTGGCGAGCCGGCCCATCATCGCAGCGTCGATCTTGGTTTCATCCATGGCTGACCTGCCCCATGCAGCCGATCATTTGAAGCGCCCGCCCTTTTGCAGGACTTCAATTTTATAGCCATCCGGGTCTTCGATAAAAAAGAATGTCCCGAACGGCGCGCCGTTGTGCGTCATCTGCTTGATGTCCTGAGGCTGGTATCCGGCCGCCGCCATGCGCGCGTGTTCTGCCGAAAGATCGTCGACGACAAAGGCCATATGGCCGTATCCATTACCGAGGTCGTAGGCCTCGGAGCGGCCCTTGTTGACCGTCAACTCAAGCTCGAAATTGCTTTTGTCGTTGCTCATGTAAATCAGCGCGAACTCCGGCCACTCCTTGCGATCGGCAATACCGAGCCCAAAGCACGCCTCATAGAATTTGACGGACCGGGCTTCATCCAAAACCCGCACCATCATGTGAATTGTTTTCGCCATCGCGTTTTACCTTTTTGTGCCGCGTTTGATCACAGCCAGGGCCGTTCGCTACTGACATGATGCTCGAACGCCGTAATGGCTTCGTCTTTCACAAGTGTCAGCCCGATGTTATCGAGACCGTTCAGCAGGCAATGCTTGCGGAATGGATCGATGTCGAAACGAATGACGCCACCGTCCGGACCGCGAATTTCCTGCGTCTCGAGATCAACGGTGATCTTGGCATTGGCACCCCGGCTGGCATCGTCCATCAGCTTATCGACGTCTGCCTGCGGCAGCTTGATCGGCAAAATGCCGTTCTGGAAACAGTTGTTGTAGAAAATGTCGGCGAAGTCCGGCGCGATGACGCAGCGAATACCGAAATCCAAAAGCGCCCATGGGGCGTGTTCGCGGCTCGATCCGCAGCCGAAGTTTTCACCCGTCACCAAGATGGTTGCCGCGCGATACTGCGGTTTGTTCAGGACGAAATCCGGCATTTCCTTTCCGGTCGCCGGATCGAAACGCATTTCAAAAAACAACGATTTGCCGAGGCCGGTGCGCAGGATCGTTTTCAAAAATTGCTTCGGAATAATCATGTCTGTGTCGACGTTGCGCAACGGCAGCGGCGCGGCAATGCCGGTCAAACTCGTGAACTTGTCCATCTCGGTCTCCTCATTGTGTCGGCGCTGGCCTGCCGCTTGCGCTTAGCCATGTCTGTCGCAGGCGTCATGTTCTCAGCACATCGGCCAGCGCCCGGAAATAGCCCTCAGCCGACGTCAGACGCGTGGCATGTCGAAATGCCCCGTGCTCGACCAGGGCTGCCTCCAACTCGAACGGATGCAGGTTTTCAAGGCGCCGTTTAACGCCGGCAGGCTTGCGCCCGTCAAGATGCTGTTCCAGCGCAGCCAAAATCGTTTCGACGTAGCCACCGATGCGGCCCAGTTCGCGGTTCGCCGAAAGCAGCGCCGTGCGGTCGTCGGGCGTGCACTCAAGCGCAGTCAGCGCCGTGGCCGCACGCGCCAGCGTCGCTGCAATTTCCTCAGCATACAGCGCCACCCGCAGGCGCCGCGATTGGTCTAGATTGGCCAGCTCGCCGGCCCAGTGAAATAGCGTCTCCGCCAGCGCCATTAAACGCTGGGCATATTCGAAAAACCGCATCGCTTTGCTCGCATTCGCACTCATGGTCGAAGCGAGTCTACGGTCAGCGGCGAGGCCGGGGATAACTTATTTCACGGTGGGGTCGGCGTAGCATTTGCGCATGTATTCACAGCGATAACTGCCCGAAAAATGCATGCTGTCGGCTTTCGCCGGTGAGATGAACGTGCACACCTCTTCAAGGCCTTCCGCCGTTAGCCAACCTTCGCGCCGGCCGCGCTGAACCGCGAAACAATCGGCGGTCTCTTCGTCCGGCCCGCGAAACTGATGACCGCACTCGTGGGCAAAAATCCACTGCTTCACCGGCGTTGACACGCGATCCAGCAGCTTTGGATTCATGATTAAGAATCCGGGATACGCGGCGCCATAATCATCGAGGTTGTTATCGACGACGGTCGGCCGCTGTCCGCATCGTTGCGTGCGCCCATCGAGCTTGAATTGGCCGGACGGCAAAATCTGACCCTCGCCACCGACGTGCGCCACATAGTCTTCAGGCGTTGGCGGCGGATCTTGAGCATCAGCGGGAAGAGCTATGATCATCGGCAGCATCATCGAAAGCAGACCGATGGCGAGGGTGATTGAATTACGCAAAGTCATCCCCGAAACTCGTGCCCAATACCAATGCCAGCTGATGAGGGTCGCTGCCCACCGTCACGCGGTTAAGATGGCTTGGATTGCCGTCATGCACAACCCTCATGCATGCTCGCGACATCAAATGTCAGAGCATGGGTGCATGGCGCCAGTCGCCTATCATGCGGTCACGTCATTGTTGATGGCGTCCATGTCGTCATCTGAAAACCCAAAATGATGGCCGATCTCATGGATCAGCACATGCGCGATGAGATGGCCGAGTTCTTCGCCGCCTCCAGCCCACTCATCCAAGATAGCCCGCCGGTATAAAAACACCATGTCAGGCTCGCGCGCCGCATCCTGAACGCTTTGTTCGGCAACACTGAGACCTTGATACAACCCGGTCAGTTCGAACGGATCATCGATGCCGAGTTCACTTAGCAGATCGTCGCTTGCGAAATCTTCGACGCGGATCACCAGATCCCCGGCGACGGCGCGAAACGCATGCGGTATTTTCTCCCACGCAGATTGAGCCATTTGCTCGAAATCCTCCAGCGTCGGCGCCGTTGCCGCAAGCCAGTGCATTTGCGCCGCCACTGCTTTCGTCCTTCGCACATTGCCCGGCGTGATCGCCGCACCCGTCTCGGTAACACATCACGTCATGTGACGTATCCCCATTGACTGAGCCGAGCGGCGATTTCTACTCGCGTCGATATTAACTGCAACAGCGCGTGCCTTAACGTTGTCCAAGTCATAGTGAAACCAGTTCGCCGTGTCGCACGTTGGCATAATTGTGCTAGTGAGTTTTGGTTCGACTTTTGAAAGCGATAGCCATGAATTCGACGACCGTATCGAAACTCGCCGCCGCGACGCAATCAGCAGACGTTCCCGTCGTGACCTTTACGCCGCGCCAAACCGGTATTCTTCCTGGAACAGCAAAATTTCCATTCGACATGCACGTCACGACCAACGGGATGGACCGGTCTGATGCGTATGCGCTTCGCTTCAAGGCCTACGATGCGGCCGGCTATCCACCTGAAGAAGGCGCTGGGTCATTCAGTGACCCTGCCGACGGTTTTGCGACGACGGCAGTCATCGCAGCCTATGACAATGGAAAATGCGTCGGAACGTTGCGCGTCTGCTTTAGCTACCCCTGGCAGCCGATTTCAAACTTGCCGTGCTCGCCTTATTTTCCTGCCATCAAAGCTGTGAAAGCAGTTGCCACCAGCGCCGTTGTCGAGGTTGGGCGTTTGGCGATCGACCCGGACATCACCAACACCTCGTATCGCACAACGCTCTACGCCGCGCTTGTCCGCGCCGCATTCATCGCGGCGCAAGCTGGTGGCGCATCGGACATTCTGCTGACGGCTCGACCAACGGCAGTGCCGTTTTACAAGGCCATGCTCGGCTTCAAGCCTGTCGGCGGCACGGCGATCTACCCGCCGGGCGACGCAGCGATCACTTTGCTCGCGGGCTCTATCGGTGATGCCGAGCAAAAACAGCGGGCGCAGAATGCGTTCTTCCGCATTACGCCGGAAGAAATCGCCAGCATGCGCATCGCGCTCGGCGAGGCGATCGCTCAGCCCGTCCATGTGGATCGCCAGCCGCGACGGATGGGCGTTTAAAGACCTCCGCTACGCGTTGCCGATCACCGGCACGCGGTGCGCGTCACTGCACACCTGTCGATCAAGCGTAATTTCGGACATCGACGAAATGGCCTTCGAGCGCCGCGGCCGCCGCCATGATCGGCGACACGAGATGCGTGCGGCCGCGATAGCCCTGACGGCCTTCGAAGTTGCGGTTTGAGGTCGAGGCGCAGCGCTGGCCCGGCTTCAACTGGTCGGGGTTCATGCCAAGGCACATCGAGCAGCCGGGTTCGCGCCATTCGAATCCGGCGGCTTTGAAAATCGCATCCAGACCCTCGGCCTCGGCCTGCTCCTTGACCAATCCTGATCCCGGAACGATCATCGCATAGGCAAGGCGTGGCGAGATTTTCTTGCCGTCGACGACTTTGGCGACGACGCGCAGATCTTCGATGCGGCCATTGGTGCAGCTGCCGATCCACACCACGTCGAGCGGGATATCAGTGATCTTCGTGCCGGGCGCCAGTCCCATGTAATCGAGCGCACGCACCATCGAGGCGCGTTTGTTGTCATCGGCGATGTTCACCGGGTCCGGCACCGATCCCGCAACTGAAATCACATCTTCGGGCGACGTGCCCCACGACACGATCGGTGGAAGGCTGCCGGCATCGAGGCGAACTTCGCGATCGAAGTGCGCACCATCATCGGTATGCAACGTTTTCCAATAGGTCATCGCCATATCCCAAGCTGCACCCTTCGGCGCTTTGGGCCGGCCGTTGATAAACGCAAAAGTCTTGTCGTCCGGCGCGATCATGCCGGCCCGGGCGCCGCCTTCGATGGACATATTGCACACCGTCATGCGGCCTTCCATCGACAACGCGCGGATGGCTTCACCGGCGTATTCAATCACCGAGCCCGTGCCGCCCGCTGTGCCGATTTCGCCGATGATGGCGAGAATAATGTCTTTGGCGCCGACGCCCTTCGGGCAAACGCCGTCGACCGTCACGCGCATGTTCTTGGCTTTGTTCTGGATTAGCGTTTGTGTTGCCAAAACGTGCTCGACTTCAGACGTGCCGATGCCGTGGGCAAGCGCTCCGAAGGCTCCGTGCGTTGAGGTGTGGCTATCGCCGCAAACAATTGTCGTTCCTGGCAGGGTAAAGCCTTGCTCCGGGCCAACGACGTGAACGATGCCCTGTCGTTTGTCGCGCTCGTGGAAATACTCGACGCCAAAATCCTTGGCGTTTTTCGCCAGCGTTTCGACCTGCACGCGGCTTTCGATGTCGTCGATGCCTTTGGTCCGATCGGTCGTCGGGACGTTGTGATCGACGACGGCCAGTGTTTTTTCCGGCGCCCGAACCTTGCGGCCGGCCAAACGCAAGCCTTCGAACGCCTGCGGGCTCGTGACCTCGTGAACGAGGTGGCGATCGATGTAGAGCAGGCAGGTGCCGTCGTCGGCACGCTCGACCACGTGATCGTCGAAAATTTTGTCGTACAGCGTCTTTGCCATGTCGCGAAAAGCCCTTACGCGCCAGATTGTGCGTGTTGCGCGTTCAATAGCGCTTGCTCTGCACTTTCGCAAACACCGGGTCGTCGCGGGCGTAGTGCCCCGGTTCCTTTAAACGTAAAAGGCCGGAAAGATCCGATCGCAAGCGATCGAACCAATCCGGCCAAGTTGGGCGGAACGAAAGCCGTTCCTGACGAAGAATTCCCTGGGCCGTGGCAATAACAAACCCAGAGGAACTCTGCCTCATGGGGGGAGATACGCGCCAGACATGACGCGGATCATGATCATCCGGCAAATTCCTTTGGAGATCGCCGCGGTCACTTGGGCCGCTTCGCCTTGGCGAGCAGGAAGTCCCTCAAAAGCTGAACTTTTTTCGAGGTTCGTAACTCTTCCGGGAAGGCATAAATCATCTGCAGGGTCGGTTGTTCGATCTCGGCCAGGATCGGCACGAGGTCGAGTTCTTCTTCGGTCATGTAGTCCGGGATCATGCCAATGCCGATACCGGCCCGCACCGCATAGGTGATGGCCACGACGCTATTCACGCGCAGGATGGCGTCGCGTGGATCGCCGCCGTCGCGGCCTGCCTTTTCCAGCCAGACCATGGCGTCGAGGTGCTGCGCCGGTTGGCCGCTATAGCTGACGATGCGGTGCTGATCGAGATCGGCCAGCGTTTTCGGTGTGCCAAATCGGCGGAGGTACTGCGCCGATGCAAACGCCCTGACCCGGCTTTCAAACAGCGGCCGGCGAATGAGATCGGCTTGCTCGGGCTCTCGCGTCCAAATCGCGACGTCGGCCTCCCTCATCCCGATATCGACCTGATCATCGTTGAGGATCAATTCGATACGGATGTCGGGATACAAATCCGAAAACTCGCGAAGGCGCGGCGTCAGCCAGACGGTTCCAAAGCCGATGGGCGCCGCGACGCGCAAATCCCCCGACGGCTTGCTGGTACTGTCCGACAGCAGCGTTTCCGCCGTTTGCAGCTTGGCGAAGACTTCAGCGACCGTGCGATTGAGCAATTCGCCCTGTTCCGTCAAAACCAGACCGCGCGCGTGCCGGTGAAACAGCGTCACTTTGAGTTCGGCTTCAAGCGACGAAATCTGCCGGCTGACGGCCGACTGGCTCATATGCAATTGCTCGCCGGCGTGCGTAAAGCTGCCAGCTTCCGCGGCGGCGTGAAAAATTCGCAGCTTATCCCAGTCCATCGCAGGTGCGCCCCTTGGCGAATTGGTCTGCTGCCATGCAACATCTTAGCTATGCGTCTGGCGCAAGGCAAGGAACGGGGCGTTTGCTACAATGAGCGCGGCAGTGATCTACTCCGCAGCGGCGGTTGCATTGCCCGTTTCAGCCATCGCATGCTCCGCCAAGTAGCGCTCGGCTTCCAGCGCGGCCATGCAGCCCATGCCGGCGGCTGTGACCGCTTGGCGGAAGACCTCGTCCTTGACGTCGCCTGCTGCGTAGACACCCGGAATGGCTGTCGCGGTCGAGTCCGGCGCGGTGATCAGATACCCAGATGGGGTCATGTCTA
>JAIEPV010000089.1 GCA_019748215.1 Hyphomicrobium sp.
CAAAATCAGCTTTGGCTGCCCTCGGTGATGGAAGCACTGGTGGCGCGCGGTGTGACTCGATTGCTGGTCGAAGGTGGACCAACGGTATGGCGGGCGTTCGCCGATGCCGCACTCGTGGATGAGGTTGCGCTATTCATGGCGGCGCGGCCGGATCGGCCACAAACTGAAACTGAAGCGCATGGCGCGATCACGCGCTGGCTCGGCAGCCTTCCGCTCAGCCTCGACGATGTGATGGATGTGGCGATGGATCGGTTGTGGCGATTTCGCCGCCGGTCAACGACAGAAGGAGCATAAGCAATGTTCACCGGTTTGATTGCCGACGTGGGAACGATCGTTGCGAGGCGCGGCGGCCAGTTCACGATTGGAACGCGTTTTCGGCTTGAGGCCAAAGACGTCGGTGCATCGATCTGCTGCGACGGCGTGTGTCTAACCGCAACGACTATTGAGCCAGCGGCTACTGGTTCCAGCTTTACGGTCGATGTTTCGAACGAGACGCTCGGAAAATCGACGCTTGGCGGCTGGACGGCCGGCAAGCCGGTCAACCTCGAGCGGTCGCTGCGTGTTGGCGATGAACTCGGCGGGCATATTGTCTCTGGCCACGTCGACGGCGTCGCGACAATCATTTCGGTGACCGCCGATGGCGACAGCCGCCGATTTCTGTTCGAAGCGCCGGAACACTTGGCGCGTTATATCGCACCCAAAGGCTCCGTTGCGCTCGATGGCACGTCTTTGACCGTGAATGAGGTGTCGGCCGCGCGGTTTGGCGTCAATCTCATTCCGCATAGCTTGACGATGACCACGTGGGGGGCCAAAACCCCAGGTGAGGCCGTCAACATCGAGATCGATGTATTCGCGCGCTATGTGGCGCGATTGATGGAATTCCGGCCGTGATGGCCGATGTCGTGTTGGAAACTCAACTTTGATGTCTGGCAAATCAGCGATGCAGGTTGTCAAGAGCGGGTCTGTGCTGTCGCCGATCGAAGAGATCGTCGAAGAAATGCAGAACGGCCGCATGGTCGTGCTCGTCGATGCCGAAGACCGCGAGAACGAGGGCGATTTGGTCATCCCGGCGCAGATGGCGACGCCGGACGCCGTCAACTTCATGGCCAAGTATGGCCGAGGCTTGATCTGCCTGACGCTGACGCAATCGCGGTCGCAGGAGCTGCGGCTTGAATCGATGGTGCGCTCGAATGGATCGCGCAACCGCACCGCATTCACACAATCGATCGAAGCCCGCGAAGGAATTTCGACCGGCATATCGGCCTTCGATCGGGCCCGCACGATTGCAACTGCGATCGATGCGACCAAAGGGTCAGCCGATATCGTCTCGCCGGGTCATGTGTTTCCTCTCGTGGCGCGCGAAGGCGGCGTGCTGGTGCGCGCCGGGCATACCGAAGCCTCGATCGATCTGGCTCGGTTGGCTGGGCTGTCTCCGGCGGCCGTCATTTGCGAGATCATGAACGACGACGGGACCATGGCGCGGATGCCTGACCTCGTGCCGTTCGCCAAACAGCACGGGCTGAAAATTGGCGCCATAGAGGATTTGATCGCCTATCGTCTGCGGAATGATCGCATCGTGCGCAACGTCGCCCACACGCGCGTCGAAGGAGCCGTTGGTGGTGCGTTTGATCTGCATGTGTATGAAACGACGGTGGAACCGGCGGAGCATTTGGCGCTCGTCAAAGGCAATATTCACTCGGGCGAACCGGTTTTGGTGCGCGTCCATGCAGTGAATGTGTTGAGCGATGTGCTGGCCATCGGTGGCACGGGTGATGGCGGTGGATCGACCGTGGCGCAATCGATGCGCGCCATCGAGCAGGAGGGCCGCGGCGTCCTCGTTCTGATCCGCGACTTGCGCGCGAAGTCCGTTTCGGAATGGGTGTTGCGCCAGAGCGAACCGCCGGGCAAGTCAGCCGCGCCGCGCGACAGGCGGCTGGTCGATATCGGCATCGGCTCGCAGATCCTCGCTGATTTGGGTGTCCGCGACATGGTGCTGCTGACGACGTCTCCGGCGCATGTGTATGTTGGGCTCGAAGCGTTCGGATTGCGCATCACCGGCACACGGAAGATCGAGTAGCAGACATGGTGGAGCGAACACGACTGGCGGCGGAGCGCAGCGCCGAAGCGATGACCCTCGCGCGCAACGCGCGTGTGCTGATTCTCGAAGCGCCGTACTACAAAACCATCACCGAGCACTTGCTCGCTGGTGCACTCGAGGTGCTGCGCAGCCATGAATGCCAGACTGACCGCGTCGCTGTTCCGGGTGCGCTTGAACTTCCACAGGCGCTGCAGGCTGCGGTCGCTGCCGGGCTTATCGGCAGTCGAGGTCAAGGTCATTATGCCGGCGTCGTGGTGCTCGGCTGCGTCATTCGCGGCGAGACGGCGCATTATGATATAGTTTGCAACAACGCCAATCACTGGCTGATGGAGACGGTCATTCGCCATAACATACCGTTCGGCAACGCAGTGCTGACCGTCGACAGCGAGGCGCAGGCGCTGGCGCGGGCTGAGGGCGGCGCCTTAGGAAAAGGCGGAGACGCAGCCCGTGCATGTTTGCGGCTGATCTGGCTTAAAGAAAATTTCAGTCAGCACGCTACGGCGCTTGCGCCATGACATCGTCCAGCTCGACACCGAAACCCGATCCCATCTCAGCGCGCACGGCAGCGCGCGTCGCGGCGGTGCAAGCGCTCTATCAAATGGACCTGGCCGGTACCGATCTCAACGATGTCATCGCTGAGTTTCTGGGCATCCGGTTTGAGGACAAGGCTGCGGAAGAAACCATCGACGGCGCCGACCGTATTTTCTTCGCCGACGTTTTGCGCTCGGTTTTGCGCCGTCAGCGCGAGATCGATCCGCTCGTCGACGAGCAGCTGGCCATCGGCTGGCGGCTGGTTCGTGTCGACGCGATTTTGCGCGCCGTGCTGCGTGGTGGCGTTGCTGAGCTGCTCGATCGCGAGGATGTCCCGGCGCGCGTCGTCATCAATGAATACGTGAATGTGGCGCGCTTCTTCTTTTCAGAAGATGAGCCGCGCGTCGTCAACGGCGTACTCGATAAGATCGCGCGGAAGCTGAGGTATCGCGAGTTCGAAACCAAGCGTGCCTCGGAATAGCCGCAACACAGTGCCAATTTTGTGGCGGAAACGGTACGTGAACCTGCGCGGGAGCGAGCGGAGAGGCAGCCATGGGCGCGACGGCACGATTACGCGTTGGCCGGAACGCAACACGTATGGCTGACCATCCGTTGGATGAGACGGAGCTCATTCAAACTTATCTCGCACCGTTGACGAGAGGCGCTGCCGGCGCATTCGATTTATCCGATGACGCCGCCGTCCTATCTCCGCCACCGGGCAGCGATTTGGTCATCTCAACCGACCCGATTATTGCGGGTGTGCATTTCTTCGCAGACGATCGCGCTGACGACATCGCCTGGAAAGCGCTGGCCGTGAATGTTTCGGATCTGGTGGCCAAAGGCGCAACGCCGTGGGCGTATACCATGACGCTGGCGTTTCCGGCGGTTCCCGATCGCCAATGGATGGCGACGTTTTCAAGCGGGCTCGAGGCGGCGCAGCACGCCTTCGGATGCGCACTCGTCGGCGGTGACACCGACAGCACGCCCGGTCCGCTAGCCATTGGCGTGACCGCTATTGGCGTGGTCAAGACCGGCGATATGATCCGCCGACGCACGGCGCGGGCCGGCAATCATGTGCTCGTCACCGGCACGCTCGGCGATTCCGCACTTGGCCTCAAACTTCACCGCGCGCCTGCGGCTTTCGGCTCGGCTCTGACGGACGGAGACGCAGCGTTTTTGATCGGCCGCTATTTGCGCCCAAATCCGCGCTTGGCACTGGTGCCGACTTTGCGATCATATGCGACAGCGGCACTCGATATCTCCGATGGGTTCTTGAAAGACTGCGCGCGACTTGTCGGTGGCGGCGGGTTGACGGTGCCGTTCAGCCGCTTGCCGCTGTCGCCATCGGCACGGCTGGCCGTCGCAGCAGAGCCGCGGCTACGATCTGCGATCCTCGCCGGCGGCGACGATTATGAAGTTCTGTTTTCAGTGGCGCCCGAGGATGTCGGGCAGGTCATCAAGGCAGCGGCGAACGTCGGCGTCAATGTGACGGATCTCGGTGTGATCACTGCGGCGAGCGGTATTTCGGTGCTCGATGGCGACGGCGAAGCGATTCGCAATGCGGTGTCAGGTTACGATCATTTCCGCCAGAAATGATGCTCGCCCGCCTGTGTTGTCAGCGTTCCCTGGTACCACTGCGACCACCAAAATCACCACAACCGAGATGCAACACTGAGTTGCATTTCAAGAGCTAGCGACGTTGTGCGGGGGCTGTTAAATCGCCAATGTTTGGCCATATGCATGATGGCAGCTCGTCGCCGGCAGAGCATATTTTCTGCGCTACGTCGGATAGCGAAACAAATTCTGCGTCGTATCGTTACGTTCAGGATGTCCCTGGGCAGTGACGCGGCGCTGATGGATAGGTGGCATGGTTTTTCTCGCACGCAAGACGCTTTTCGCTGGCATTCGGCGCGGTGTGTCAGCTATCGGCATTGGCGTTGTGATGATTGTCGTCCCGGGTCTGAGCGGTGCGGCGCAGGCGCAGTCAAATTGGTGGGAAGGCATTCGCACCGGTGGGTCTGACGGATATTCCGACGCCGACAGCTCGGTAAAAGCCGAGCGTAAGCCTGAGGTCTTGAACGATCTGCGCGTCGACACGGCACCTTGGCGCAGCGCTGAAATGCTGGACGCCATGAGCGCGGCGATCGAACGGATGGAACAGCTTGCCGCCAACGGTGGATGGCCGATCATTCCGGCTGGGAAGCTACTGCGGGTCAACGAGGATGATCCACGTGTGCCGCTGCTCCGGCAACGCCTGCGCATTAGTGGCGATCTTCCCAAAAGCCAGCTTTACAAGAGCGAGACGTTCGATTCCGAACTTGAAGAGGCCGTGAAGCGCTTTCAATTGCGTCACGGATTGCGGCCGACGGGTCGCATCGAAAAATCAGTTTATCCGGTCTTGAACGTCACGGCAGCGGAACGCGTCAGTCAGCTCAAGCTCAACTACGATCGCATTAAAGCGCTGATGACTGCGGTCGAGGATCGCTACGTTCTGGTCAATGTGCCTGCTTTCCAGCTCGAAGCGGTTGAGCGTGGCGAAGTGCAATTGCGACACCGCGTCATCGTTGGCCGGCAGGGGCGTGACACGCCGGAAGTTCGAGCCCAGATCAAGGCGGTGAACTTCTATCCGTTCTGGCGCGTGCCCGATAGCATCGCATCTCTCGACCTAGTTCCGCTGCTGCAGAAAGACCCGAGCTACCTCGAAAAGGAAGGCATCAGGGTTTTTGATGGTTACAACGGTCCGGAAGTCGAGCGCAGCACGATCGACTGGTTCAGTCCGCGCGTTTCGAATTATAAATTCAAGCAGGACCCCGGCGACAAGAACGCCCTCGGGCTCGTGCGCATCGACATGTCGAACGAGCATGGCGTCTACATGCACGATACGCCGATGAAGAAACTGTTCGAGCAGCGCAGCCGATGGTTCAGCGCCGGATGCGTGCGCGTGCAGGACGTATTTCAGCTGGTCGAGTGGTTGGCGCGCTACGAGCCTGGCTGGCAACAGCCCGGGCAGGTGCAGAATGTGATCAATAGTGGTCAGGCGCTTGACGTCAACCTGACGCGGCCGGTGCCCGTGTATTTTACGTACATCACGGCTTGGGCTGAACCGACGACCGGAAAGGTCGAGTTCAGACCGGATATCTACGGGCGCGACGGCGCCGCGATGCGCAGCAGCGGCTTGGTGGTGGATGCGGACGATGCGCCGCCGGCCGCCGCCGCCGCGGCTCTTGCGCCATAACGATGACGTTCGTCGGTCGTCAACGGCATTGGGCGTTCGGCAGCTTTAGGGAAGCAAGCTCGACGCCGGAAGGGCGCGGCTGGCGACTTCGCGCAGCGCGAAGCTGGAACGTAAGCGCGCAACGCCCGGCAAGCGCGACAACTGTTCTTTGTGGATGCGTTCGAAATCGGCGAGATCGTTCGCAAGCACCGTGAGGATGTAATCGTCTTCTCCCGACATCAAGTGGCACGAGACGATCGACGGTGCGGCGGTCACGGCTTTCTCGAAAGCCGCCAGAAGTTCTTCTGCTTGGCTCTTTAAACTGATCTGCACGATCACCGTCATTGTCAGGCCGAGCGCGCGTCGGCTGATGCGCGCTTGATAGCCCTCGATCACGCCGCGTTCCTCGAGCGCACGAATACGGCGCGCGATCGCGGTCGCCGACAGCGGCACGCGCTCGGCCAACTCAACCTGCGTCAGGCGTCCATCGGCCACGAGGGCCGCGAGAATGACCTTATCCAATGCGTCGAGCATGGTAGCCGTCATTTTCTGGCGAATAAAACGATGTTGACGCATAATATCAGCGCCAAAGCAGATTTTCGCAAGTGAAATTGATCTGAAACGGCAAGAAACATCGCTATTCTACAATGTAGCCTAAAGCAGCGATCTGACAGGAGACGGCCATGCGCATCGGGGTACCGACGGAAATCAAGAGCAATGAGTTTCGCGTCGGACTGGTACCGGGGTCGGTGCGCGAACTGGTGGCTCGCGGCCATGACGTGATCGTGCAGTCGGGCGCCGGACTTGGCATTTTCGCTGACGATGCGACGTATGAGAAAGCCGGCGCGCGCATTGTGCCGACGGCTGACGCTGTGTTCGCCGAAGCCGACATGATCGTCAAAGTGAAGGAGCCGCAGGCCGTCGAAGTGGCCCGGCTGAAGCAGGATCAGATCCTGTTTACATACCTGCACCTCGCGCCCGATGCGCCGCAGGCGATCGGCTTGATGAAGTCTGGTGCAACGGCAATCGCCTATGAAACCGTGACCGATGCCGCTGGCGGTTTGCCACTGCTGGCGCCGATGAGCGAAGTGGCGGGCCGGTTATCGATTGAAGCTGCAGCGATGGCGCTGCGCCGGCCGACCGGTGGTCGCGGAGTGCTGATGGGCGGCGTGCCGGGCGTTCGACCAGCGAAGGTCGTCGTGCTCGGCGGCGGCGTCGTCGGCACGCACGCGGCGCGGATGGCTGCAGGTCTTGGTGCCGAAGTCACCATTCTTGATCGCTCGCTGCCGCGCTTGCGCCAGCTTGATGAGTTGTTCCAGGGCCGCGTGCGCACGCTGGCCTCGACCATGGAAACAATTGAAAGCGAAGTGCTGAACGCTGATGTCGTCATCGGCGCGGTTCTGGTAGCGGGTGCCAGCGCACCCAAACTCGTGACGCGCGCCATGTTGGCCCATATGAAGCGCGGCGCCGTACTGGTTGACGTGTCGATCGACCAGGGCGGGTGCTTTGAAACATCGCGGGCAACGACACACGCCGAGCCGACATTCGAGGTCGATGGGATTATCCACTATTGCGTCGCCAACATGCCGGGAGCTGTCGCTATGACGTCAGCTCAGGCCTTGAACAATGCGACGCTGCCATTTGTCATCAAACTGGCCGACTATGGCGTCGATGCACTGGCACGCGATCCGCATTTGGCCGCTGGCCTCAATGTGCAGAAGGGCCGCATCACACACACCGCCGTCGCAGCCTCTCTGGGCTTCGATACGCTTGAAGGTGCACGGAGCTTTCGCGTCGCCGCTGAGTGACGCACCATAACCCCCGTGCCGCCGGGTTTCTTCCCTCATCCCGGTTGCACTCCTGCCTCGCATCATGCGGGGTCTTGCCGGCCGCTTCGAAAGAAGCGGCCGTTTTTTTATCTTATGCTGGCGTGTGATATGAAGTCGTGACCGTCGATGGTCGGGATGCGCGTCAAACGTCTGCGCGAAGCTTTGCAATTTGCTCTTCAAGCTCCGCAATTCGCTGATCTCGACTGGCCAGTGCTTTGGCCACGTCGGCTGCTTCGAAGCGCTGTGGAATGTGCTGGGGACAGTTGCGGTCCCAAGCGGCGATGTCGAACACGATAGCGCGCTGAGGTGCCCCGAGCGTCGTTTCGGAGAGACGCTGCAAGAGCGCCGCGTCGTCTTCAATGTATCGTGCCCGCCCCCAGAACTTAAGTCGCCTGCGGTTGGCGTAGTCCATTATGAAAATGAACGCCTTTGGATTTTCTGCCAGGTTTCCGAGCGTTATGTATTGCTTGTTGCCACCATAGTCGGCAAAGCCAAGCGTCGTCTCGTCAATCACGCGCAATCCGCCCGGCGGCACACCGCGATGTTGAATGTAGGGCTGGCCGTCGGCGCTGGCCGTGCCGAGATAAAATGAGCGGACACTAGCGAGAAATTGCACGAGATCGGGCGTGACCCGGCTGGACCACCCGCCGGCCCGCTCAACGCGCTCGTATTGTGCTCTGGACCCTCGCTTGGCCTGCTGCTCTTTCGTACTGGCGCTGAACGCCACGTCGGTCGATCCAACTTTCATAACTATAAATCCTTAGAGGGCGGGCATCGAAATGAATCCCGTGAGCGCCTTGATGCGCGCGATCCAGGCGCTCACGGCAGGATAGGCATCGAGTGGCACGCCGCCTTCATGGCCGATGCCGATGTAGGGCATGCAAGCGATATCGGCGATTGTCGGCCGTTCGAGCGCCAGCCACGTGTGCGACGTGAGATGGGTATTCATTAAGGTGAGGATGCGTGCA
The DNA here is from genome assembly GCA_019748215.1 of Hyphomicrobium sp. Lineage (GTDB taxonomy): Bacteria > Pseudomonadota > Alphaproteobacteria > Rhizobiales > Hyphomicrobiaceae > Hyphomicrobium_B. Next base: position 8,641 of record JAIEPV010000089.1, read on the forward strand.
GCCTTCTGGCGCGCCAGCATCGCATCGAGTTTGTAGCCGAATTTGTCGTGGAGGCGGGCATCGTTGGGCCCCCGGGCGATTTCGTTGCCCGCAACGAACAACCACTGTGCGACGCGCGCCATCGATGCGGCATCTGTCGGCAGCCAAGCCTCGCCGCCCCATTTGCGCGCGATGTAGATGAGGATGGCCTGGCTGTCGCGCAGGATCACGTCGCCATCAACGAGGATCGGGACTTCTCCAAACGGGTTGAGTTCGATCAACGGGCTTTGCTTGTGGGCGCCGGCCATGAAGTCGACGGGCTTCAGTTCGAGCGGAATGCCGAGAAGCGAGCTCAGCAGCCGGACTTTGTAGCAATTTCCCGAAACTTCGAGATCGTAAAGTGTAAGGGCCATGATGACGACCTATGCCTGGAAAGTTGCGCTTCAAGGCAGCATGACGCGAAGTCGCGTGGCGTGTAAGATGGAAAAATCGGCAATTACAATTGCAAAAAATGGGAGACTGAAATCGACCGGTTTCGAGCCATGAAAGTTTTCGCTTGCGTCGCGAAGGTCGGCAGTCTGTCGCGGGCCGCGCGCGAATTGAATTTGCCGCTGAGCACGTTGAGCCGCATTCTGTCCGGGCTTGAGTGCCATCTCGGTGCAACGCTGATTGCGCGCACCACGCGCCACCTAGCTTTGACACCGGCCGGCGTCACGTATCTCGATGTATGCCGTCGCGTCATCGACGACGTTGAGCGTGTCGAGGGACAACTTGGCGGCCGGTCGGACGAGGTTGCGGGTCTGTTGTCAGTCACGGCACCGGTGCTTTTCGGGCGTCTGCACATAGTGCCGATCATAGGGCAATTTCTCGAGCGCTATCCAGCCGCCGACGTTCGCCTGCTGCTGTCCGATCAGAATATGGATCTTGCCAAAGATGGCATCGATCTGGCGGTCAGGATCGGCGGTCTGCGCGAGTCCGCTTTGATGGCAACGCGGGTCGGCAGCGTTCGTTTCGTGACGTGTGCATCGCCGGCATTCTTGCGCCGCTTGGGCAAAATAAAATCACCTTCCGATTTGGAGACCAGTGCCTGCATTTCATTCGCAAACATTGCCGATGCCGGGCGCTGGATCTACAAAAGCAAGGCGCGTGGCCGCGTGGTCGTGCACCCGAAAGTTCGTCTGGCACTGTCGACGGCAGAAGCCGCCATTGACGCGTCCATCGCTGGCATCGGCGTCACGCGTGTCTTGAGCTATCAGGCAGCCGATGCGCTCAAGACCGGCCAACTTGCCAGTCTTCTCGTCGAATTTGATGATCAAGACATTCCAATTCACATCGTTCGGCGACCAATCCCGATCGTAAGTGCGAACGTCAAAAGGTTTTCCATGATGGTTGCTGCGGCGTTGCGCACAAAGTTTGGTGGCGTTGAGAAGCGCTAATGGCGTCCTACGTCGCTCATTACTTCAGGCTTGGAAAGTTGAATTCGGCGCCGCCGCGAATGCCGGTCGGCCAGCGCGCGGTGACGGTTTTGATGCGCGTGTAGAAGCGAACGCCTTCCGGGCCGTAGATCGCGTGATCGCCAAACAACGAGCGCTTCCAGCCGCCAAACGAATGGTAGGCAACAGGCACCGGCAGCGGCACGTTGATGCCGACCATGCCGACGTCGATCTTGTCGGCGAAGGCGCGCGCGGTGTCGCCGTCGCGGGTGAAAATGGCGGTGCCGTTGCCGTATTCATGCGTGTTGATGAGATCGGCAGCTTCGTCGTAGGACTTGGCGCGCACGACAGACAAAACCGGGCCGAAGATTTCTGTTTTGTAGACGGTCATGTCGCGTGTCACGTGATCGAGCAACGTGCCGCCGAGAAAATATCCGTTCTCGTAGCCTTGCAGGTTGAGCCCGCGCCCATCGACGACAAGTTTTGCGCCTTCGCTGACACCTACACCAATGAGATCGCTGATACGGCGTTTCGCGTCCGCGGTGATTACGGGACCCATTTCTGATTGTGCGTCGGAGGCGGGGCCAATTTTCAGCGCGCGCACTTTGGGGGCGAGGGCTTCCACTAGCCGGTCAGCGGTTTTTTCGCCGACCGGAACGGCGACCGAAATCGCCATGCAGCGTTCGCCCGCCGAGCCGTAGCCTGCACCCATCAGGGCATCGACGGCCTGGTCCATGTCGGCATCTGGCATGACGATCATGTGGTTTTTGGCGCCACCGAGGGCCTGAACGCGTTTTCCGGCAGCCGTGCCGCGCGTGTAAATGTATTCAGCAATCGGCGTCGAGCCGACGAAGCTAACAGCCGATACCTCAGGGGAATCGAGGATTGCATCGACGGCGGTTTTATCACCATGCACGACGTTAAACACGCCAGGCGGCAGGCCGGCCTCTTGGAACAATTCCCAGATCAGCATCGGTGCCGATGGATCGCGCTCGGACGGCTTGAGCACGAATGTGTTGCCGCAGGCGATGGCGACGGGGAACATCCACATCGGCACCATGGCCGGAAAGTTGAACGGCGTGATGCCGGCGACGACGCCGAGCGGCTGGCGATCGGACCAGCTGTCGATCTCCGGGCCGACGTTGCGGCTGAACTCGCCTTTCAACAGGTGCGGGATGCCGCAGGCGAAATCGACGACATCGATGCCGCGCTGCAACTCCCCGAGTGCATCAGGGTGGGTCTTGCCATGCTCGTTCGAAATGGCCGATGCGATGGCGTCGGCGTTGCGCTCGAGCAGTTCCTTGAATTTGAACATCGGCTTGATGCGTTTGAGCGGCGGCAACGATCCCCAGCCGGGGGCGGCAGCCTTTGCAGCGGCGATCGCAGCATTGACATCATCGCGCGTCGACAACGGCAGCGTCGCCGTTTGTTCGCCCGTCGCCGGATTGTAAACGGCTGAGGTGCGCGAGGATGTCGACGTGATCTTGCGGCCGTTGATGGCATTTTGGATCGTGATCATTGGGCGTGCCTTGTTAAAGCGGGTGGCATGGCCAGCCGGTCCGTGTTCGCTGACGCGCGGAGGCGCGCGATCAGTGGGTCGATTTCAATACCGTCGTGAGAGTGTCCAGCAGGTGATCGATTTCAGACTTCGAAATGATCAATGGCGGCGACAAGGCAATGATGTCGCCGGTCTGGCGGACGAGAATGCCGGCTTCGAAAGCTTTGACGAAGCGATCATAAGCGCGCTTCGTCGGCTCGCCCGGGACGGGATCAAACTCGATTGCTCCGACGAGCCCGATGTTACGGATGTCGATGACGTGCGGCAGGCCTTTGAGCGCGTGCAGGCGTTCTTCCCAATAGGGCGCAAGCTCGGCAGCGCGCGTCAGGAGGCCTTCTTCGGCATATGTATCAAGCGTGCCGATGGAGGCCGCACACGCGATCGGATGGCCGGAGTAGGTGTAGCCATGGAAGAGGTCGATCATCCACTCTGGCCCCGTCATGAACGCATCGTGGATCTTCGACGAGACGAACACAGCGCCCATCGGGATGGTGCCGTTGGTGACGCCCTTGGCGGTGGTGATGATGTCGGGCGTGATGCCGAAGTATTCCGAACCGAACGGCATGCCAAGACGGCCGAACGCCGTGATCACTTCGTCGGCGATGAGCAGGATGTCGTGCTTAGCGCAAATGGCGGCGAGGCGCTGCAAGTAACCCTTTGGCGGAATTAAAACGCCGGTCGAGCAGGCAACGGGTTCGACGATGACGGCGGCGATGGTCGAAGCGTCGTGCAATGCGACGAGGCGTTCGAGATCATCGGCCAATTCAGCGCCGTGCTCGGGGATGCCCTTCGTGAATGCGTTGCGTGCCAGGTCGTGGGTGTGGCGAAGATGGTCGACGCCAGCGACCAGCGTGCCGAAAGCTTTGCGATTGTTGAGGATGCCGCCGACGGCTGTGCCGCCGAAGTTGACGCCGTGATAGCCGCGTTCCCGGCCGATCAATCGAACCTTCGAAGCGTTGCCCTTGGCGCGGTGGTAGGCTAGCGCCATTTTTAGCGCCGTTTCGACCGACTCAGATCCAGAGTTCGTGAAAAACACATGATCAAAACCGGGTGGCGCGATGTTGATCAGGCGCGAGGCGCATTCAAAAGCGCGGGTGTGACCCATTTGAAAAGTGCCGGCGAAGTCGAGCGTTGCGGCCTGTTTCTGGATTGCTTCAACAATTTTCGGCCGGCAGTGACCGGCGTTGACGCACCACAGACCCGACGTGCCATCGAGAACCTTGCGCCCGTCGTCGGTGGTGTAATGCATGCGCTCGGCAGCAACGAAGAGGCGCGGCGCTTTCTTGAATTGGCGATTGGCCGAGTACGGCATCCAGAAAGCCGCGAGATCGTTGGGTTTGGTTTGGACGTTCATGCGACTCGGTCCTTCGAATGACGCGGTTGGCTGAATGATCGTGTTCAGGCGGCGCGGGCAACGGCGGCGGTGAGCGCGGCGTCGAATGTATCCATGCCTTCGCGAACCAAATCGTCACTGGCGGTCAACGGCACGAGAAAGCGGATCACGTTGCCGTAGGTTCCGCAAGACAACAGAATAAGACCGCGCGCGTTGGCTTCTTTTAGCAATGCCGCCGTCAATTCCGGCGCCGGCTCGCCGCTGGTTAGGTCTTTGACGAGTTCAACGGCACACATCGCGCCGACGCCTCGAACATCGCCGATGCAATTGAGGTTGGAGCGTTGCTTCATCTCATGGCAGCGATCGAGCATGATGCGGCCGATGGCGGTGGCGCGGTCGCAAAGCTTTTCGTCAGCGATGATGTCGAGCACGGCGTGGGCTGCGGCGCAGGCCACGGGGTTGCCCGCGTAGGTGCCACCAAGACCGCCTGGGTTTGCCGCGTCCATGATGTCGGCACGGCCGGTGATAGCCGAAAGCGGTAATCCGCCGGCAAGGCCTTTCGCCAGCGTGACGATGTCGGCCTTGATCCCATAGTGCTCCATCGCAAACATTTTTCCGGTCCGCGCAAAACCGGTCTGGATTTCGTCGGCAATCAGCAGCATGCCATGGTCGTCGCACAGCTTGCGAAGTGCGACCATGAAATCCTGCGGCACGATATTGAAGCCGCCTTCGCCCTGCACGGGCTCGATCATGATCGCGGCAATGCTGGAC
>JAIEPV010000181.1 GCA_019748215.1 Hyphomicrobium sp.
GACTTGTCGACGAGCGTGATGTGGGCTTTGCTTTTGCGGCCAAGTTTGTGGCCAAGCTGCGTTGCAAGTTCCAGCCCGCCGGCGCCACCGCCGACAACGACGATATGATGCAGATCGCCCTGGCGCGGCACAATCAGCGGCGGACCTTCGGGCGTGGGCGCGGGTGTGTCGAGGCTTGCGGCGGGGCTGTCGAGCGATGGCAGCATAGTGTTCGACATCGGTGGGCACCTCGGTGTCGGCGCGCGGCTCACACGCCATCAAATTGCAGCCCGGCAGGCGTTCGCATCGATCGGCTGGCGATTTCGGCCGGCGAACGCTAGCGATGCTAGCCGCGAATCACGCCGCCCGTGGATTTTTTTACCTCTTCGATGATCTTGCTGGCGATTGCGTCGATCGCCGCATCCGTGAGGGTTTCCGTCGCAGGCTGCAATGTAACTTCAATGGCGATCGAGACTTTGCCGTCGACCGAAAATTGGCCGCCGTCGAACAGGTCAAAAACAATGGCCGACTGAATGAACAGTTTGTCGGCGCTGAGCGCGGCTTTGATGACATCGCCTGCCGCAACATCTTTGCCGACGATGAACGCGAAGTCGCGCTTCACCGGCAGCAGATCGGACGCTGTCAACGCCGGCTTGGCGCGTGACTTCTTTTTCTCAGGCGGCAGTGCATCGAGGAAAATTTCAAAGGCCGAAACCGGCGCGTCGACATCGAGCGCGGTCAACGTCGCTGGATGCACTTCGCCGAAATGCGCCAGGATCGTCTTTGGCCCCAACCGCAGCGTGCCTGAACGGCCAGGGTGATACCACGATGGCGCATCGCGCGTGATCTGCGCTTTCGACGGATCGAGACCAAGCGCCGCGAGAGCTGCGAACACGTCTGCTTTGACGTCGAACATCGTCACGGTCGCAGCTGTGCCATCCCAATGCCGCCCGGACCCGGCCATGCGGGCCGTGCCGGCGCGAACGCCAGCGGCGCCGATGTATTGGTCTTGCGGTCTCTCGCCGCGATAGGCTTGGCCGAGTTCGAACAGGGCGACGTCTGCTGCCGCGCGGTTTCGATTGCGCGTGACGGCTGTCAGCAATCCCGGCAGCAGGCCGGGACGCATCGACGATAATTCGCTGGAAATCGGATTGGCAAGTTCAAGCGCATCGCTGCCGCCGCCGAAGTGGCGCGCTGCTTCGCGTGTAATGAACGACCACGTCACCGCTTCGACATAGCCTCGCGCAGCCAACAGACGCCGCGTCCGCCGAGCGCGCTTTTGCTTTTCTGTCAGAACCGCCCGCGTCACACCGTTGAGGCGCGGCAGCGGCGTTGCTGGAACGCGGTCCATGCCGGCGATGCGCACAACCTCTTCGACGAGATCGGCACTGCCATGGACATCAGGACGCCAGGTCGGCACCGTGACTTTGGCTGCATCCGGCGCGCCATTGATTGTGAAACCCAAGGTCGTCAGCGTTTTGGAAATCTCGCTGTCGGGCAAGACCAGTCCCGTCAATTTGGCAACGCGCGAAAATTCGAAAGTGACGGTGCGCTGCTCGATCGGTGCTGTGCCGGCGACCTTGGCCTTCGTCGGCGTGCCGCCGCAAAATTTGATGATCATGTCGGTTGCGAGATCTAGTCCGGTCATCACGGACGCTGGATCAACGCCGCGCTCGAAGCGGTAGCGGGCGTCCGTCATCAACCCTGTTTTGCGGCCGGTGGCGGCCGTGCGCAATGGAGCAAAGTAGGCGCTTTCAATCAGGACGTTACTGGTTGCTTCGGTCGAGCTTGACGCTTCACCGCCCACAATACCGCCAAGTCCCAGCGGCCCGTTGTTGTCGGCGATCACGCACATCGTCTCATCGACGACGTGCTCCTTGCCGTCGAGGCCGAGGAAGGTTTCGCCTGGCTGACCGAGCCGCGCCCGCACCGCGCCGTTGAGCTTGTCGGCATCATAGACATGCAGCGGGCGGCCGCGATCGAGCGAGATGTAATTCGTGACATCGACGAGGGCATTGATCGGGCGTAGTCCAACAGCTTTCAAGCGGGCCTGCATCCATGCGGGCGACGGGCCGTTATTGACGCGTGTCACGACGCGACCCGCGAACACGGGGCAGGCGTTGGCCGCGTCATCTGTGAATTCGAGTTTGATATCGATCGGGCAGTCGTCGCGACCTTCGACGGCGCCAAGCTTTGGTTCAGGCTTCAATGTGCCAAGCCCGGCGGCGGCAAGATCGCGGGCGATGCCTCGGACACCGGTGCAATCTGGCCGGTTTGGCGTCAGCTTCACTTCGATGACGGGATCGTTGAGGCCCATCACGTCGATATAGCGCTGGCCGATTTTATCGACGAACGTCGCTGGTAGATCGATGATGCCGGCGCTCTCGTCCGGCAATTCGAGTTCAGCGGCCGAACACAGCATCCCGTTCGAGACCACACCGCGCACGGGCTTTTTCTCGAGCGTGATGTTTGAACCCGGAATGTAGGTGCCGAGCGGCGCAAACACGGCCAGCATGCCGGCGCGGGCATTCGGGGCGCCGCAGACCACTTCCATCAGCGGCTGACCCTTCGCCACTTCGACTTGCACGACTTGCAACTTGTCGGCGTTCGGATGTTTTTTGGCTTGAACGATGCGGGCCACGGTGAAGCCGCCGAGTTTGGCGCTCGCGTCCTCGACCGCTTCCACCTCAAGTCCAATTGCCGACAGCGTCGTCGATAGCTGATCGACCGACGCCGTGGTGTCGAGATGATCCTTGAGCCAGGAGAGCGTGAATTTCATAAACGTCTGTCTCGTCGATCAGTGAGCGGTGAAAACGCGAATGCCGGCATCGTCGACAATGGCGTCAGCCTCGGCTTGCTTGATCCATTCGGAGCGGCGGCGGCGGAACTCGGCCTTGACTGAATCCACGTGCTGCCAATCTTTGCCCCACTGGTCTTGCACATCGGCGCGTGAGGCTTGAACGCGGATCGGTGCGGCACCTGCCCCGCGCAGCCAGGAAAACACGAAATCTCCGCGCTGATCGGTGCGAAGCTGGACGTCATCGTCGTAGGTCATCGGACGGATCCTCCAAAAGAGTGACCAGTAACACCGGTCAGCTCGACAACCCACCCCCGAGTGTCGGGACGTCGAGCACGCCGAAGCCGTAGTGGCGCAGCCATTTGAGGTCGCCGGAGAAAAAAGCCCGCAAATCGGGAATGCCGTATTTCAGCATTGTCAGCCGATCAAGGCCCATGCCGAAGGCGAAGCCCTGATATTTTTCCGGATCGAGCCCGCAATTGCGCAGCACATTCGGATGCACCATGCCGCAGCCGAGAATCTCCAGCCACTGGCCCGGCTTGCCGATGGCTTCGGCGCCGATATCGACTTCCATCGACGGTTCGGTGAACGGAAAGTGTGACGCGCGAAAGCGCATTTTCACGGCATCGACTTCAAAAAACGCCTTGCAGAATTCTTCGAGCACCCATTTCAGGTGGCCCATATGTGTCGTCTCGTCGATGACCAGGCCCTCGATCTGATGGAACATCGGCGTGTGCGTCTGGTCGCTGTCGCAGCGATAGACACGGCCCGGCGCGATGATGCGAATCGGCGGTTTTTGCGTGCCCATCGTGCGGATTTGCACCGGGCTTGTATGTGTGCGTAGCAGCAGGCGCGAACCATCGGCGCCCGGCGAAAAATAAAACGTATCGTGATCCTGACGGGCTGGATGCTCGGCCGGAATGTTGAGCATGTCGAAGTTCATTGCATCGGTTTCGATGTCGGGACCTTCGGCGACGGCGAACCCCATGTCGGCGAAAATCTCGATCACTTCATCGAGCACCTGACTGACGGGATGCACCCGGCCTTCGGCTACGGGGCCAAGCCGTACCGGCAATGTCACGTCGGCGCGCTCAGTCGCCAATCGCGCGTCGAGTGCTGCCGTTTCGAGGACGGCCTTGCGCGCATCGAGCGCGGCCGTGACCGTGGCCTTCAATGAATTGACGGCGGCGCCGAAGGATTTTTTCTCATCGGCCGGAAGTGACCCAAGCCGCCCCATCAAGGCCGAGACGCGGCCCTTTTTGCCGAGCGCCGCGACGCGCACGGCTTCGAGAGCCGCGAGATCACTGGCCGCCGCGATCTCGCTCGTCATTTCGCTTTCGAGTGCCGCCAAATCTGTTGGCGTCGTCGTGGTCGTGTCCGATGTCATCGCGGACCAGCCTCTTGCAGTTTGTTGCCCTCAGTCAGCCATGTCCCGGCGATGCATCGCTCCAAGCCTGACGATCGGCTCTCCCGCGTGGGACTTGAAAATGTCACGCAAGGCGAAGGGGCAAGGCGCTAGAGCACTGTTTCTCCGCGCCTTGCGGCTGACTTCAAGCTCGGGCCTTTTCTGACATCACCATGAGGCATGTCGGACTAAACGCGACGATCACGCCGCCTTTTTCGCCTTGGCCTGATCGGCCTTGGCGACTGGCGAGCTGGCAGCCTTCTGCGCCTGCTCAACGAGTGCTTTGAAGCCGGCGGGATCGTTGATAGCGATATCCGACAGCACCTTGCGATCGACCTCGACGCCGAGGTTCGAAAGGCCGTTGATAAATCGGCCGTACGTCATGCCGTGTTCGCGCACGGCAGCATTGATGCGCTGTATCCAGAGTGCGCGGAAATTACGCTTGCGGCGCTTGCGATCGCGATAGGCGTACTGCATCGCCTTCTCGACCGCCTGCTTGGCGACGCGAATGGTATTCTTGCGACGGCCATAATAGCCCTTCGCGGCTTTCAGAACTTTCTTGTGCTTGGCGTGGGCGGTAACGCCACGTTTGACGCGGGCCATGGGAGGAAACTCCTCGAATTAGATGTGCTTCGATTGATGGGCTGATGAGATGTTCCGTCGCTTCCGGCCGGCTCCGCGAAGCGGAGTCGGACGCGACAAACAAAAACTCATCTTGCGTAGGGCATGTATTTCTTGACGATCTTGGCGTCGGAGTCGTTGAGAATTCCGGTGCCACGCGCCTTTTGCACGAACTTCGCCGTGCGCTTGATCATGCCGTGACGTTTGCCTGCCTGGCCGGCTTTGACTTTGCCGGAGGCGGTCATCTTGAAGCGCTTTTTGGCGCCGCTTTTAGTTTTCATCTTAGGCATTTTGCTTCAGTCCTCATCTTCGCTGGCGGCCGCACCTGATACCCGCGCTGACGCGCTTCGTATCCAGGCCCTTCGCGTTGTCGTGGCCAAAGCGAGCTGAAGTTGCCTCGTGCCCTCGGAGCCGGACGGCCTAAGGAACACTATGGCAAGCTTCAAGGCGCTGCGAGCCCAGGTTCGTTTCCGAACCTAAGTGCGAGCCAACGAGGCGGCTCACACTCTCGAACCGTATGACCGGTCCGGTCCTGCGAAGGGTTTCTAGCGAAAAACCGCTGGTGTTTCAAAAGCATATCGACGCCACGGCATGCCTCGCCGGGCGGCTCTTGGGAGCGTTATAGGGGAAGGTACGGTTAGGAGCAAGTGGGGCACGTCGATCGCGCAGCTAAAACATTACAGTGAACGGCGATGACGCAATCCGACTTCCTCCTGTCGTCGACCGCACGTTTAACGCTAAACTTGAACGACAATTTTGGGGCGACCAATCAGGCTCATCGCGTCACTCTTCATTGGCCAGTCACAGGATGATCATTTGCTGAGCCGTAGACGGTTCGATGCTCGGCGAGACGGGAGAACCATGGGACGCCTGATGCGATGGATATTGCTGCCGCTACAGCCACGTTTTCTTGTGTTGACCATCGCGACGGGCGCAACGGCGCTGGTCTGTCTTGAAGCCTACCGGGCTCCCGAACTCGCAAGCTATCTCCTGTTCCCATTCGTCTTTTTCGGCGGGCTGACGCTGATCGGCTTGCGCGATGTCCTGCAGTCGAAACACGCGATCTTGCGGAACTATCCCATCGTCGCGCATCTGCGATTTATGCTTGAGAACATCCGTCCCGAGATGCGCCAATACTTCTTTGAAGGCGACAAAGATGGCACGCCCTTCCCGCGCGACAAACGGGCCATCGTCTACCAGCGCGCTAAGCGTCAGCTGGATAAGCGGCCGTTTGGAACGCACTTCGATGTCTATGAAAACCGTTTCGAATGGCTGCTCCATTCGATGTCGCCGACGGTCGTTGGGATGGCGGATTGCCGCGTGTCGATTGGAGGGCCGGCGTGCAGCCAACCGTATTCGGCGTCCGTCTTCAACATTTCGGCCATGAGTTACGGTTCGCTCTCGGGCAACGCCATTCGCTCACTCAATCGCGGTGCGAAAATCGGCGGCTTTGCGCATGATACGGGTGAAGGCGGCGTCAGCCCTCACCACGCAGAATTCGGCGGCGATCTGATTTGGGAGATTGGCTCCGGCTATTTTGGGTGCCGAAATGCCGATGGAAGTTTTTCGGGCGAAAAATTCGCCGAAACGGCAACGCGTCCGCAAATCAAGATGATCGAAGTGAAGCTCAGCCAGGGGGCCAAGCCGGGGCACGGCGGCGTTTTGCCCGGGGCCAAAGTCACCCACGAAATTGCGCGAATTCGAGGTGTGACGAAAGGCGAGGACTGTGTTTCGCCAGCGAGCCATTCGGCGTTCTCGACTCCCCTCGAGTTCTTAGCTTTTCTCGCCGATTTGCGCCGGCTGTCGGACGGCAAACCGGTTGGATTCAAACTGTGCATCGGTCACCCATGGGAATTCATGGCGATCGTCAAGGCCATGCTGCAAACGGGAATCATGCCGGATTTCATTGTTGTTGACGGCAAGGAGGGGGGTACAGGCGCGGCGCCACTTGAATTCATGGATCACCTCGGAACGCCGCTGCGGGATGGCTTGGTGTTCGTGCATTCAGCCCTCGTCGGTGCAGGGCTGCGCGAGCACATCAAAATCGGCGCCTCGGGTAAAATCACCACTGGCTTCGATATGGCTCGGACGATGGCGCTGGGTGCTGACTGGTGCAATGCAGCGCGCGGCTTCATGTTTGCGGTTGGGTGTATTCAAGCGCAGCAATGCCATACGGACCGTTGTCCAACCGGCGTTGCAACGCAGGATCCGACTCGGCAGCGGGCGATTGCGGTTCCCGACAAATCCGTTCGCGTGGCGAGTTTCCACAAGCAAACAGTCAAAGCCCTGTGCGAACTGGTGGCTGCTGCCGGGCTGAAAAATCCCAATGAGCTCAGGCCCCATCACCTCATGCAGCGTGCCGCGCCGGACCGAACGGTAACATTCGCCGAGCTCTATAAATTCCTGAAGCCCGGCGAACTTCTCACCGGCTCGGCGGATCCTCACTTTCACAAGGCTTGGCTGATGGCGTCAGCCGATACGTTTGAAGCGCAATGCGAGGAACTCCGACGGCTGGAGGCAATGGCGGCGGAGTGAGCCAATTTAAATACTGCTGTGCTCTTCGACCTAGCGAGGCCACGTGCTCAATCTTCGCCGGGCGCCTCGATGTGCGAAATATTTAACCCCGTATCCATCCCGCGAGCGATGAGCTTGGTCGCGGTTTCCTTGTCAGGCTTCGGCGCTTGCGAAGTTGCGCGGCGCGCGACTGATTTCACAGCACGCGATTTTTTCACCGTAACAAGCGATGGCTTCGCTGGTGGCACTTTTTCAATCACGACTCGCGCAGGCGGTGTGGCCTCCGTCACGGGCGCCGTCGACGGTACGTCGGCGTTCGATCGCTCAACGCTCGATGTCTCCAATGCCGATCCGGCACCGTTCGGCCCCGCGCTGATAGGCAGTGGCGTGATCACCGCACCGGCCGCAGAATCATCGCGCAGCGCCTGTTCGCGGCTTGCCGTGTCGACCCGTTGCAAACCGACACCCACGGCAAGGTAGCCGTCTTCGGCGGCGTCTGCGGCGAGCGAGGCAGTGATGCCCGCGCCAGTTGCGCCAGCGAGCACTGTCATCACAGCAAAGAGACGAAGCGGGAGCACGATGATCACCAAATCTCGGAAAATTCCAACGTGGTTAACTGGCTCTGCATCGGGTTAATAAAACCTTAACGAGTGAAAATTTGAGGCGTGCGGCTGCGGCTTTTTACGTAATGCAGGCTTGCACGCCACGCTGAGCCGACGCCCTACAACGCAATGTTGCGACGCGCACGCCTGAAGCCACCACATCTGCGGGAAGGCTACGCTTTTGAGCCTTTCAGCAGAGCATAAATCGCCATGGCATGGCCGCGGCCAAGCTCGAAGTCCTGCTTGAGCCAGTCAACGATTTGCGCGGCTTTGATGTCCTTTTTCAAGGTGCCGTCGTGCATAAAGCCTTTCTTGGCGGCGAGCATTTGGATATCCTTGGCGCTCTTTCCTGTCTTCGCCTGGATGTTGTCGAGGTAGGCTTGAAACGACATGATCGAGGATTCCCGGATGATGTTGCGACAGCTCACTTAACGACGGCTGCAACTCGTTTCCGCGAGTAAAAGCTGAGATCAAGTCACACTATTGACCAAGATCACGATCATTCATCGCCTATTCATACGGCTTGCGGAAGATTGCTGATGCACGCCGTTAGAGCGTGCCGATTAAATGCGGAATGATTGACACATTAGGAGACGCACAATGCGCTTTGCACCGCTTCTCGCTGGAACGCTCATGGCACTCACGATCGGTACGGTGACAGTGCCGTCGCAGGCCGCACCGGTCGTGCCAAAGTTTGAAGCCAATCAGACGCTGATTCAACCGGTCTATGATCACTATGATCGCCGTGATCGCCACTACGGATATGGCGGTTATGGTAGGCCTTACGTCGACATCTACCGCCCCTATCGGCCCGCTTATGGCGGCCGCTGTAAGAAGTGGCGGAATATTTGCGCCGATCGCTGGGGCTTTGGCGGTCCAGGTTTCGGCCGATGCATGTGGCGCCAGGGTTGCTAGAGCATTTTCCGCGCGCTCTGCTCCGCTCCGCGAGGCCACTCGCAAGTGGTCAGGGCGGGACTGGCAGGAGCGCGCGGCACTATTGCGCTGACGATCACGCCACCTTTTCCAGATTGAGTTGTGCGTGGGCTTCCTCGGCGCGTTCGAAAATGTGCGGCGTCAGCCCGCGTTTGCTCAGCGCTTCCTGCATTTTCAGTCGCATGAAGGCGCTCGTCGTGTAGCGCGTTGTCGTCAAATAGTGATGTTCGACCATGTGCTCGATCATTGCCGCGTAATCGTCGTAAAGATCGTCGGCGATGCGGCAGCCGTCGTGGTTGACCACGGAATTAACGCGCTTGCCCGCTTGCGTCGACGCCTCGACGAGCACTTTTTTCAAATCCGCAACGTCGCTCTTTTTTCGCACGCTCCAGCCTTCGAGATTGAGGAACAGGATGTTGCGATCGGCGTCGTAACTGACGCGTTCGGACAACTTGAGATTCAACAGATCGTCCAGAAGGCCCATGGGTTCGTCGATGAATATGCGCGGGTCCATCGGCATCGGCTTGTTGATGATGGGACGGAAATCCATGTGCGCGATGATGTCGCGTTCGATGTCGATTCCGGGCGCAATCTCGATCAATTCGAGACCGACGGGTGTCAGTTCGAACACGCATCGCTCAGTCACGTAAATCACAGGCTGCGTGCGGCTTTGTGCAAACGATCCGCTGAAGGTGATTTGCTCGACGGCGCTGACAAACTTGCGAGCGCGGCCTTCTTTGACGATTTTGAGTTTGCCGTCTGCGATGCCAATTTCGAGGCCGCCGGCCGTGAATGTGCCAGCAAACACGACGGCGCGCGCATTCTGCGAGATATTGATAAACCCGCCGCAGCCGTTCAGTCGGCCGCCGAAGCGGCTGGTGTTGACGTTGCCATGCTGGTCGCATTCCGCCATGCCGAGGCACGTCATATCAAGACCGCCACCATCGTAAAAATCGAACATCTGGTTTTGATCGATGACGGAATGCGCGTTCGCCGCTGAGCCGAAGCTCGAACCGCTGGCCAGCACGCCGCCGACTGCGCCAGCCTCCGTTGTCATGGTGATGTAGGGCGTGACTTTTTCTTCATTCGCGACGGCGGCGACGCCATCGGGAGCGCCGACGCCGAGGTTGATGACGCCGTTCGGCGGTAGTTCGAAGGCAGCGCGCCGGGCGATGATCTTGCGCTCATCGAGATGCATTTTGGCCATGCCTTCGGAAGGCACGCGAATTTCGCCGGCCAAGGATGGATCATAAACCGTGCCGTAATTCATGCGATGCAGTTCGGCGGGTTCGGCGACGACGACGCAATCGACGAGAATGCCCGGAACTTTGACGTCCTTGGGCCGGATCGAGCCGTGCTCGACGATGCGTTCGACCTGCGCGATGACAATGCCGCCATTGTTGTGGGCGGCCATCGCCTGCGCCAGGTTGTCGAGCAGCAGGCACTCTTTTTCCATGCTGATATTACCGGCAGGATCGGCACTGGTGCCGCGAATGAACGCAACGTTGATCGGCGTCGATTTGTAGAACAGCCAGTCTTCGCCTTCGACCTCCACCACTTTGACGATGTCTTCGGTCGTGACTTCATTCACCCGGCCGCCGCCGAGACGCGGATCGACGTAGGTCTGCAGCCCGACTTTCGAGAACAGGCCGGGCTGACCGGCCGCGCACGCGCGATACAACTGAGAGATCACACCTTGCGGCAGATTATAGCCGAGGATTTTGTTGTCTTGTGCGGCCTTCGCGACTTTCGGCATGCGCCCGAAGTTGCCGGCGATGACGCAGCGAAGCAGGCCCTCGTGGTGCAAGCGCCCGGTGCCGAGACCTTTGCTGTCGCCAGCGCCCGCCGTCATAATCAAGGTCAGATCACGCGGGGCATTGGTTTCGACGAAGCGTTTTTCGAGCGCCGCATGAAGCGCCTCGGGAATGCAGCTCTGGACGAAACCCGTCGTCGTCAGCACGTCGTTGTCGCTGATGAGCGCGATAGCTTCATCGGCCGTGATGACCTTGTTTTGCATTGGTGCTGCGTTTCCCCGGTGTGTTCCAGACGCTGCATCGTCGCGCCGAGAAATCGGCCGGACGGAGGCGTTGGATTTTTTTGTGCAGGCGGCGTATCTCGTTCCGCCGCCCATTATGCACATAGCCTGCGCCACGCGATATCGCCCCACTCAACGGGGTAATGCGCGCCTATCCGCACGGTTCGTGGAGAGCGATTTCACCCCCGCACTTCGCAATTGCGAAAAATTTGCTGCAGTGCGAATGCGCTAAAACTGCTCATTCATGCGCCGAATACGGGCCGACAGCAGACGCATGATGTTGAGGGCGAAATCGGTATCGGCGCGGATGAGAGCCATAAAAGTTTCTTGGCTGATCACTGAAACCTCGGTCGGCTCGGCGGCGATGGCGGCGGCGCTGCGCGGCTCGTCGTCGATCAGCGACATCTCACCGAAAATGCCGCCGGCTCGGATGTTCTCCAGGACGGCGCCGTAGATGATCACGTCGACACGGCCGCTACGGACAACGAACATGGCCCGCGCCGTCTCATCGGCAAGGAAGACCTTTTCGCCTGCTTCGAAGCGCAGAACGGGCGCACCGAGCTTATCGAGCGATGCGATATCGATGGGGCGAACGGCGGTCATGGCGCACTCCAAGAACCTGCATCGGCCGAAAGCCGACCCGGCTTTCATTGCGTGACAACGCTACGGTAGCAAACGGCTGCTCGACAAGGACTGACAGCTGCTTGCAACCAGCACACACGAAAACACCGCGCCACCCCGATGTCTCCGGCGCGGTTCGCGGTGTTTCGTCGGTTTGCAAACGGGCTTATTTCGGTGCGAGGACCATGACCATCTGCTTGCCCTCGAAGCGCGGTTCGCTCTCAACTTTAGCGATCGGTTCGGTATCAGCCTTGACCCGTTGCAGGACGGCCATGCCGAGCTGGGAGTGGGCCATTTCGCGGCCGCGGAACCGCAGCGTGATTTTGACCTTGTCGCCCTCTTCAAAGAAGCGGCGGATGGCGCGCATTTTCACATCGTAGTCGTGATCATCGATGCCTGGGCGCATCTTGATCTCTTTCAACTCGACGATTTTCTGGTTCTTGCGAGCTTCGGCGGCTTTCTTCTGCTCTTGGAATTTGAATTTGCCGAAATCGAGGATCTTGCACACCGGAGGCTCGGCATCCGGGGAGATCTCTACGAGGTCGAGGCCGGCTGCTTCGGCGCGGGCAAGCGCATCGAACTTGGCGACCACGCCGACATTCTGACCGGTTTCGTCGATCAGGCGAACTTCACGGGCCCGGATTTGATCATTGATTTTAGGCCCGGATTGTTCCCGGCTCTGGGGCTCGGGGCGCATAGGTTTGCGGATGACGAAGTCTCCTTGAATTGTTTCAACTGGTCGATTTAATGGCGAAACCGATATCACCCTCATGTCCGCCGGCCGGAAGATGGCGAGCAAACGGCGAGTAAGTCAAGCGTTTGCCATTGCTACAATGCAGCAAAACGCATGTTTTTTGCCTAAAAGAGCGCGGTCAAAACAGCGTTTACAACTGTTCACCGGGCAAGCGCGTGACGGTCAGCGCCAGTGCTCGTCGATCCACGGCGTCGGCTTGACGAATTTGTACGTTTTTTTCCAAAGCGAGGGCGTTGGCCAGCGGCCATCGCGGGCGTCATCGGGATCGGGTTTGCCGGTGAAGGCGACAACCTTGGTGGCAGGCGGCAGCAGCGTCGTTTGGAAGAAATTCAGCGGCCAGCGCGGCATCAAAGTGTGCTTGAAGCTGACGCACCAGGGTGCCGGCCAGTACGTCATTTGATTGATCGTGCGCGAGATATAAACTTGGCTCAACGGATAGTTGGCGAGAACCTCGCCAGCATCGGCTTGAAAGCGATCATAGATGTACGTGTCAGCTCCGACGCGAAAACGATAGACCGACGTATTGCCGATGCCTTTGCCCATCTGCGTCCAATTTTCGATGACGCAGAACGTTTTATCAGGCTCGAAATCAAAAAAGTCATCGAGGTTGCCGGTGACGACGATATCGAGATCGAGAAACAGCACGTCGCCGGAAAGTCCTGGCAGCGCTGGCGCCCATAGCGATAGTTTTCGCCACGGTTTGAGCTCGGCGCTTTTCGGCAGTGTGATTGGTGGCAGGGGATAGGCTTCGATGTCGGGATCGAGACCGGTTTGGTCGTCGGTGTAGCAAACGAGACGGGTGGGGCGGCGCGTATTGCGCTTGATCATCGACCACAGCCGGTTGGCGAATTCGGCGGGGTAGCGCGTACCCCATTTCATGCAGACAATCGTTTGCATCATTGCGATCAACCGTTCTGACTAGGCTTCGACCCGGCCGGTTTGTAGCATCTATTGACGGTTGTCTACGTTGGACAGTTGCGGCGGTTTGGATCGCTGAAAGCATGAGGGAAGTTTTGGTGGATCAAGCGGCACATCGGACGATGATTGTTGGCACCGGCGCCGGGGCTCGGGCCATCGCCGTCATTCACGACGCGTCCTCCCGCGCCGATGCGCCAGGAATTTTTTGGTTGCCGGGCTTCATGTCGGACATGGCGTCGACCAAGGCCACGGCGCTTGCAGAGTATGCGCGTGCACATGACCTCGGCTGCACGCGTTTCGATTATTCCGGACACGGCGTTTCGGGCGGCGACTTTACTGATGGCACAATCGGCCGCTGGCTCGAAGAAGCGCGGGCCGTGTTCGAGCACATGACGACGGGTCCGCAAATCATCGTCGGCTCAAGCATGGGCGGACACATGGCCCTCATTCTGCTGCAGGCGTTGAAGCGCGACGCCCCGCTGCAAGCCGCCCGCGTCAAGGGCGCAGTGCTCATCGCGCCGGCTTGGGATATGACCGAGGAGCTGATGTGGAATAAATTTTCGCCAGCCGTGCAGCATGAGATCATCGCGACGGGTCGCCACATGCGGCCCTCGGCCTACGACACTCCTTACACGATCACCCGTGATTTGATCGTGGACGGTCGCGACCATTTGCTGGCGCGCGAGCCGTTTGATCCGGGCTGCCCGGTGACGATCCTGCAGGGTTTGCAAGATCCTGATGTTCCGGCCGAACACACGCGCGATTTGATGACGTTCATGCGTGGCGCTGCAATCAAGCTGATCGAAATTCCCGACGGTGAGCACCGACTGTCACGGCCACAAGACCTTGCCATGCTGTAT
>JAIEPV010000182.1 GCA_019748215.1 Hyphomicrobium sp.
CATCCGCGCGAGTTTCGCCAAGCGGGCATCGAGCGATTTGGCGATGTGGAACGCGAACGCGCCGAGGCAGAGACGGTCGGCCTGACGATCAAAGCCCTGGAAAAAGCGGGCCTCAAAAACTGGACATTGCAAACCGGCGATCTCGGGCTGTTTAGGGCCGTGCTCAATGCTGTGCGGATCCCTACGCGCTGGCAGAAGCGACTGGAAGAAGCGTTTCTCAGGCCCGGCACATTCCGCACCGAACTCAAGCGGCTGACCGAGGCCCAGGGTTCTAGCGATCTGGGTCTTCACAACCGTTCGCTTCCGACGGAACTCGTCGGCAGCCTCGATCCGAACGATCTTGCGGCAAGCGAAGCGGCACTCGCGGCGTACCTCGATGCACAATCGATTGAGTTGATCGGCAATCGAACGATCGCCGAGATGACGCAGCATATGCTCGACGTCGTGGCCGATCAGACGGCCGCGCCGCTGGACAGTGCCGCGGCAGACTTGATTGAGCAGTACGTCAGTGTTTCGGGACCTGCGCTGTTTGCGGGCCAACGCATCGCCGCGCTGCTTAAGGGTGTGAAAGGCGGACCCGGCGCGGCCCTAGATGCTTACGATCGGCGATTGGCATTGTTGGCGAACGGCGGCCTCGATCTGTCGCGTGCGTCGTTCTCAGCAGAATTCGGCCGGGCGCTGGCATATTACACAGGCTTCGTTTTTGAAATCTCGGCGCCTGGACTGAAAGCCGACGGCGCGATCGCCGGCGGTGGACGGTACGACGGCGTCATTCGGGCTGCGGGCGCACCGCACGACGTGCCGGCTGTCGGCGGCGCGATCCACACGCAGCGGCTGCTGGCAACGGTCTCGCGCATCGCGCTGAAGGAGGGCCTATGACCCGGCTGACGCTGGCAGTGCCGTCCAAGGGCCGATTGATGGAGCAGACGGCCGAACGGTTGACACGCGCCGGGCTGACCGTTCGGAAAGTCGGAAACGCGCGCGGATATCGCGGCGAAATTGATGGCATGCCCGATGTCGAGGTCGCCTACGTGTCGTCGTCAGAAATTGCGGCTGCACTGAAGGCGGGAAGTGTTCATGTCGGCGTCACCGGCGAGGATCTTGTGCGTGAGGGCATGTCGGACTCGGCGACCCGGGTGACTTTATTGACCGGACTCGACTTTGGTTTTGCCGATGTTGTCGTCGCGGTGCCGGCGTGCTGGATCGACGTCTCAACAGTTGCCGATCTTGACCAGATCGCCATGCCGTTCCGGCGCGCGCACGGGCGTTGGCCGCGCGTCGCAACGAAGTATATGAATTTGACGCGAAAATTTTTCGCCGAAAAGGGCTTCGGAGATTACCGCATTGTCGAAAGTGTCGGCGCGACCGAGGGGACCCCGGCGGCCGGGACCGCCGAATTGATCGTCGACATCACGACGACGGGCGAAACGTTGCGCGCCAATGGTCTGAAAATTCTCGACGACGGCGTGATCCTTCGATCGCAAGCCAATTTGGTCGCGTCGAACGTGGCCGATTGGTCACCGCAATCGCGCCAGGCGTGTGACGAGCTATTGGCCAAGCTGCAAAGTTCGCGGTGAAGGGTTCAGGCGTCAGCCAGCAGGCATTTCAAAATGCCATAGTCGAACTGACCATCGAGCGCTGCAAAAGCCGGTCCGAGCTTGCCGGTATCACGCGTATGCAGCCGTTCGAAGACGGCTTCGATCTGGTCGCTCTCGGCCGCATCAATTGAGAGAACGTCCTGGGCCGACAGCAGACCTGCTTCGATAGCCTCGGCAAAGTGGCCGTAGACCGTGCCGATTTCGATGCGCCGCTCGGCGGCGATGGCCTCGGCATCAAGGCCTCGCACGTGGGCAGCAAGCGTTTGATTGACCGTCGGCGACAGCCGGTTGGTGAGCAGTGGATGCTTTTTGAACGTGCCGATGACGTCGAGGAAGGCCCGGCCATAACGGGCGATTTTACTGGTGCCGAGGCCCGTGATGTCGTGCAGCGCCGTTTCGCTAGAGGGGCGCTTTTCGGCGAGTTCGATCAGCGTGCGATCTTGAGCCACGACGTAGGGCGGTAGTTTGGCCGAGGCGGCAAGTTTCAAGCGCACGGCTTTCAGCGCATCGAGAAGCGAAGCATTTTCGGCTGCAACGCGCTGCACCGGCTTGCCATCCCGCTTGGCTTTCTTCGGTGTCGCTCGCGTGAGGCGCATCAAAAAGCGGTCTTCGCCGCGCAGCAGCGGTCGCGCGCGCTCCGTCAAAGCCAGCGTGCCATGCCCTTCGTCATCGCCATTGAGATATCCAGCCGCGATCAGTTGGCGGAACAGTCCTCGCCAAGCGGTCGCTGAGATATCTTTGCCGATTCCGAAAACCGAAAGCTTGTCGTGGTGGTTGCGCAAAATGCGTTCGTCCGCCTTGCCGACGAGCACGTCGGTAACGTAGGCGACGCCAAATCGCTGACCTGTCCGGTAAATCGCCGACAATGCTTTTTGAGCGACGACGGTGCCGTCTTCAGTTTCAGGTGGCGTGAGGCAGTTGTCGCAGTTGCCGCACGGGGCCGAGAGACGTTCGCCGAAGTAGGCGAGCAACGCTTGGCGCCTGCACCCCGGCATTTCAGCGAGGCCGATCAGCGCGTCGAGTTTTTGGCGCTGCACCTGCTTGAAAGCGTCGGCGCCCTCCGACTGGGCAATCCATTGGCGCAGTTGCACGACATCCTGGATGCCATAGGCCATCCAGGCGTTGGCCGCTTCGCCGTCGCGCCCGGCGCGCCCGGTCTCCTGATAGTAAGCCTCGATCGACTTCGGCAAATTCAAGTGGGCGACGAAGCGAACGTCGGGTTTATCGATGCCCATCCCGAACGCGATCGTCGCGACGATGATGATGCCGTCGCCGGCAAGAAACTTGGTTTGTGCGGCGGCGCGAATATGAGGTTCGAGACCGGCGTGGTAGGCAAGCGCTTTGCGGCCTTTCCCGGCGAGCCATCCGGCTGTTTCTTCAACGGCCTTGCGCGAGAGGCAATATATGATGCCGGCGTCGGTTGGATGTTCTGCTTCGAGGAACTGCCAAAGTTTTTCGCGCGAACTCATCGAGCCGGATTCAGCGATGGTGTAGCGAATATTGGGCCGGTCGAAGCTGGCGATGAAACAGGCGGCATCTTCCAGCGATAGCTCGGTGATGATTTCCTGCCGCGTCCGCTCGTCGGCCGTTGCCGTCAGTGCGATGCGGGGCACGCCGGGAAATCGCTCGGCGAGGATTTTCAGCTGCCGGTATTCGGGACGGAAGTCGTGGCCCCATTGTGACACGCAGTGGGCTTCGTCGATGGCGAACAGAGCGACGCGGTGACGCGACAGTAGCGACAGCATGCGCTCCTGAACGAGTCGCTCGGGTGCCACATAGAGCAGATCGAGTTTTCCGGCGGCGAAATCCTGCTCGACGCGGTTTTGCGCCTGGCGATCGAGGGTGGAATTCAGGAATGCAGCGTTGACGCCCAAATCCTTCAACGCATCGACCTGATCCTGCATGAGCGCGATGAGAGGCGAGATGACGATGCCGGTGCCGTCGCGAACGAGGGAGGGCACTTGATAGCAAAGCGATTTCCCGCCGCCGGTTGGCATCAGTGCCAGGCAGTCGCCACCGTGCAGTACGGTTTCGATGATGGTCGCCTGATGCGAACGAAAACTCTTGTAGCCAAACACCTCTTCGAGCCGGGCATGTGCCCGGTCCATGAGCATGTCGGGCGGAGCAGCGAACGGCAAGGCGAGGGGTGCGGCGCGAGCCGACATGATCGATTCCTGGCACGCGCCGGGTGGCACGACGTTGCTTTGGCTTGAGCCTGCAACGTAATTTGATTCTCGGCGTGGCCGGGTGGTTTAAGTCGGCTTCATCCCAAGGAATCGTCGCGAGAGTTGTCGGCAAAACTCTTTTGATTTTTGCGATTCGGTAGTTGTGAGATTAACGCAGCCGGTTTGTTCATGGCCGGTTCAGCTAAGGCGTGTCAGCGTACCTGGATATTTGGTGTCACGCTCCCGTTCACCAGATTTGCGCGCGCCATCCTGCAAGGCCTGGATCAAGCCATATCCCCACTTCCCCCCTGACTTGGTCTGTGGCTCAGCAGGGTGGCGCCGCCTGCCAGTCTCGCCGTCACCTCAAACGACGATGTTGCCCGAAGCGGTCATGCGAGTGGTGGCGGTTGGCCACTAGACCGGTGAAGTCGATGGTCTTCAAGACATGCCGCGATGATCTCGAGCGTACCGGCAACGGCGGTGTCGAAAGTCAATGCCGGGCGTTGCAGCTTGGTCGGGATGTGGATGAAGCCAACACGCGTCGGCATGCTGACTGAGTGGACGTACTCGAGTGAGCGATACAAGACCGCGTTACAGAGATAGGCGCCGGCATCGTTCGAAAGCGAGACAGGTAATGCACGAGACGCCAAGCTCCGAGCAATCTGATGGATGGGCAAGGTCACCGCGATCGTGTCGGCGCCCGCTTGAACAAGCGACGGTGAAAGCGGTTTCAGTCCGCTCGCGTCAACGGCGATGCCGCACGTGTTCGTCGCCTGCGTTTCGAGGCGCAGTCCGATGCAATCGTGGGCAACGCCAAAATGCAAAACAACTGATGGCTTGATGCGGGCGATGAGGTCGACGGCGCTGCGTGGAGCGGCGCCCCATTCTGTCGGCAAGACGGCGCCAAAAAACGAGTGGTAGCGATGTTGCGCCCTGGCGGCTTCGACTGCTGCGGCGACGAGGCGGGCGGAGGCGTTGACGGTGACGCCGGGAAATGGGCCAAATCCGGTTAGCAGGATTGAGTGGCCCGACAATGCGAGATGACCTGACGGCGATTTTTGGTCTGTCATTGGGTGACCGTCGCCGACACTTAAAGACCCATCAGCGCCATGATGCGATCGACGGCGAGGGTCGGCAGAAGTGTACCCCGCGCCACTGACGCTTCGATCTGCGGAAGCTCGGCGGCGACAGTGGAGTTTGCCTTCAAAGCGCTCATCAGGCGAGCGTCCAGCATATCGCGCATCCAGGACACCGCTTGAGCCTGGCGCCGGGCAGCGAACTGGCCGGTCGCCATCATTTTCGTGCGGTGCTCGATGACGTTTGACCAAAGTTCCGAGAGCCCGCGATTGTCGCGCCCCGAAACGGTGACGACCGGCGGAAACCATGTTGCGCCGTGCGGGGTGAAAATCTGCAGAGCGCCACGATACTCGCCGGCGGCGCTTTCGGCGCGCTTGATGTTGTCGCCATCGGCTTTGTTGATGGCGATCATATCGGCAAGTTCGATGATGCCTTTTTTGATCCCCTGCAGATCATCGCCGCCACCGGCCAACAGCAGCACGAGGAAGAAATCGACCATATCGGCGACGGCGACTTCAGACTGCCCGACGCCCACGGTCTCGACGATGACGACGTCGAAACCAGCGGCTTCGACGAGGGCCATCGTTTCGCGGGTTTTGCGCGTCACGCCGCCGAGCGTGCCCGACGACGGAGATGGCCGGATGAAAGCATTTTTTTCGACAGCTAATGCGCTCATGCGAGTTTTGTCGCCGAGGATAGACCCGCCTGTGCGTTTAGACGTCGGATCGATGGCGAGCACGGCGACCTGCCGGCCTTCGGCGATGAGGTTGATACCGAGCTGATCTATGGTTGTCGATTTACCGACGCCCGGCACGCCGGTGATGCCGAGCCGAATGGCTTGACCTGTGCGGGGCAGTAGTGACTGCAAAACCTGTTGTGCCAAGCGACCGTGGTCGGGGTTGGTGCTTTCGACCAAGGTGATGGCGCGGGCCAGCAGGGCGCGGTCACCAGCGGCGATGCCCGTGACGTACTCGTCGATCGAAATTTTGTGCGCGGCAAGGGACATAGTGTACATTGACGGGTGTTTCACATCGTTGTCAGAGGGCTGCGGCAAGCACTGTGTCGCCGTCATGGGCGTGGCGGTTGACGGACCATGAGCACGAAACGGCGCTGCTGCAAGCCGGGATTTTGCCGCTGTTTGCGGGCACTGTCGGTGAATTGCTCGCGCCGCTGCGAGCTTTAGGGTATCACGAGCGGGGGTGCGGCTGCCAGGCAGGACGGGCGTCGCATTTGTAGTCGATCGGGGGGGGCTTATGGCATTCTTTACGAAGCGCAACACCCTCGTGACGCTTGCGGTGGCTGCCGTGCTGACTGTGGGTGCGGTTGCAACGACGTGCATGATGCAGGAAAGTTCGCAGTCACCATCAAAATCATCTTCGCCACAACAATCTGATCGTCGAGATGGCGATGGCGGCACCTCGAATGCACCGTCGAAGGAGAAATCCGCAACGGAAGAACCTGCGGCCGGTGCACCGGACGCTTCCCCACCGGCACCCGCGCCGGCTGCGCCGCCACCGCCACCGGTTTTGGAGCAGGCGCCGGACCCCGATACATCAAGTCCGCCACCGCTTGGCGCCAGTCCTCCGGGTGCGAAACCAGGCGACGAGGCGCCATCGGGCGGCGAACCGCAACCCGAAGGCCGTGCCGCGCCACGAACCGAATATTATCCCTATAGCCGTTCTCGCAGTCTGCCGCGCTCAGCCGTGCCACGAGACGCCGAAAAAGAACCATTCGACGTTGTGCCGGTGTTCTATGGCACCGATCGCGCGGTGTTGCCCGATCCCAAACGACTGCAGTATGGAGCCGAACGCGGGCACAAACTCGAGATGGGCCGCGCCTTGATCACGGTGCCGACGGCGCACAAAGTTCCAAACATCGAGCGGCCGTGGGTGGTCGAAATTCCGTACTTCAAATACAAAGTGTACGAGGAGAAGGAAGATCCGGCGAAGCATTTCACGATGCAGGAGATCGCCGCGCTCACCAAAGATCAGATGCTGCAATACGTGCGCGAGCGGTTGGAAAGATCCGTCAGCTTCAAGGATCACGCGTTCGTTTTCGTGCACGGCTTCAATACGTCTTTTGACGCCGCTTTGTACCGCACGGCCCAGGTCGCCTACGACCTCAAATTCGATGGTGTGCCGTTCGTTTATTCCTGGCCATCGGGGGGCAAAGTTGCGAGCTATACCTATGATCGCGGCAGCGCCGAACAGGCCGAGCCGCAATTGGCTGAATTTTTGTCATTTGTCGTCAAGGAGAGCGGCGCCAAATCGATCAGCTTGATCGCGCATTCGATGGGAAATGAACTGCTGCTTCGGGTGCTTGAGCGGATGCGGCCGAGCGTGCCCGACGGCGTGGTCATCAGTCAGGTGATCCTGGCGGCGCCAGACGTCGATCGCGATAAATTCGGCAACATCGCCCGTCAGATCACCGATTTCGCCAAGGGAGTCACGTTATATGCCGCGTCGAACGACCGGGCGCTCGGCTATTCGGCGCGGTTTTGGGGTGGCGTTCCGCGTGCTGGCGACGTGCCGCTCACTGGGCCGCTGATCATCCCTGGCGTCGACACGATCGACGTGACGGCCGTTTCAACCGACAGTCTCGGGCTCAATCATTCGGGCTATGCTGAAAACGCGGCGCTGCTCAACGACATCAAACTGTTGCTGCAGACCGGCGAGCGGCCGCCGGAGAAGCG
The DNA here is from genome assembly GCA_019748215.1 of Hyphomicrobium sp. GTDB lineage: Bacteria > Pseudomonadota > Alphaproteobacteria > Rhizobiales > Hyphomicrobiaceae > Hyphomicrobium_B. Next base: position 7,533 of record JAIEPV010000182.1, read on the forward strand.
AGATCCTCACCTGTTGCGGATCGAGAGCGCGGGCGGTGTTTTCTGGCGGTATCCCGCGATCCCATAGCGTCAACGCTTTATCAATTACTGTCCCATAAAATGACATTTGAAGTTTAAGTGTCATGAGGGCCGTTGCCATGAAGTGGCGCGTCAGTGTTGGTTGGCTGGTGACGATAGCTAGCGTTGCGTTCGCCGCGGCCGGTGGCCCGGCGCGCGCGGCTGATGCGTATCTCTGCGGACCGGACAAAATCGTGTACGTCGCGGTCGAAGACCTCGAACTGAAAAAACTTACCGACCCGTGTATCGCGGCCTATTACGGCTTGAAGATCGCCGAGCCCAGCACAGCGGCACCACGAAATCCCGTTAAGACTGTATCGACCGCAGCGCCAGCGCCGCTGTTGCGTCCGCTTGCTGACGTCGATCTCACGCGCGCATCGGCGTCGCCTATAGAAAAAATTGGCCGCCAAGCATCGTTGCAAAGTGGCCCGGTTTCAGCGCCCGGGACTGATTATCGCAATGTCCACGTTTTGAATGCAACCACGCCGGATGACGCTTTTTATCACCACAGTCGCTGACGCTTCCACAAGCCGCTGAGCTGCGCTTGGTCGTCGTCGAGCGCCACCTTCAATTTCCATTGAGTGATCAAGATGTACGTTGCGTTCAAACGATCAGCATCGATTTCGGCGTTCGTCGCAAGCATAAGTCTCAGCTTCACGGCAATGGTTGCCGCGCCGCGAGCATCGCACGCCGGACCTTCGTTGACGTGGGCCGGAGTTATGAACGAGGCCGCGTCCGATACTCCGCGCATTCCGCGACGACTCATAGCGCCTGGTGATGCGCACCACTTGTACGATAGCGTGATCGTCAAGCGCGATCCGCCCCAACCTGAACCCGCCGATGCGGCAAAACTCGATGCAGCCGCTGAGCCCGAAACACCAAACGCGGTTCCCTACCGCGGCCTGCGTGCCGCAGACCCCATGTTTAAAACCTGGCAACGACGTGCCAACGACCGGCTGCGGCTGGAGAGCCATGCAGCGGTTGATGACGCCAGGGCAGTGACAGCCAGCAATCCCGATGACTTCATCGTCGTCTGCGAGGCAGGGTGTCGTCCGAGATCCGACGCGATTGTTTCGCGTGTCTCCCGAGCCACGCAGAAACTGGCCGGCGTCGACGGATTTCAGCGCACAACCGATGCCACTCCGCGCGCGGCTGCGGTGCCGAACCGCGACCTCGCAACTGCCGCACCGAAGACCATCGAATGTGTTGCTGGCTGCTACGCGGTGACGGCGCAATTGCACTGGATCCGTGAGGGTCGTGCAAGTGATGGAGCGAAGCTTGCGTATCGTGCGCCGGCCCGGATTGCGCTGGCCGCGGCCAAGCACGGTGCATCAGACGACACTGATCGCCGTGCGTATGGCCGCCCGCACACAAGAGCAGCATGCAAAGCCATCAATCGTTTCAGCTCACCTCAGATGGCCTACAATGGCGCTATCGTCGGTCCAGTGATGCGACGCCACGTCTCAGATCTCAGCGGATCAGTTCGCAAAATTGCCTCTCCCCAGCGATCGTTAGCGCGTGCGGCGACGCTTATGCCAAGGCATGCACTTCGATTTCGTCGGCCGCAATCGCAGGAGCCATCCAGGACGGCGTTTAGCGCTGTTTATGCGACAGCATCGATCCGACCAGCGCCCGCGTTTTAAATTCAACGTCGCAGACGGTTGCGAATGTAACGGTTCGTTTACTCCGCTACGGCACACTTTAATACTTGTTGTTCAGCGTTGAAGGTATGCGTCATGCTTCGTCGATTTTCCCTCGGTACAGGGGCGACCCTTATTGCTATTGCTGCGGCGTCCGGCCTGGCGAGCGTACCGGCCGTCTTGGCTCAGAGCCCGGTCGAGGTCGCCGCTGCGGATGCTCAACCTCCAGCCAGCGATGTCCCCCAAGCTTCCGCGACTGAACAAAAACGCCTGTTTTCGGTGCCGGAAGACGGCAGCGGCGAAAATGAAGTTGTCGCGCCACGTATTGTTCGCGAATTGATGTCGCTGAGACCCAAGGAAGATTTGATCGTCTGCATAGCGGGCTGCCCACCGGGTCGCGATCGCGTCATCTATTCGCAGCCCGTCGAGGAGACGCCAGACGGCAAAAGTGTTTCCAATTTGGTTCCGGCCGCTGCTCCGAAAAATACCGATCGCGGTGATACGTCTGCCAAGCCAAAGAAAAACTCGCCGAATGCTGACGCGGGCGTCGCTCCGGCCAAAACAAGCGAGGCGGCTGGCGTTGCGTCTGCCATGCCGGCCATCGATTTGCCGAAGGGCGCCGTTGTCGATGAAGCGATGAACCCGCAAGCGCCGAACGCCACGCCCTCCGTGCGATGATGCATCGGCCGATCAATGCGTTCGCGCACTGCTAGCAAGGGTCACTGATTGACGATTTTTAGCACATCGGCATAGGCGCTGACTTTGTACACAGCGCCGTTTCTGATCAGATAGAGCCAGTCGAGCTTGTCAGTCTGCGCCAAATCTTCAGGCGTCACGGCATAGAGTTCGTCTCGTAGAATGTCGCGGAAGTTGATTGCCGTCTGCTTGGCGTCGTCGCCCAGATATTTCCAGTTGCCAGGCTCGGGCAAATAGCCCTCGGCCGTTTTGTTGAAAACGACGTCGCGCAGTGCTTCCGGGGAAACCTCACCGCGCTTGATGGCCTCGACGAGCATTTCGACAAAGCCGATCTGTACGAGGCCCGTGCAGATGTATTCGTTCGGTGGTTCCCAATCATTGGCGCGATAACGCTCTACGGTTTTTTGCTTGCTGCCGATTTTGGTTTGGACGCCGAACCAAATGTTTCGTGCTATTTTCCAGATCGTCCAAAAATCGTACTTGGCTTTGATCTTATCGAGCAGGACGCCGCGCACACGCGCCTGACGCGCTGCGTTGAACCACGCATTCGGCTTCAAGCGACGGATGGCGACAAAGTCGGCGTGGTCGCCGCTGGCATAGTCGATGATCTTGGTGAGATCGACGCCGCTGGTGCCGGCTTCGATGACAAATGTTCCTGAAAGTCCCGGATCGAATGGCGGCGCGGTGTAAACCAACGCGGCGTGCGAGAAGATCGAATTGGTCGCCCAGCGAATGACCGATGAGCCGATGTCGCCGGAGCGGCGCGTTAGAATGACGTCGGCTTTGTTCAGATACTCGCCTGCGAGAAATTCGCCGACCGGTTTTGGCCAGACATCATCGCGGGCCTTGCCGGGGGCGGCGGCTTCGTCGGCGGATGGTGCTTCATCGCCGCCGGTCAGCGCCAAGCCTCGGTTTGCCGAAATGGCAGCGGCGGCGGCGATGGCCATCACTGCGATGGTCAGCGTCGCGACGCGTCGCTGCACGCCCGGCGATCGCGATTTGCTTCCTGGCGCCATCGGCAAATCCACCCTTTTTGGCCTGCGCGGTCGGCGGCTGGCCGGACCCTGACGCCGGTTATGCCATCGGCAGACCTATCGGAGAAAGGGGCACTGTCGCGCCACCGATTGTTATATGCAATTCGGCAACCCAGTGTTGCGATCGAGCCATGCTCTTGCGGTCTAACCAGGGCGTTCGGTTGATGCGACGACGCGTCGGGCCATCTGCGTGGGGAAAAACAAGTCGGTTGGGCGTGCGACATCGTTTGGGTTCTCGTCTGGCTTTAAAGATCGCAGGTCCTCGTGCGTTTCCTGATCGTGCTTCTCAGTCTTTGTGCTTTCGCCACGTCGACCAGCGCGGCCGACGTTTCAGCGCACGACGTGACGCAGACGTTGTTCCGCGCCACAGCCGAGATGCCGGCAGACTACGCTGGCAAAGATTTGAGTTTCCTGGACCTCGCCGGGCTGGATTTCAAACAAGCCAATCTGGCTGGCACAAATCTCTACGGCAGCGATCTGACACGGGCGCGGCTTGTTGGAAGCAACTTGTCGAATGCCCGTCTGGATCGCTCCAGTTTGTCACGGGCCGACTTGTCGGGGGCAAATCTGAAGGGCGCGACGTTGCTGACCGTGACGGCGCATTTGACCACCGAACCGCAAGCAGCCGATGCTCCACGGTTCATTGGCGCGGATCTGACCGAGGCGCACATCGCGGCGCGTCTTGACGGCGCTGATTTTTCGAACGCCAATCTCACTCGGGCGCGGCTCGGCCGCCTCGTACCGACGTGGGGCACTTATCGCTCGCGAGCAGTCATCAACAGTGCGAACTTCTCGGGGGCTATTTTGGTTGGTGCCGACCTCAGTACCGCCATGCTGCGCTTTTCCGAATTCCGCGGCGCCGACCTGACTGATGCGAATTTGGCCGGCTGCGACTTTACGAAAACGAATTTTTCTGGCGCAAATTTTTCTGGCGCAGACGTGTCAGGTGCTGATTTCGACGGGGCAAATCTGACGGGCGTCATCGGCATGGATCGCGCCAAGGGCTTGGCGGACGCCAAAAATCTTGACCGCGCCATTCGCTGACCGCGTTTTATCAAGCGTTGCGACGGAATTTCTCGCGGGGCGCGTTATCGACGCGTGACAGGCAGCAGGAGCCATTCTCGCCCCGGCTCTGGGCTGGCCTCAGATAGAGGAGACCACACATGATCAAGTTATCGCGCGGCGCCTGGCTGGCTTTGGCCGCCATCGTCGCCATTCCCGCAACCGTCGCCATCGCGAAAACCTACGAGCATTCGGGCTGGCATCGTATGTCACCTGAAACGCGAGCCCGCCTCGATGAAGGGCGGCTTGCGATGGCGAAGACGGCACTCAAATTGACGCCGGAGCAAGACAAGCTTTGGGCGAGCGTCGAAGTCGAAGTGCGTAATGAATTCGAGGCGCGGCAGGAAAAAATCTCTGAACGCCAGAAAATGCGCGATGAGCGCAAAGCGAAAGGCGATGCGGCAACGTCTCCCGGCCCGACCGGTGAGACGCGCCGCCGTGGCGATCTCGCCGAGCGGTTTGACAAGATGAGCACGGAGTTGTCGCAGCGGGCCGATCGGATGAAAGCTTTCACCGCTGCGTTCAAGCCATTTTATGTGGCGCTCAGCGACGATCAGAAGGATGTGCTGCGGCCGTTAATCCGTGATCTCGCGCCGGGCTTTGGTGGTCCGCGCGGCAAAGGCCCGCGCATGGCGCACGGTGGATGGGGCGGCCATCACGGCAAGCGAGACGGTGGCAAGGACACGGGCAGCGATGATAACGGTCGAGAAAGCCGTGATAGCGATGCCGCTGACGCTCCAGCCAAACAGAATTGATGCGGCATAAGTAGCGGCGTTCATGCGCCTGACGAATGAAAAAGGCCGGGGTCACAACCCCGGCCTTTTTTCTTTCGGTGTCAACGTCGCGCTTTAGGCGGCTGGTTTGCGATCCGGGCGGCCAGGCCGCACCGCTTCGCTCTTTGGCGTCTCGCGCTGCTTCAAAAATTTAGGAGGCTGCTGGCCGTGCCAATTAGCGTCACCAGTCCGCTTTTGGTCTGGCCGCGACGCGTCGCTTCGATGTCCTTCGCGCTGCGGTTTGCCGCTTACGTTATTCGCTTGTGGTTTGTCAGCTTGATGCGTGCGAGCGATAGCTTGTGAGGGCCGTTCGCTGCGGCGGTCATCGTGACGGTCTTCGCCGCGCACGTGTCGTGACGCATGACCGTCATCCGGCGCTCTATCCCGGCGCGGGCCGTCATGGCGTGGGGCATCATGGCGTGGGCGCGCGTGGCGCGCATCGTCACGTCTACCTTCATGTCCACCATCTCTAGCGCCTTCTCTGGCACCTTCAGGTCGCGATCCGCGCGCATGTGCTGGACGGCGATCGGAGCGATCGCCTTCGGCAGGTGCAGCACGAGCGGCTGAGTGACGCTGAGGAGCGCTGCGCTCACCGTCAGGCCGGGTGCGTGTCAGCGTGTCGGCAGGGTTGAACCCGCCAGCCCGTGTCGGGGTGCTATCATCGCGACCGGCACGGCGGTCGTCATTGCGATCAAAGGTACGCACGTCCAAACCGCGACCCTGGCTTTGGCCACGATCTTGGCCGCGCATGGGGCCGCGTTCCTGACGCGGGCCTTTGCGGTGCGCCCCTTCGCGGCGCGGGGCTTCGTGCGAATGGTGCGGGCGCCTCTCCGGCATCGCAAGTACGTCGCCACCGACATCTTCGATGACGTCGATCTTCTGCTTCATCATCCGCTCAATGGCGACGATTTCCGGACGTTCTGACGGGTCACACAGCGAAATGGCGATCCCGCTGGTCCCCTTGCGCGCCGTGCGGCCAACGCGGTGGACGTAGGTTTCAGGATCGAGCGGCATGTCGAAGTTGATGACATGCGTGATGTTTGAAACATCTATGCCGCGGGCCGCAATGTCGGTTGCCACGAGCACGCGGACGTGGCCTTGCATGAAGTCGTTCAACGCCCGCTGGCGGGCATTTTGCGCTTTGTTTCCGTGGAAGGCCGACGCGCTGATGCTGGCCATCGCGAGCCGTTCAGCCACGCGGTCGGCGCCACGCTTGGTGCGCGTGAACACGATGACGCGCTGGGCTTCGGGATCCGCAAGGATCGTATGCAAGCGGCTCTGCTTTTCAGC
>JAIEPV010000144.1 GCA_019748215.1 Hyphomicrobium sp.
GTCAATGCAGCCCAACTCGTAACGCCAGATGGACTGATCGGCGAACAGGAAAAGCTCATCATGACGCCGTTCGAGCGCGACTGGGGGATTTCCGCCGGCGGCCCCGTGCGGGTTTTTGAAACTGCGGTCGCGACCATCGGCATCGCCATTTGCTACGACAGTGAATTCCCTCTGCTGGTGCGCGCCATGGCGGAGGCCGGTGCGGAGGTCATCTTGGTCCCCTCGTGCACCGAACGCGTGTCGGGATATCACCGTGTCCGCACCGGCTCGCGGGCGCGCGCGTTGGAAAATACCATCGCGACGGTGCAGAGCCCGACCGTTGGCGATGCGCCGTGGTCTCCGGCAATCGACTATAATTCAGGGGCGGCTGGTATTTATGTGCCGTCCGAATACGGCGTTTCAGATACCGGCATCATCGCCGAGGGCGCGTTGAACGCGGCGCACTGGGTGACAGCGACGATTGATCTAGCGCGCTTGCGCACCATCAGAACCAGCGGCGAGATGCGCAATTATCGCGATTGGTCGATGCAGCCCGGCGCGCCGGCAGCCCCTGTTGCCGTTGAAACGGTGAAGCTCATCTGACCAACTGACGCGACCTATTTCAAAGCGTAAATCACGGTGACACGAGCTTCAAGCGTCGACGTTCCGCTCTCGATCGGCACCGCCTCGGCTTTGGCAATTCGCGCCGTTGCGAACGGTCGTGGACCATCGATCACCACGTCTTCGGCAATCTGCAGCACAGGGCCGAGCGCGGCGCCACCCGCTTCAGCCAGAAGTGTGGCGCGGCGCAACGCGACGACCATCGCCTCTTTGCGCGCCTCATCCTTCAATGTCTCAGCCTTCGAGACGTCGAACGACAATCCGCCGACCTGGTTTGCGCCAACGGTGACCAGCTGATCGAGCACGTCGCCAAGCTTGGCGAGATCGCGCACCAGAACGCCGACCTGGTTGGCGACGCGGTAGCCTGAGATTCGCGGCGCCACGCCGTCTTTGCCATAAACCGTGATCGGCTCGACGCTGAAAGACGAGGTTTGAATATCGTCTGCGTCAATGCCGCCGGTCTTCAATCCGGCGATGACTTTTTTCATCAGCTCGGTATTTTTTGACAGTGCCTCGCGCGCGCTTGGCGCTTCGCTGACGACGCCGGACGAGATGCGGGCCTGATCCGGCTTGGCGCTGATCGTTGCCGTTGCCGACACGGTGATCATGCGCTGCATCGGTGTTTCCTCGGCTTTGAGTGCGAACGACTGCGCCGCGCAGAGCACCGTTGCGAGCGACAGGACCTGAACCGACGACGTGAGGGCTGAGCGCATGGTCGTCTCCTGAGCATGGACGCAGGGGTTTAGGCATGCGCGGGGGAAAAACCAAGGCGAAAGCGTGTTGAAATTTAAATTCTCTGCTAAAAGAAACGCCGCGTGGGCCTGTAGCTCAATGGTTAGAGCTGGCGGCTCATAACCGCCTGGTTGCAGGTTCGATCCCTGCCGGGCCCACCATTCTTTCTGGCGCGTGGCGACTCTCCTTCGTCGAGCCGGCCGCCACGCGAGGAAGACTTTCTGGCGCGTGAAAGACGCGCGTTAAGCGAGCGCCGACACAGAACGCCTAAACATGGATGTGCTGCGAACGTGTTGGCAGTGCCGGCATTAGCGCGGGTCTGGCGACGACTGACGCGGCGCCGTCGCCTCCGAAAGTTCGATTTCGGCACTGGTGAGGAACTGCGGCGCGCGGTTCTTCAACGCGTCGAACGTTGGCTGATCGAGCGCGAGCGCAGGCTGCTCGTATTGCCGGCGTGGCCCAGACGGATCGTCGGGTTCGCGCGTGCGCTGATCGGCATTCCGCGACGTTGCTGCGCGCTTTGGAAGCTCAGCCGTCTCGTTTTGCGGTACCGGCGCAGCATTGGCTTTGGAAGAAGGCGCCCTAGCTGCCGACTTCATTTTCACCTTCGCGTTCGCGATCGCCGACGGGTTAGCCGTGGGCTTCGCGACCGCGACTTTCGCTTTCTGTGACGCGGCGTCCGCGCTCGATAGCACACCGTCGTCGATCAGCGCGCCAACGCATGCCTTCGATAGTTTCGTTCTGTTCGACCGCATGCAGGCGTGGCAGCCCGCAGAACCCGCCGTAAATTTTGAGCAATAGGCGTAGTAATCGCTGGCGCAGTTCATCTGCGTGTTCCAGCTGATTGGCTCCGCTAACGCATTTGATGCACTCAGAACCATTGTTGAGAAAAGAAAAACGCCGCTACGCACGCCGCTACGCATCATGTACCTCGATCCAGTTTGCCTCGAGGCCACCTTAGGCAACAAAAGGGCAGCATTCGGGAGAGCCGGGCAATGCCGGCCGCTGGCAGTGCGGACTCATGCATCGCGGCGTGTGCACTCGTCACTATACCGATACCCGCGCTTCAGCGATGCGTCGCCTGTCATGAACCCATCGATCGTCGCTGCATGCTGTATCGGCACGCGCCGGTTGATGCGCGCCGCACCCGTTCGCGCTGAACAGATGCACGCCCGTCCGTCCATTCGCGATGAATTAACCGACGTCTTTCTTACCACCGAGCGCGGAACACTCCGTTGATTTGCGAGTTGGCCGCACACAGTCCTGTAGCGATCAATCTTGGAGAAAAAAATGAAACGCCTTTTATTTGCCGCACTGTTTGCAGCGACCGTTCCGCTCGCAGCCAGCGCTCAAACCGCCGACCCGACGGCTAAACCCGCTGCCAACTCGCCGGCGACGAAGCAAGCGGAAGATTTGCCTGGCGCCAAATCTGAAACCGGTACGACTGCTAATCCGACAGCCAAGCCAATCCCAGAGTCGCCGGCAACCAAGCAGGCCGACGATTTGCCGGGCGCGAAAACCGGCGCCGGAACCACCGCAGATCCAACCGCAAAGCCAGCGGAATCGTCGATCACAGAAAAGCAAAAGACGGACGCGGCGAAGTAAACATTCGTCAACGCGTGTTTGCAGACATCGACGCCATCTAACTTGGAGCAAAAGCAATGGGAATGGGATACGGCCAATTGCTGTGGCTATGGTTGTTTATAGCGCCAGCGCTCGCTGTCATTGTTACAGCGAACATGGGCAGCGCCGAACGGGACCATCGGTCCGCATCGCAACGCGACCCGTTCAAACCATAGCGTCCAATGCATCGTCTTCGACACTTTGGCGCGCAGCAGCGGGGCTGACGTTTTGTGCAGCGTCGGCCCTGCACGGTTTTCACGCGGTAATGTCTGATGCTGCTGAGGTGCACTGCTGAGAGTTGACGATCAGACGACGCGATAAACCACACGAACTTTTGGTGGCTGGATGGCTGACGATAGCGAGATTGAGATCGAGCCCTACGACGGGCCGGCGGGCGGCTGGGGTTCACTCCGCGGTGTCGCTGAAATCTTGCCGCGGGAAAAAGTTCCACCCTTAGAAACTGCGCGCGAGCTGTGGCGGCAGAATAAGACCGACGGCTTTGCATGTGTCAGTTGCGCTTGGCCGAAGCCTGCCAAGCCACATCCTTTCGAATTTTGCGAGAACGGCGCCAAAGCAACGGCGTGGGAGTTGACATCGGCGCGCGTCACGCCCCAGTTTTTTCTCGATGCGACAGTCAGCGAGTTGCGCGCGTGGTCGGATTACGATCTTGAGCAAGCCGGCCGGCTTACCAAGCCACTGCGCTATGACGGTGGTTTGGATCGTTACGTTGAGACGACCTGGAATGAGGCCTTCGTTGCCATCGCAACTGAACTACGCAGAGTTGATCCCAAGTCAGCGATATTTTACACATCCGGCCGCGCGTCTCTCGAAGCATCATATCTTTACGGCTTGTTTGCGCGCGCTTACGGCAGCCAGAATCTGCCCGACAGCTCAAACATGTGCCACGAGTCGACGTCGGTCGGCCTCAAAGAGGCGATCGGTTCGGCCGTTGGAACAGTTGTGCTTGAGGACTTTGACACCTGCGACGCGATTTTGTTTTTCGGCCAGAACGTCGGCACCAATTCGCCGCGCATGCTCCACACACTGCGCGATGCGGCGAAGCGCAGTTGCGAAATCATAACGTTCAACCCTCTGCGCGAACGCGCGCTCGAGCGGTTTACCGACCCGCAAAACCCCTTCGAAATGCTGACGGGTCAAGAGACGCAAATTTCAACGCAGTACCATCAGGTGAAAGTGGGCGGTGACTTGGCTGCCATGGTTGGCATCGCGAAAGCACTCATCGCGCGCGACGACGAAGCTCAGGCCGATGGACAGCCGCCTGTCATCGACCATGAATTCATTGCCGAGCACACGAAAGGCTTTTCAGAGTTTGCGGCGTTCGTTCGCGCTAGCGAATGGATCGCCATAGAAGCTGAAAGCGGCCTGCGCCGCGAAGCTCTGATGTCGGCCGCGGATGTTTACGCGCGGTCAAAGGCCGTCATTGCCGTCTACGGGATGGGTTTAACGCAGCATAAGTTCGGCGTCGCAAACGTGCGCATGTTGATGAACCTGCTGCTCCTGCGCGGCAACATCGGCCGACCCGGCGCTGGTATATGCCCCGTGCGCGGGCATTCCAATGTCCAGGGTCAGCGAACCGTCGGCATCACGGAGAAGCCGGAACTCGCTCCGCTCGACACGTTGAAGGCGCTTTACGGCTTCGAGCCGCCACGGACAAAAGGATGGGATACCGTCGAAGCCTGCCAAGCCGTTCTCGATCACAAAGCCAAAGCTTTTATCGGTCTCGGCGGCAATTTTGTTCGCGCCGTGCCCGACACAGACCGCATCGAAGCGCAGTGGCCGAACCTTGTCCTGACGGTCCACATCGCGACAAAACTCAACCGTTCGCATCTACTGCCCGGCAAGGCTGCATGGCTGTTGCCCTGCCTCGGCCGCATCGAAGAGGATGTGCGAGCGGGCGTTCGCCAAGCGGTGTCGATCGAAGACAGCACAAGTTGTATTCACGGATCGGTCGGGAAGGCGAGTCCGGCTGATCCCGAATTGATGTCGGAAACGGCGATCGTCTGTTCGCTCGCGGCAGCAACGCTCGAGCCTAATGGGGCCATGCCATGGACGCGGTGGGCGAACGATTACAGCCTCATTCGCGGCGCGATCGAGGCGACGTATCCGGAGTTGTTTAGCGACTTCAACGGCCGCTTGTTCACTCCCGGTGGCTTCAATAAAGGCGTGCCGGCACGTGATCGGATTTGGAAAACCGAAAGTGGCAAGGCGGAATTCGAAGTGCCGCCCGGATTGTCAGCAGTTGGCCATTCGGACCAACCCGGCCGCTATCGACTGACAACGCTCAGATCGAACGATCAATTCAACACGACAGTTTACGGCTTCCACGATCGTTTTCGCGGCATCAAGGGTACGCGCAGAATCGTGTTCATGAGCCCGATCGACATTGTTCGTGAGGGTCTTGCCGACGGCCAGGAGATTTCTTTGATCAGCGATGCCGACGATGACGTTCACAGAGAAGTGCGCGGATTGCGCGTCGTGCCCTATCAAATTCCGCAGGGCTGTCTGGCGGCCTATTTCCCCGAGTGCAACCCGCTCATGGCACTCGCTGATCACGCGCTCAAATCGCACGTGCCGGCGGCGAAGTCGGTACCCGTTCGCATCAGTGCTGGACGGCGGTCGACATAAGCGCGAGCGACTTAGTCTAGGTCGTCATTTTTTTCGCTAGTCTTTCCTACTGCGCCTGCGGGATAACTTTCATCGTCAGGATGAACGCAGACAGCGCTAGGCAGATGCTATTGGACGCCATCAATGGCCATGAGCCGAGCAAAAATCCATAAGCCGACCAAAATATAAACCCTGCGACCGTCAATGCGTAAGTTCCGGTGGAAATGCCGCTGGTATCGCGCGATCGGATGATCTTCAAGGCTTGCGGCGCGAAGCTGACGGTCGAAAAGACCGCAGCCATTCCACCGACGAGTGTCGTAATATCCACCTTGGCCTCCTAAGACCGCTGCGGCACGAAACTTGTGCGTCGACATACCGACGCCGCGACAAAAATGTGCGCCTTTGATTTTGATCAACAGGCGCGCCGTGGCTACAAAGATAAATTCCTCGTCCGCAACTCGCGGAACGAAGCCCACCACCTTAACTAAAATTGCCACGAATGCGTTTCCATGGACGTCGTCGGCATTTTAGTTGCGGCGTCCAATTGCTGCTGTGTGAGCAACCCCGACAGTGTGTCGGCGTGGCCGATGACGGATGACGCATTGAGTGTTGCCGCTCTCAGCGCTTGCTCCAAAGTTTCGCCGCGCCAGCGTCTTGCGGCAAAGGTCGCATTGAACGCGTCGCCTGCGCCCGCGGTCCCAGCAACCGGCACCTGCAACGCGCTGCAGAACGTCATCTCGGACCGCGTTGCAGTATACGCACCGCGCGCCCCATCGGTGACGACGATGCAGTCGGGGCCGGTTGCCAAAAGGCATTCAAAAAAGTGCGGAAGCGACATGTGATGACCGTCGCTGGCAAAGCCACGGCGCATTAATTCTCCAACCGGCGTCGATGCGACCTGTCTGGCGGCATCCGTCGGGCTCGGCTGCAAACGCATCAATCGCCGCACGAGGACGAAAGCTTCATCGACGTTGACGAAAAGATTTTTCACGCCGACAAAAGCGCGCGTGAGATCACCAATTCGTTCGGTCAGCTGTCGAATTCCTGGATTGACGGAGACGGAACTGCCAGGCACCGCATAGCGCTCAATCAGTGCCGGTAAGAGCTCCGCTGACTCATCACTCAACCCTGCAATATAGACGATATCCGGCGACCACGTCGGGATAGGAAGATCGTTGGCGCGCAGTTCAGAATTTGCACCGCGATAGGTGAGGATGGCCGCATTATTGTCTTGCGCGGAGACGATGACAGACGCGCCTGTCGCGCGCTCGGGATGTTCGCGGATGAATTCGTCGCTAACCCCTTCGCGCGCCAGCGTCGCACGCACCAGAATGCTGCGATCGTCGCGACCAAGTTTAACAACGCAATGAACAGAGAACCCGAGGCGCTGCAGGCAGACTGCCGTGTTGACGCCGCCGCCGCCGACATGAGCAGTCACTCGGCTCGCAACAAACTTGCGGCCTTCTTCCAGCATTAAAAACGTTTGCCCGGCGGCATCGCCTTTTATTCGACCGATTTGATCCGGCTCCACAACGGCGATCGTGTCGATCATGGCGCCACCGATCGTTAATGCGGTGGGCTTTTGATCAACCATTACGAAGCAGGCTGCCGACGAGCGCGACGATCATCACGGTGAGCGAGAGCCAGCAGAGCACAATAGCCGCCGTCGACGCAGCGCCAGCGCCGCCGCCGAAACCCAACATCGCGGATAACACAGTAATTACGGCAAATACTGCCGCCCAGTGTGTCGATTTACCCAACAGCGCCTCCAAATTAGCCTGTCGTTACCTAAGCGTCGCAGAGTGTTAAATGTTCCGTAACAGGGAACGCTTTCACGCGCATCGCGTTTAAGTAAGGGTCGCGTGCGCGTACCGCTCGCGCCAATTGGTATGGATTGCACAGTGGGGAAGCATGACCGTATGGCGTCGCTGGCTATCGATATCTTGGCCAGCGCCCTGGCATGACGAAAACGCCATACGCGATACGGTATTTTCGCAAGAACGGTTGGAAGAGCATGCGGAAAGTCTAGCCGTCGCTCAGACCGTCGACCGAGATTCACCCCGCGTTATCAGTCTACGTAAGCGACTTTCGTCAAACGCCGAAGAGCTGTTCGAAGCACATAGAGCGATCGCTGGCTTCGTGGCAGACGGCCGTACACTCAGTCCTGCCGCCGAATGGCTGCTGAATAACTCGCACATCATCGAAGAACAGATCCGCGAAATTCGCCTCAAACTTCCACCTGCCTATTACGACCAGCTTCCGAAGCTGGCCGACGGGCCATTTGCGGGGTATCCGCGCGTCTTTGGATTGGCATGGGCGTATGTCGCGCACACCGATAGCCATTTCGATCTGCATCTTTTGCGCGCGTATGTGACAGCGTATCAGCGCGTCCAGCCACTGACGATTGGCGAATTGTGGGCGCTGCCGCTGACGTTACAAATCGTGCTTGTCGAAAATCTTCGCCGAGCCGCGCGTCGCATCGTCATGAGCTGGCACCAGCGCGCCGAAGCCGATCATTTAGCGGACGCGTTCACCCGCGATATGGATGGAGCGCACGCCGCGATCTCGAAGGCGCGATTGATTGACGATGGCGGAGCGATCAAAGCAGCCTTTGTCTCTCAACTCGTGCATCGCTTTAACGATTGGGATAGCCACCTCTCGCGCGATTGGCTGCAGCGCGAACTGGAACGCGACGGCTTGACGGCCGACGACCTCGTGCGCGACGAACACGCCCGCATGGGGGCTACAAATACGACCGTGCGCAACATCATGCGCAGCATGCGGTTGATCCCGGATGTCGTGTGGCCGGATTTCATGGAGAGCGTCAGTTCGGTGCATGAGGTTTTGTCTCAGCATCCGACATTTTCGCGAATGGACTTCCCAAGCCGCAACGCATACCGCACCGTCATCGAAGGCTTGGCGCGGCGCTCTGTTGAATCTGAAAAAGATATAGCCGAGCGGGCGGTTGCGATGGCGCGTGCGGCAGACGACGACGTAGACGACAACGCAGCGGCTCATGACCCAGGCTATTATCTGTTTGGTCCCGGCCTCGACGAATTAAAGCGAAACATTTCGTTCCAGTATCATTGGTCAGATTATCCAGCGGCGCTAACCCAGCGGAGCGGATTGCCGGGTTTTTTGCTGACGATCGCCTTTCTAACGATGTCTATCCTGGCGCTACCGCTTCTGGCTTTGATTGGCCAGGGCGTTTCAAGCACCACCGTCGCGGCACTCGCGCTGCTTGGCATCGTTCCGGCATTGTCGTTGTCGCTGGCTTTGGTCAACCGTGCTGTCACGAACGAGTTGCCGCCGAAACTGCTGCCAGGGATGATGCTGAAGGATGGCGTGCCCGATGATGCGCGCACGCTCGTCGTCATTCCAACGTTGATTAGCGACCACGCGACGATCGAAGGGCTGATGCACACCTTGGAAGTGCATCACCTCGCAACCGGCGATGACAACGTCTTTTACGCCGTGGCATCGGATTGGGTCGATGCAACGGAGCCGACAACATCCAAAGACGACGATCTGCTTTCCAGCGCTCGCCGCGCCATCGAAGCGCTCAATCGCCGCCATCCCGTCGCCGATGGCGCGCCACAGCGGTTTTATGTGTTCCATCGCAAGCGGCAATGGAACGCCGCCGAAAACCGATGGATGGGTTGGGAGCGCAAACGCGGCAAGCTGCACGAACTCAATCGGCTATTGCGCGGGCAACCGACGTCGTACATCACTGAAGCGGACCGCGCGGTGCCCGCGCCAAGCAACATCAAGTTCGTGATCACGCTCGATTCTGATACTCGCCTGCCGCGCGACGCAGCCCGCCGATTGATCGGCAAGATGCTGCATCCGCTCAACCGCCCGATCTTCGATGCGACGACGCAGCGTGTCGTTAGCGGCTATGGCGTATTGCAGCCGCGCGTCACGCCGAGTTTGCCGGAGGATCGTCATGCATCGATTTTTCAGCGCTTATTTACAGCGCCCGGCGGCATTGATCCCTATGCCGGCGCCATTTCGGACGTCTACCAGGATTTGTTCGATGAAGGCTCATTTGCTGGCAAGGGCATTTACGACGTCGATGCGTTCGAAGCCGCGACGGCCGGACGATTTCCAGAAAATTCAGTTCTCAGTCACGACCTGATCGAGGGCATTTATGCCCGCGCGGGCCTCGCGAGCGACATCGAAGTCGTCGAAGAATTTCCAAGCCGCTACGACGTGGCGCGCGGTCGCGATCACCGGTGGACGCGAGGCGACTGGTTGCTGCTACCGTGGCTGACACGCGGTCATGCGGGGCGGGACACGGCTTTACCCTCGCCTGCCGTGCAATCCTTGTCGCCGCTGGCGCGGTGGAAACTGCTCGATAACTTGCGTCGTTCGGCATTGCCCATTCTTGCGGTCGGCAGTCTGATCGTCGGCTGGCTTTTGCCGCCGACTGCTGCGTTGATCTGGACCAACTTCATCGTTGCAACGTTTGCACTGCCAGGTTTGCTCGGTGTCTTTGCAACGATCGTAGCGCCTGATGCCGACACCTCGCTGCGCAATCATGGACTTGCAGCGCTACGCGACCTGCGCCTCGCAACTGGGCAGATTTTCGTCGAACTCGCCTTGCTGGCAGATCGTGCCGTCGCGACCGCTGATGCAATCGTGCGGGCGCTCTACCGTCGCTACGTCAGTGGCAAGTTCGTGCTCGAATGGACGACTGCTGCGCAGGCAAAGTCGCAGGCGATCCATTCGCAACCCGCTTACTTCCGGCTGATGGCGGGCAGTGTTGCGTTGTCGGCGCTCGCTTTTCTCGTAGTCGTTTCGGCTGGGCATTCGTTGACCGTCGCCGCCCCACTCCTGGCGCTGTGGTTTGGCGCGCCGGCCATCGCGACGTTCATCAGCCGCAACTCGTCGACGGATCCAGCACCGCCACTGACGAGCAATAACAGAACAGCACTTCGTCTCATCGCACGCCGCACGTGGCGATTTTTTGAGGTGAATGTTGGCGAAACTGATCACTTCTTGCCGCCCGACAACTTGCAGGAAGAACCCCAGCCTGTCGTGGCCCATCGCACCTCGCCGACCAACATTGGGCTCTATCTGCTCGCGGTTGTCAGTGGCCGTGAGTTTGGATGGATTTCGACGGTCGAGGCTGCCGATCGGCTCGAGCGCACGTTGCGCACGATGGGGCGGCTAGAGCGCTTTCGCTCGCACTTCTACAATTGGTACGACACGCGAACGCTCGCCCCACTGGAACCGCGCTACCTCTCATCCGTCGATAGCGGCAATCTGGCGGGTCATTTGCTGGCTTTGGCGGCACGATGCCGGGCCTGGACCATGGACGACGAAGAGCGCCGGACGCGTGAAAGCGTGCATGACGCGCTTCGACTGATGGACAGCGAACTTGCCCCGCTCGCCCCGCAGGACACAACCACACTGGGTGCCATTGCAGCGCTGCACACCTTGGCCACAGCGCCCAAGGCCAATGGCGGCGAAAACTCACTCGCGCCGACCGATTGGTCGGTGCTCGCGATGACGGCCGAAACCCTGGCGCAACATCTCGAGCACGCAATCTCTAATCCGCGCGCCGCAGTTTGGGCCAAAGCGGTTGCCGACACAGCGCGATCTTTTTTGCGCGATGAGCCGGGCGAGTTTGAGCGCGGACGTCTCCGCCGGCGTCTGCTTGCGATCGCTGACGCGGCCGAACACACCGCACTTGCGATGGATTTCTCGTTCCTGATCGAGCCAAACCGCGAACTCCTATCGATCGGCTTTGTGGTCAATACCGGACAGCTCGATGAAAGCTGTTACGACTTGCTGGCGTCGGAGGCACGACTTGCGAGTTTGGTCGCCATCGCCAAAGGCGATCTACCGACCCGGCACTGGTTCCGTCTTGGACGGGCCATTTTGCCGGCTGATGGGCAATCCGTCCTGACCTCGTGGTCGGGATCGATGTTTGAATATTTGATGCCCGAACTCGTGACGCTGACGCCGCGCGAAAGCCTTCTCGGATTGTCGATGCGAACGGCGGTGCGCCAGCATATGCGCAACGGCCAACACAATGGCACGCCGTGGGGCATATCGGAATCGGCCTACAATGCGCGTGATCTCGAGTTTACATATCAATATTCTCCATTTGGCGTTGCATCGCTGGGACTGAAGCGCGGCCTGAGCGAAAATCACGTCGTCGCTCCCTATGCCACGGCGCTCGCAGCCTTGGTTGCGCCCAACGAAGCCGCAGCGAACTTCACCGAGCTGCAAAGCATCGGCGCTGTCGGTAACTTCGGATTTTATGAGGCCATCGATTATACGCCGACGCGTGTTGCAACGGCGGGCGGAAAAGAAATCGTCAAAGCATACATGGCCCACCACCAAGGCATGACGATCGTCGCTTTGGCCAATTCGGTATTCGACAACGTCGTCGCGCGGGCGTTCCACACCAACCCGATCATCCAAACCGTCGATCTGTTGCTGCAGGAGCGCCCGCCGCGCGTCACCCCGAAATTGACGCGCCGTGCTACGCTCGTCCGCATCCGTGCCGACGACGACGATCTCGAATTGGGCGCGGCCCGCCGCGTGAAGTTGGAGACGGCGCGGGCCAGCGATTGCCATTTCTTTGGCAATGGCCGTTTGAGCGCAGTGGTGTCGGCGTCGGGGGCCGGCCAAATCAAATGGAACGGCCTTGCGGTCACGCGCTGGCAAGCCGATCCGACGCTCGAAAATTTGGGCTCGTTTATTTATCTGCGTGATCGCCACACCGGCATGATGTGGTCGGCGGCGGCCCAGCCGACGGCCATCGAACCCAAGGACTACGTCACCACGTTTGCCGAAGACCGCGTTCAGATCACGCGGCGCGATGGATCGATTGAGACCGTGCTCGACATCGTCGTCTCGCCGGTTGACGACGCCATTTGCCGGCGCCTGTCGATCACCAATCTCAGCAACAAGCCGCGCGTGCTCGACGTCACAAGTTATGAAGAGCTGGTGCTTGGCCAGAGCAGTTCGGACGTCATGCATCCGGCCTTTTCGAAGCTGTTCATTGAGACCGAGTATCGCGCCACTGACCAGTGCCTGATCGCCAAGCGGCGCCGTCGGGGTGCGACCGACCCCAATATTTTCGCGGCATCTTTCGTCACGTGCAGCGACGATCAGACCTCACCCGTAGAATATGAAACAGATCGAAGCCGGTTCATCGGCCGCGGCCGCACGCTGGCGTCGCCCATCAGCGTTTTGAGCGGGCGACCGTTGAGCGGCACGGTTGGCTGCGTCCTCGATCCCGTGTTCGCGCTACGCCAGCGCGTGCTGGTACCGGCGGGCGGCACGGTCCGGCTGTCATTTTGGACGGTCGTCGCCGATCACGTCGAGAAACTCGACGCGATCATCGAAAAACACCGTGATCGCGTCGCCTACGGCCGCTGCGCCACATTGGCTTGGACGCACGGACTCGTCGAACTTCGCCACCTCGGCATTACGGCTGAAGAGGCGCTCGTCTTCCAACGTGTCGCGGGCTGCCTTGCTTTCTCGGAGCGCGTCTTGCGTGCACCAGAGCCGCTGTTGCGTCGCGGCGCTGCAGGCTATGCACCAATTTGGCAAGAAGGCATCTCCGGCGACCTGCCGATCGCACTCGCCTATATCGATGAAGTGGCTGATCTTGGTCTAATTCGACAACTGCTGCACGCTTACGAATATTGGCGCAGCAAGGGGTTGGAAGTCGACCTCGTGATCATCAATGATCGCTCGACGTCCTATCAGCAGGACTTGCAAAGCGCCCTGGATTTGCTGCTGCAATCGGTCACCACGCGCCACCGGCTCAATCGTGACGACACGAAGGGTTCTGTTTATCTGCTGCGCGGCGACATGCTGCAGCCGCTGACGCGGGCGGCTCTTCCGGCACGTGCCGGCGCCGTCTTCCACGCCAAGCGCGGATCATTATCGGAGCAGATCGACCGGCTCGAACTTACGACGCTGCCGCCCGCCGCGCCCAGGCGGCGGCAAGCCGATGTCGTGTTCGAAACGCACGCTGACGCCACATCAGATCTCGAGTTTTATAACGGCTACGGCGGTTTCGCGCGTGACGGAAAAGAATATGTCGTGGTTCTGGAGGGCGGCGGAACGACGCCGGCACCCTGGGTCAATGTCGTCGCCAATCCAACATTCGGCTTCATGGTGTCGGCGGAAGGCGCTGGATACACCTGGTGCATGAACAGCAAGGAACGGCAGCTGACGCCGTGGTCGAACGACCCCGTCACCAACCGTCCTGGCGAAATTTTCTATATTCGCGACGACGAGAGCGGCGAATTGTGGACGCCGACAGCGTCGCCGATTCGCGATTTTGCGGCGCCTTACACGGCTGCTCACGGCCAGGGCTATTCCCGCTTCGAGCATCATGCACGCGGTATCAACGTGACTGTCGAGCAGTTCGTTGCGACATCAGACGCTGTAAAAATTTCGCGCCTGCGTCTGCGCAATACATCAGCGAAAGTTCGCCAGCTCAGTCTTACCGGCTATGTCGAGTGGGTGCTCGGCTCGGCCAGGATCAACACGGCCGGCAATTTGACAACCGCGTTCGATGAAACCCGCCATACGATTTTCGCGCGCAATCCCTGGCACCATTTCTTCCCCGATCGCGTCGCTTTTTTCACGATGTCGCAACCGGTCAGTCAATGGACGGCCGATCGCAGCCACTTCTTCGGCCGGCG
>JAIEPV010000185.1 GCA_019748215.1 Hyphomicrobium sp.
GCGGTCGATATCGAATGGAGCGGCATCAGCACCGGCACCGAGCGGCTCTTGTGGTCGGGCCGCATGCCGACATTTCCGGGCATGGGCTATCCACTGGTGCCCGGATATGAATCGGTTGGCCGGGTCAGCGAGGTCGGATCGAGCGTTGGATTGTCAGTCGGCGATCGCGTGTTCGTCCCGGGCGCCAAATGCTTCGGCGACATCAAGGGTCTATTTGGCGGGGCCGCATCTCGGCTCGTCGTACCTGAAAATCGCGTCTGGCGTTTCGACGACGCTCTTGGCGAGCAGGGCGTTCTATTCGCGCTCGCCGCCACAGCATATCACGCCATCGCTGCTGACGGCGCGCGTTTGCCGCAACTGATCGTTGGCCACGGTGTGCTCGGTCGGCTGATCGCGCGTCTCACCGTTATTCTGGGTGGAAACGCGCCCGTCGTTTGGGAAAACAATCTCGACCGCGCGAACGATGCGATAGGATACACGGTCGTCGATCCGGCAGCCGATCCGCGCCGTGACTATCATGCCATTTGTGACGTAAGCGGCGATGCTGCCCTTCTCAACACTCTCATTTCGCGTCTCGCGCCCGGCGGAGAGATCGCGCTCGCCGGCTTCTATAGTGAGCCACTGTCGTTTGCATTCGCGCCAGCCTTCATGCGCGAAGCTCGCATCCGCGTTGCTGCTGAATGGAAGCCAGCAGACATGGCAGCCGTTCGCGACCTCGTCGAACAAGGGCGGTTGTCACTCGATGGTTTGATCACACATCGCGTCGATGCTCTCGACGCCAATACGGCCTACCGGACAGCCTTCACTGACCCTCAGTGCCTCAAGATGATTTTGGATTGGAGAGCCTGCTCATGAGTTCTTGCGGTACCCTTGCCCCGGCGCCTGCCAAAAGCGCAAAGCCCCAGCCAAGCATGGCAGACTTCCTGCGCGTGGAAGCGTCTGTCGATCCAGATGCCGTTCCCGAAATTGGTTCAGAAACCAAGCAAACGCAGATCATCGCGATCTATGGCAAGGGCGGGAGCGGCAAGAGCTTCGCCCTCGCCAACCTCTCATACATGATGGCCGAGCAAGGTAAGCGCGTGCTGCTCATCGGTTGCGATCCCAAGAGCGATACGACATCGCTGCTGTTTGGTGGCCGCGCCACGCCGACGATCATCGAAACATCGGCAAAGAAAAAAGCAGCTGGCGAAGAAGTCAAAATTTCAGACGTCTGCTTTAAGCGCGATGGCGTGTTTGCCATGGAGCTTGGCGGCCCCGAGGTAGGGCGTGGCTGTGGTGGTCGCGGCATTATTCATGGCTTTGAGTTGCTCGAAAAACTCGGCTTCCACGAGTGGGGCTTTGACTACGTTCTTCTCGATTTCCTCGGTGACGTCGTCTGCGGCGGCTTTGGTCTGCCGATCGCGCGCGACATGTGCCAGAAGGTGATCGTTGTTGGCTCCAACGATTTGCAATCTCTTTACGTCGCCAACAACGTCTGCTCGGCGGTCGAATACTTCCGCAAACTCGGCGGCAATGTCGGCGTCGCCGGCATGATCATCAACAAAGACGATGGCACCGGCGAAGCGCATGCCTTCGCCGAAGCTGCCGGCATTCCGGTGCTCGCGGCCATTCCCGCGCACGAAGACATTCGGCGCAAGAGCGCGAACTATCAGATCATCGGCACGCAGACCAGCGAATGGGGGTCGCTGTTTGCGGGGCTCGCAGCGAACGTCGCGACGGCGCCGCCGGTTCGGCCAACGCCGCTGACGCAAGACGGATTGCTCGGTTTGTTTAAAGCCGACGTGGTCGGTCGCGGTGTCGTTCTTGAGCCGGCAAGTTTTGAAGACATGTGCGGTGGCGTTGTCATCGAGCGGCCATCGCTTGAAGTCGTCTACGAAGCCGTATGAGCGTCAATAGGAAGTCGTGAACGCAATGACTGAGTTGGGACCAAAAATGAACGATAACCCGGTGGAGACCACCGAGATCGTTTACGACTTGGCAACAGCCGTTGCGCTGACGAACGACGTGGCCACTGGGGTCGCGGAGGCGGTACCACTAACGCCGGTTGTACCCGGCCCCACGTTTGACAAAACGGCCGCCGTTTCAGACGGGCACGGTTGCCATGCCGGCAAAGATCAGATGCTCGAAGCGGCCAAGTCGGCTGGCAAGAGCGACACACTCGAACAGTACGCCAAAGACTACCCGACCGGCCCGCATGATCAGCCACAAAGCATGTGTCCAGCATTCGGGTCTTTGCGCGTTGGACTGCGGATGCGTCGCACCGCGACCGTGCTGTCGGGCTCGGCCTGCTGCGTCTATGGACTAACATTCACGTCGCACTTTTATGGGGCTCGGCGGACGGTCGGCTACGTCCCGTTTAATTCCGAGACGCTGGTGACGGGCAAGCTGTTCGAAGATATCCGCGACGCAACCTACAAGCTCGCTGATCCCGAACTGTACGATGCAATTGTCATCATCAATCTCTGTGTTCCGACCGCTTCGGGCGTGCCACTGCAACTGCTTCCGAAAGAAATCAATGGCGTGCGCATCATCGGCATCGACGTGCCGGGCTTCGGCGTACCCACCCATGCGGAAGCCAAGGACGTGCTTGCCGCGGCGATGCTGAAATTCGCGCGCAACGAAGCCGAGCACGGTCCGGTATTGGCGCCGCGCACTGGTCGCAGCGCCTCGCCAACAATTACGCTCGTCGGCGAAATGTTCCCAGCCGATCCGGTCGGCATCGGCGCGATGCTCGCCCCCATGGGCCTCAGCGCTGGTCCCGTCGTGCCAACGCGTGAATGGCGCGAACTCTACAGCGCGCTCGATTGCGCCGCGGTTGCAGCCATCCATCCTTTCTACACGGCGTCGTTTCGCGAGTTTGAAGCGGCGGGCCGTCCGATCGTCGGCTCGGCCCCTGTCGGCTACGATGGAACCGAAGCCTGGCTTCAATCCATCGGCGAAACGTGCGGCGTGCCGGCTGACCGCATCGCGGCTGCAAAAAATGCTGTGCTGCCAGCGATCCGTGCAGCGCTTCAAAAAATGCCAATTAACGGCCGCATCACGATGTCAGGCTACGAAGGCTCCGAGCTGCTTGTCGCCCGTCTGCTGATCGAAAGTGGTGCGCGCGTTCATTACGTCGGCAGTGCTTGCCCGAAGACGCGCTGGTCGGATGCTGACCGCGAGTGGCTTGAAGCCAAGGGCGTCCAAGTGGTTTTTCGCGCCTCGCTCGAACAGGACGTCGCGGCCATCCACGAATACAAGCCGGATCTCGCGATCGGCACCACGCCCGTGGTGCAGAAGGCGAAAGAGATGGCGATCCCCGGCCTCTACTTCACCAATCTGATATCCGCGCGTCCACTGATGGGCCCGGCTGGCGCGGGGTCGCTGGCAACCGTCGTCAATGCCGCGCTCGGCAACAAAGCCCGCTTCGACACGATGAAAACGTTTTTCGAAGGCGTTGGCGAAGGCTTCACGGCCGGCGTCTGGGACAAGCTGCCGACGGACAAGCCGGAATTTCGCGCTGAATACAAACGCCGCCTCGACAAAGACGCCAAGAAGCGCAAAGCCGAGGAGATGATGTAATGCTCGTCCTCGACCACGATCGCGCCGGCGGATATTGGGGCTCGGTTTACGCCTTCACTGCGATCAAAGGACTGCAGGTCATTATTGATGGCCCGGTCGGATGCGAAAATTTGCCGGTTACTTCGGTGCTGCATTATACCGACGCGCTCCCACCGCACGAATTACCGATCGTTGTCACCGGTCTTTCTGAAGAAGAGCTTGGCAAGACTGGAACCGAAGGCGCGATGCGCCGGGCGCACAAGTCGCTCGATCCATCATTGCCAGCTGTTGTGGTCACCGGTTCGATTGCCGAAATGATCGGCGGCGGTGTGACGCCGGAAGGCACAAACATTCAGCGGTTCTTGCCGCGCACGATCGACGAAGACCAGTGGCAGAGCGCCAATCGGGCGATCTACTGGCTTTGGACGCAATATGGCCGCAAGAAAATACCGGCCCGCCCCGCCCGCAAGGATGGCGAAAAGCCACGCGTCAACATCATCGGACCCATCTACGGCACATTCAATATGCCGTCCGATGTTGCTGAAATTAAGCGTCTTGTCGAAGGTATCGGCGCAGACATCAACATGGTGTTCCCACTTGGCAGCCACTTGGCGGATGTGCCGAAGCTGGTCGATGCCGACGTCAACATTTGCATGTACCGCGAGTACGGTCGCATGCTGTGCGAGGGATTGGAACGCCCGTATCTGCAAGCGCCGATCGGGCTGCATTCAACGACCAAGTTTCTGCGCACACTCGGCGAGCTGACCGGACTTGATCCGGAGCCGTTTATCGAGCGCGAAAAACATACAACGATCAAACCGCTTTGGGATCTCTGGCGTTCGGTCACGCAGGATTTCTTCGGCACCGCGAGTTTCGGCATCGTCGCCAACGAAACCTATGCGCGCGGCGTGCGCAACTTCCTTGAAGTTGAAATGGGATTGCCGTGCACGTTCGCCTTCTCACGACTGGCGGGGCAGAAAACCGACAACGATGCGATCAGGACGGCCGTCCAAAAGACTCCGCCGCTGATCCTGTTCGGAAGCTACAACGAGCGCATGTACGCCGCTGAAGTGGGCGGACGGTCCATGTACATCCCGGCCTCATTTCCTGGCGCCATCATTCGTCGACATATTGGCACGCCGTTCATGGGTTACTCCGGTGCGACTTACATCGTGCAGGAAGTCTGCAACGCTCTTTTCGATGCGCTGTTCCATATTCTTCCGCTTGGCACCGAACTCGACAAAGTCGAACCGACGCTTGCGCGCACTGAGCAACTGCCGTGGGACGACGACGCACAAAGCACCTTCGAAGACATTCTGGAGCGTGAGCCGGTCCTCGTCCGCATTTCGGCGGCCAAGCGTTTGCGCGATGCCGCTGAACGCGATGCACGACATGCCGGCGAGGCGCGCGTTTCAGCACTGAATGTCGCCCGCGCTTCAGGTCTCAAAGAGGGGCGCGCGGCATGATGCACCAAACCTCGACAAATGCCGACGACGTTCGCTGGTACGGCAATGCCGTGCACGGCGATGCGGCATCGTCACCACGGCTTTCGCGTCAACACTCACGTCGGGCGACCGACTCGCAGGAGGACAAGACAATGGCTTTCACGATGGATAACCGACCAAAGTCGCTGTCGAAATTCAAGCGTACTGAAAGCGTCGAATTCCGCCTGATCTTCGCGGCGGCATTCGCCGTGTTCCTGATCGCTGCAACCGTCGAGCGGATGCTTCCCCTCGGCTGGCTCAAGCGCGGACAGTCACGCAAGTCGATTATCGAGCAGGCAAAGGAAGCCGCCAATACATGTGCCGCTTACGCCTTTATGGGCTGAAGCGGTCTCGTCCATTCTATCCGGGTGACCGGATGGATATCGTCCGTGACGTGCTGCGTCATGGTTGTCCCTGCCGCGCGGGAGATGTGCGGTAACGGCCGCAAGGCTAATTACGGAGAGTCTAAATGGCTGCTGACACCAGAAGCGGCTCCGTCTCGGGTCTCACCGAGTCAGAGGCAAAATCGTTCCACGGCGTGTTCGTGACAAGCTTCATCATCTTTACGGTGATTGCTTTGATCGCACACTTCTTGGTTTGGAATTGGCGTCCTTGGCTTCCAGGCGCTGCCGGCTACGCATCCTTGATGGATGGGTTGCACTACGCCCAGAACCTCATCACGTCGCTCAAAGCATAGGAGGCATTGTTATGTGGAGAATTTGGCTTCTGTTCGATCCGCGTCGCACGCTGATCGCACTGTTTACGTTCCTTTTTGCACTGGCAATCCTCATCCACTTCATTCTGTTGAGCACAAGCCGCTTCAACTGGATCGAAGGGCCGAGAAAGGCTGCTGCAAACACAACGTCAATCGAATTGCCGTTGGTGAAGAAAGACATCGCCTGAGTCAGAACCACCGGGAGCGGGTGGGCGCCCGAAAGGGCCCCGTCCGTTCCCAGACGACCACGAAGCTACCCGATCCGCAGATGGAGGCAGCCGGCCGAGAGCCGACTGAGTGGAGAATACGGCCATGGCCATGCTCAATTTTGAAAGAAAATATCGTGTTCGCGGCGGCACGCTGATCGGCGGAGATCTGTTCGATTTCTGGGTCGGGCCGTTCTACGTCGGATTCTTCGGAGTGCTGACGATCTTTTTCACTTATGTCGGCATCGGTTTAATTCTATGGGGGATCGCGAACGGACCCACCTGGAATCCGTTCACGCTGAGCATCAATCCGCCGCCTAAAGAGTTTGGCCTCGGGGTTGCGCCGATGATGCAAGGTGGCATCTGGCAGGCGGTGACAGTGTGCGCGATTGGAGCTTTCAGCTCGTGGGCGCTGCGTGAAGTTGAAATCTGCCGCAAACTCGGCA
The DNA here is from genome assembly GCA_019748215.1 of Hyphomicrobium sp. Taxonomy (GTDB): domain Bacteria; phylum Pseudomonadota; class Alphaproteobacteria; order Rhizobiales; family Hyphomicrobiaceae; genus Hyphomicrobium_B. The sequence continues at coordinate 6,392 of JAIEPV010000185.1, forward strand.
TGGGCTATCATGTGCCCGTGGCGTTCGGCGTCGCAATTCTCGCCTATGTAACGCTCGTCGTGTTTCGTCCGATCGCCATGGGGGCGTGGTCATATGGATTTCCATACGGCTTCATGAGCCACCTCGATTGGGTTTCAAGCACCGGCTATCAGTACGGCAACTTCCACTACAACCCGGCGCATATGATCGCGATTACGTTCTTCTTTACAACGTGTCTCGCGCTGGCTTTGCACGGCTCGCTCATCCTCTCGGCGGCGAACCCGCCCAAGGGAGAAGTGATGAAAACACCGGAGCACGAAAACACTTATTTTCGTGACGTCATAGGGTACTCGATCGGCACCTTAGGTATTCACCGTCTTGGCCTTTTGCTTGCTCTTTCTGCTGTCATCTGGAGCGCGATCTGCATAATCATCAGCGGACCGCTTTGGCTGGAGGGTAACCCGTGGGCTGATTGGTGGAGCTGGGTGCTGGGCGTAACGCCGTGAACACTTTCACGAGTTGATGAGGACTGACGACCATGGCTGAATATCAAAACATCTTCACACAGGTGCAGGTTCGCTCGCCGGCAGAACTCGGCGTTCACCTCCCACCCCAGAACTCGCCGCGCGGCACCGAGACCTCGTTCAGCTATTGGGCGGGCAAGCTTGGAGACGCGCAGATCGGACCGACCTATCTCGGGACCACCGGCTTGATCTCACTCGTTTGCGGGATCATTGCGTTCGAGATTATCGGTCTCAATATGTTTGCGTCAGTCAACTGGGATCCGGTCGAGTTCGTGCGCCGGTTGCCGTGGCTGACGCTCAATCCGCCGGATGAGAAGTATGGTCTCACGCTCCCACCGCTCAATGAAGGTGGCTGGTGGCTGATGGCAGGCTTCTTCCTGACGACGTCTGTCATCCTTTGGTGGGTGCGCATGTATCGTCGTGCTCGTGCATTGCAGATGGGAACGCATGTCGCCTGGGCTTTTGCAGCTGCAATCTGGCTGTACCTCGTTCTCGGCTTCATTCGTCCGGTTTTGATGGGCAAGTTCAGCGAAGCCGTTCCTTTCGGTATTTTCTCGCATCTCGATTGGACCAACAACTTCTCACTGAACTACGGAAACCTGTTCTACAATCCGTTCCACATGCTCTCGATTGCCTTCCTCTACGGATCGGCCTTGCTGTTTGCGATGCACGGCGCAACAATTCTTGCCGTCTCTCGCTACGGTGGCGAACGCGAGCTCGAACAGATCTCCGATCGTGGCACGGCATCCGAACGCGCGGCTTTGTTCTGGCGCTGGACGATGGGCTTCAACGCATCGATGGAATCGATCCACCGCTGGGCTTGGTGGTTCGCAGTCCTATGCCCGCTGACAGGCGGCATCGGCATCCTGTTAACGGGAACGGCCGTCGACAATTGGTATGATTGGGGCGTCAAGCATGGCATCGCGCCGACGGCCTACGAGTATCCGAACTGAGCAATTGCTCGGATTGGTCTAGACAGACATGAGGCGGGCGCGGGCCGCTCTCCGTTTCGGATACAAGTCCGAGATCGGGAGGCGGCCCGCAGCCGTAGCGATGCCATGTTAAGCGTCGGACACAACGCGGCGAATATCGGGCAGCGTCGCAACCGCATTGAGGACTTGAGGGAGAGCACATGGCTGACGGCTCGATGGCGAGTGACACACGCGACACGCGCTCGCGCACGGGTGACAGACCCCACGCCGTCGTTATCGGTTCAGGCTTTGGTGGCTTGGCAGCGGCGATCCGCCTCGGGGCCAGAGGCTACCGCGTCACGGTGCTCGAAAAACTCGATGCGCCGGGCGGCCGTGCGTATGTCCATCGCCAAGACGGATTCACGTTTGATGCCGGCCCAACAATAATCACGGCGCCTTACTTGTTTGAAGAACTCTGGCAGCTGTGCGGCAAAAAACTCAGCGACGACGTCGATCTCAGAAGCATTGATCCGTTCTATAAAATTCGTTTCGATGATGGGACTGAGTTTTCCTGCAGCGCTGACCGCAAATTGATGCGCGCCGAAGTCGCCAAGTTCGAACCGCGAGACCTGGACGGCTTCGATCGCTATATGATCGCCAGCGAAGAAATTTATCGCATTGCTTTCGAAGAGCTGGCGGCTCAACCGTTTCACGGCTTAGGCACGCTGGCCAAAGCGGCTCCTGATCTCGTGCGGCTCGGCGGGTACCGGTCGGTCTATTCGAAAGTCTGCCAATATTTCACTAACGAAAAATTGCGCCTGGCTTTCAGCTTCCATCCTCTGCTGATCGGCGGCAATCCGTTCAGCACGACCGCCTACTACTGCTTGATCGCGCATTTGGAGCGCAAATTCGGCGTGCACTATGCCATCGGCGGAACGGGCGCACTGGTCGGCGGCTTGGTCGGATTGATTGAAGCGCAAGGCAACACGCTCCGCTGCAACGCTGAGGTATCGCAAATCATCGTCCGCGAAAAGCAGGCAAGAGGCGTGCGCCTGTCGTCTGGCGAAGAGTTGCCGGCCGATGTGGTGGTGTCGAATGCCGACGTCGCGTGGACCTACGGCAAGCTCTTATCCGAACACCCGCGCAAGGTTTGGACGGACCGCAAGCTCGCCAAAGCGAACTACTCGATGAGCCTGTTTGTTTGGTACTTCGGTACAAATCGCCGCTTCGACGATGTTTATCACCACACGATGGTCCTCGGTCCTCGCTATCGCGAACTGCTGATTGATATCTTCAAGCGCAAGAAACTTGCCGACGACTTCAGCCTGTACTTGCATCGACCAACCGCGAACGATCCAAGCCTCGCGCCACCGGGCTGCGATGCGTTTTACGTCCTGTCGCCTGTGCCGCATCTTGAAAGCGGCGTCGATTGGGCAACGCATGGCGAAGCGTACCGCGCGGCAATCGAACGGCGGCTGGAGGAAACCGTGCTGCCTGGACTTTCGAAGGCGATCGTCACCTCGCGGTTGATGACGCCGCAGGATTTCCGCGATCGCTTGCTGTCGGTGAATGGCGCCGCTTTTGCGCTTGAGCCGCAACTTTTTCAAAGCGCTTGGTTTCGGCCCCACAACCTCAGCGAAGAGATTGCGCGCCTTTATCTGGTCGGTGCCGGAACCCATCCTGGCGCCGGACTTCCAGGCGTCGTTTCATCGGCAAAAGTTCTCGACGAAATTGTGCCGAGCGCCGACGAGGTCATGCGCGCGGCGCGGTGAGGCTGATCGGCGCTGACGCTTTGCGGCCGCTTTTCGCCGCTGCCAAATCTTCCATGATGCGGTGTGCGGCGAGGCGGCCGGACATTGCCGCCATCGGTACCCCAGGTCCCGGATGAACGGAGCCGCCGGCGAGATACAACCCGGCCAGGCTTGATATCGCGCTTGGCCGCTGGAAGGTCGCGTTTGGGCCGTGACTTGCACGCCCGTACAGCGCGCCGCCGGTCGCGGGGAAAAGATCGTTGAAGTCGGTCGGCGTGGTGGTCTCGCTGGCATCACTCCGCCGGGAGATTTCAAGGCCGCACGCCGACAGAAGCTCGAATGTGCGCCTCTCGAGATCATCGCGTTGCGACTGCGAAAACGCTGCGATGTCGCCATCGGGCGGGGCGTTGATCAAGACGAGCAGACGTTCCGGTCCAATCGCGCGCGTATCAGTTCCGTCACCACGATCCTGAGCACAGATGTAAACGGTCGGCGCCTCGGGGATCGTGCGGTTGTCAAAAATAGCCTTGAACTCGCGCGGGTAATCTTCAGCGAAGAAAACGTTGTGGTGTACCAAGGGAAATCCAGATGTTTCTGCCCGCATGCACCACGTGACGGCTGACAGCGACCGCGCCGCGCGGGGCGCTGGTGTGACGGCAGGCTGAGCGGCCTCGCCGAGGAATCCAGCTCCGATCGCCGATGCATCACCATTGAACAGGATCGCGTCGGCGCGCAGCGTTTCACCCGACGCCAGCGAGACGCCAACTGCGCGTCCGCGTTCGACAATGATATTTCGAACCTCGCACCCGAAGCGAAATTCCGCGCCTTTGCTTTCAGCGAGCCGCATGAGCACCTCGGCCACTTGCCTCATGCCGCCATCGACGAGCCACACGCCATCCTGTTCGACGTGAGCGACGAGCATGAGAGTTGCCGGCGCGAGCAACGGCGACGATCCGCAATAGGTGGCATAGCGGCCAAAGAGCTGGCGTAACCGCGGATCGCTAAAGTTCTCGGAAATCGCGGTCCACATGGACTTCATGGGAGCGGTTCGCCAGAGCGCGTCGAGCTGCCGAAAGCCAACGCGCCAAACGAGATCGACGGGTGATCCAGGTCGCTCTGAAGCGATGAACGTTTGCACCAGCGTTCGGTAGATGTCTTTGCTTCGCGCGCAGAATTGACGATAGCCTGCGGCCTCACCGGGCCCGGCGAATGCCGCGATGGCATCCGCTGATCGATCGATGTCGGCGAAGAGGTCGAGGCGGCCGCCCTGCCGCCATGCGTGGCGGGCAAGGGTGGTGGCCGGCGTCAATTTCAAATGATCGGTGAGACGCGTTCCGGCATCTTCGAACAAGTTCTCAAAGATCCATCGCATCGTGAAAACAGTCGGCCCGGCATCAATGCCGACACCGTCGACCGCAAGATGCCGCATCTTGCCACCAGGAGTGGCTGCGCGCTCGAGCACCGTGACGTGAACGCCGCGCCGCGCCAAATCGATCGCCGCGCTTAGCCCGCCAGAGCCTGCGCCGATGACAATTACGCGTTCCGTCGTCATTCGTCTGCACAGCCTTCCAAGTCCGCACGTTTCGCCAATCGCTAGACAGTTACGTCGCCCTGCGATTGGATCTTCGTGAACTTACGAGCGACCGCGCGCTGATGATAAATGATCAATGCGAGGCCGGTCGTCAGCGGGATCGCCCATAGCACGGGATGCAACGCGAGTTCGGGCATCAAGCGTACCGCGCCGAACGCGAAGAATGCCGTGTAGACAGAGATGCCCGCACCGACGAGCGCCTTGATATGTTCATTGAGCCAGTCTGCTGGACGGCGATGCGGTTTATAGAGGAAGTAGAGGTTTGTCGCGACCGTTGCGAATCCGATGATCGAAATGCCCATCATCAGCGGCTGGTTGATCCGCCAACCCTGGTAGGCGCAGTTCGTGGCGGCAACGGTCAATGCGACTTGCAACGCAAGATTTCGCCACTCGAGATTGCGCTGGTGATGGCGCTTGTTCGAGACGCTCTGCCAGCCATACCACGCGAGGTTGATTGTCAGAATGGCGAGATACAGCATCATCCATCCGAAAATGCCACGGATCAACGCGGGGTCGCGCAGGTTGTCCGTGAGATGCGGATGCGTTTCGAGAGGGGATGCTAGTGTGCAAATGCTAATGGCAATGGCGATGCATCCGGTTGAAAGCATCATCCAATTGAAGACCCGCCCCCATCGACGATGCGTGAAGCCACCCTTCTTGGACAAGACAGCAATCCAGAACGTCACGAGCCCGACCGCGCCGGTTGCGATATGCGCCAAAACAAATCCGTAGAACGGCCACATCCACAATGGTCTCCCTAGCGACGACGGCATTGAGCAGAGTTTGGCCGCTCTGCCGACTGCAATCAAGCCGCCCCGATTAAATTATGCCAGCTCAGCCTGGCCTTGACGCTCTTGGCGCAATAGGCACATTCGCAAGCCAACCTCGCGACCTGGGAGATAATTCTTTGTACGTTCCGCCACGACCGCAAGCTCTCTCGGCCGTAGCCGCCCTGCTGCGGGCGGCCGTTCGCGGCGATGGTGATTTGCTCAGCCTGCTGCCGAAAGAAGCCTATCAAATCGAAGCGGGGTGGCTTGGCTATTCCCGGCGCTCGATCTTGATCGTCAACGCGCCCGAGTTGACGCGTCGCATCATGGCCGACACGGCTGACATCTTTCCGAAGAACGATTTGATGGTTGGTGCGCTGGAGCCGCTCGTTGGTGATAGCATCTTCGTGTCGAGCGGCGATCTGTGGCGACGGCAGCGTCGCATGATCGATCCGGCATTTTCGCATATTCGCCTCAACCGGGCGTTCACGTTCATGGCGTCGGCCGTCGACGACTATGAAGCGGAGCTTGCCCGGAGGGCTGACAGCGGGGAAACGTTTTCGCTCGATCTGGCGATGAGCCAGCTGACGGCCGACGTGATCACGCGGACTGTCTTTTCCACGTCGCTCAAGTCTCAGACCGCGCGTGACGTTTTTGAAAGCTTCAGCGAATTTGAGCGAAGCGTGGCGCACGTCGAACTTCGCCGGCTGATTCTCGACAAGCCATGGGCGCGTATTCCGCAGCACGAGTCGGTTCTCGCCGCTTGCGCGCTCATCCGAAAGCATCTCGGCGATCTCGTCGATACTCACATGACCGAGAGCGGTCAGAGCTACAACGATATTGCCGCGGCTGTCATCGGCGCACAGGACGATGACACTGGTACCACCTTCACACGCGAGGAGGTCATCGATCAGCTTGGCGTATTTTTTCTCGCTGGACACGAGACGACCGCCAGTGCGCTGACCTGGGTTTTTTTTATTCTTGCAACACAGCCCAATGTTCTGGCGCGCATGCGTCAGGAAATTTCCGATGTGGTTGGCGATGGCCCTGTCGAGATCGAGCATACCAAGCGCATGACCTACGTGAGAAATGTGTTTCGGGAAACGCTGCGGCTCTATCCGCCAATCACTTTCATTCCGAGAGTGGCGACGGAAGCAACGGAGATCGGAAAATTTCGCGTAAAACGTGGTGCTATGCTGATGATTTCGCCTTGGACGATCCATCGCCATGATCGTTATTGGACGAACCCCCATGCTTTCGATCCGGATCGGTTCAGCGCGGAGCGCGAGCACGCTCTCGTACCCGGCACATATATGCCGTTTGGGCAGGGACCGCGTGTTTGCATCGGAGCCGCGTTCGCGACGACCGAAAGCACGCTCATTCTCGCTCGCCTCGCGCGTCGCTTCGATTTCCAGGTCTTCGACGCGCATACCGTGCGGCCGGTCGCGCGGCTCACGACAAGCCCGGCGCAACAGATTCGCTGCAGGGTGACGCGACGTGAGGCGGCTGCCAGCTGATATCGTATGTAGAAGCCTCCCCGAACGACTGACGCTGCGATATGGCGCGAGCGATGATTTGCGCTGCCGTCACTGGCATCAGCAGGAACGGTAGCGGATCGCGAAGGCTCCACGTGACATCGCGTGCCGCTAACAGATGGCCGAGATTCCGGCGAAAGTCGGCAGGTCTCAGGAGTGATTTCTGGGTTTCAGTGAGGCACGGATAAAACTGCTGCATCAGTTGGTTTTCACGCAATCGGATCGGCCCATCGCGAGGCTCGGCTGTGATCGCGCCGGCGAGATCATTAGGGCAAACGAAATGCACGCCGCTGGTGACGCGCGGATTGCATTCAATCGCGAACGCTTGGCCATGTGCGTCGACGATCATATCGAACGAGATGAAGCCCGTGTATCCGGTGCGTTGAACGAACGTCGTGACCCAGCCTTCGATGGCTGTTTGATCCGCAACGCGTTCGAAGCAGACGGCGACTGTCCCCGACATAACGGCAGCACGATAGACGATCGTGATGCGCGGTACGCCGTCGCGCGCGATCGAAAACGTGGAATAGAGTGGTCCGTTGATCTTGCGCTGCACGATGGCTGGTTCTTCGCCGGCACGGGCGCTTAACGGCTCGCCGGCGCGATGCATCGTAACGCTTCTGCCCGAGCACGAAAATACAGGCTTGACGACAAAGTCGGCCGACTGCGCAAGTCGGCTTGCCTCGGCCGTTCCAAAGTCGTGCGTCTCGGGCACGTCCAGTCCGAAAGACGCGGCCGTTGAAATAAAGTCTCGCTTATTGTGCAGCCGGACAACGTCGGCCTGTGGCATCGAAAACATTGCCACGCGCGAAGGCAGTCTGTCGCGCAACGCCGTGACGTACATTGTTTCTTCCGACACGGGCACGACCAGATCGACGTTTTCGATCTCGACGATCTTGAATATATCTCGCAGATAGGCGTCTCGATCGCTGGCGGGTGCGGTCACGGCATAGGTTTTTGATACGACATTCGACACCCGCATCAGGTGCCACCGAAACGGGTC
>JAIEPV010000145.1 GCA_019748215.1 Hyphomicrobium sp.
GTGCGGTCGCCCTTCGCATCGCGAAACGGTCCAGCATTCTGATAGGTGTCGAATTCGATCGCGAGGCCGTTTTGCAGGCCGTAAGCGCCGAGGTAGCCGCCGCCTGCAGCGAGCGCCGTTACGCCACCTGGATCGTTATGAAGCACGAAAGCAAGCCCGTCCGCACCCTGAGCCTTAGCGCCAAGGAACAGTTCGAAGTTGATGTTGAAGCTGTGCGTCAAATCGATTTTGCTGTTGAACGTCACGCCGCCGGTTTTTCCAGCCTCGTCATTGGTCAACGTGAAAATTTTCGAGAACTCGTCGAACGATGCATCGCCGTTGACGGCAACGCTCGCCCCGATCGTGCTGACGTCGAAGACGCAGCCGTCATTGAGCGGCGCATTGCCGCCGCCGCCGGGGCCGTGATCTTCAGGCGTTGCCGTAAATGAATTGAGGCGCACCTTGTGAACATTGCTAGCGCCGCCGGTTGCGCCGGTGAAGCCAAAGTACACGTGGTCCGAGCCGCCGAAGTACTTGTTGATGACGTCTTCGTTCAACGTGCTGATCGTGCGGCCATCAAACGAATAACTCAACTTGTGGTCGCCAGCGTCCCAATGCACTTGCACGTTGTGCCAATTGCCATCCTCCAGATTGCCAAGTGCCACCTGGTTGCCGACGCGCCGTACGGCGGCGCGATCATCTGTACGCGTAATTTCGGCATGGTCGGCGGCAATGTCGCCAGCCTCGGGATTATACCAAGTGTCAAAATTGATGGCGAGACCGTTCAATATCCCCTTCGATCCAAAGCCGCCGCCGCCGCCGCCTGACGCGTTTTGCCCGAATGGATCGTTGTGCAAAACAAAACTCAGCCCGTCGGCGCCGTTCGTCTTGGCGCCCATCTGGAAATCGAAGGACAGATCAAAATTGTCCAGCAGATCGATGCGGCTGTTGCTCATGACGCTGCCGATCTGGCCTTTGGCGTCAGGAGTCAGAGTGAAGACGTTGTCGTCCTCGTGAAACGCCGAGCCACCCACCGTGAGCCAGGTTCCGAGTTCGTCTGAATAGATGTTGCCGCCGGGCTGAACCTTGATCGACGCTGCAATTGACGGCGTTCCGCGCTGGTTGTCGGCAAACAGCATCCAATGGCCGGGTGTGACGACGTTGGCATTGGCCGGCAGCGTCACGCTTAGCGTGTGTTGGTCGACGTGGGTGAATTCCAAGCTTATCGCGCGCTGCTCTGAATTGAACGAATGCGTACTGTTGCCGAACTTGATGAACTCAAGCTTTTGGACGACGTCGGCATTGTCGAGCGTGAGGGTGAACGTTTGGCCCTGCTCAAGCGTCAGCGGCGCGTTGGTGATCACCGGGCGATCCTGGCGCAGGCTGCCATCGGCTTCCAGAAGATAGCCCGGTGTGTAGATTTCGGCGTTGAGATTGATCAGTGGACCGGGCGCTCCGCCACCTCCTGACAGAACAGTGCCATCGGCCAAAAGCGTGGTTGTCGAATGGTAGAAGCGGCCGACGGCAGCGCTGGAATCGTTCGTCCATGCGCCGGTCTCAGGATTCCAGATGACGACGTTGTTCGTTTGCGTCTCGATCTTGCTGTCGCCGACGCTGCCGCCGGACAGCATGACCGTGCCGTCGGCGAGAACCAGAAGGTTTGACCAAGCGCGGTTCTGGCCGACGCCTGCCGTTTGCGTGAACGTCGGCGCAGTGCCTCCGATATCGACGATCCAGCCATTACCTTTTTCGTCGATGGTCAAAACTTTGTCTTTGGCAAACATGACGGCCGGATCGTAGTTGGCCGATTCGAAAGGTGTTTTGCCAAGATCGGTCGTTGTGCCGTTGCCGCCTGGGTTGATCGAAAACACTGAATTCTTGCTGTTGCCGGGCGCAAAATCGGTGAAACCGACAACGTCGCCAGTGCTCGCCACCCAAGCTCGCGGATACCACCAGTCCGAAGCGATGCTCGCCGTATTGGCGCCGCCCAATGCTTTCCAGCCGACGCCATTGGTGTAGATTTCAGGCGTTCCAACGCCTTTGTGAGCACCGTCGGTGCCGCCGAGCTCAAGAATTTTTCCGTCAGCGAGCGTGAGCGCAGTTCCATACCAACGTGAGAAATTCAGATTGCCTGCTGGATTTGAAGTCAATTCTCCAGTTCGGTAATCGAAGTTGTGCACAAATGGCACACCACCGTTAATGTTGCCGTCTGGTCTGGCATCACCACCGACGATGATAATGTCGTCGGTAAATGGGTCGATGACGGCACCCGAACAGAAGATGTCGGTCGGCATTTGATAGCTGAGAGTGTTGTGCGTGCCGGTGACCGGATCCCATATATCGTACAGCATATGGCTGCCTTGCAGGCCCGTTTGATCGGTACCGAAGGTCAGCACTTTGTTGTCCGGCGTGACGATGGCGTGAATAGCCACGATTGGCCAAGGAACCACCGCGCTCCAACTACCGGAATTCATCTGTCAGCTCCTGTAAAATCGAACGCCCGTGAGAAATTCGTCGGCATCCAAAACCGCGTCTCTTCGCGCCAGTTACGCGTTTGTGTTGGCAAATCGAGAACGAGTGTTCGCCCTGTTGCTCGATTGCGGCGAATTTAGAATGCCGCTCGGCCTGCCTCTCCGTGTGATCTGCAATCTACGGTCCAGCTGAAATTTTATGAAGGATTAGCCGGCATTTGATTGGTTTTTTGGTTAAATGGCGCAGATGCATGCGCTCCTGCGCCGACGACGGGCTCGATGCATCAGAGCCATTAAGCTGGCATTTGGCGCGCCAATTCGCTAAGTCACGGCTTAACGAAGTAAGCCTGCAGCTTCATGGCTGCTGCCTTTGCAAAGATTGATCCTGCATGACATTTCCGTCGACGCACCCCGCGCTCGCTCGCGCTCTGGTGGCCCGTGACTACTCTGTGCCAACCGCTGTGCAACGCGCTGTTCTGGAAGCTGATGCGGCTGGTCGCGATTTGCTGGTGTCGGCACAGACCGGCTCGGGCAAGACCGTCGCTTTTGGCTTGGCGATGGCGCACCTGCTGCTTGGCGAACAAGAACGGTTCGGGCGCGCCAATGAGCCTATGGCGTTGATCATCGCGCCGACGCGCGAATTGGCGATCCAGGTGCAGCGCGAACTCGATTGGCTCTATGCCGATACTGGCGCTGTGGTCATTAACTGTGTCGGTGGCATGGATGTGCGTGCCGAGGCACGCCTACTCAACGCGGGAGCACATATTGTCGTCGGCACGCCCGGACGGCTGCGCGATCATCTGGAACGCAAGCGCCTCGATCTCTCGAAGCTGAAATCCATCGTCCTTGATGAAGCTGACGAAATGTTGGATCTGGGCTTTCGCGAAGATCTGGAAGCCCTGCTGGAAGCGACGCCGAGCGGTCGTCAAACGCTGCTGTTTTCAGCGACGATGCCGCGCGAAATTGAAACGTTGGCAAAGCGCTATCAGAGTGAAGCGATCCGGATTGAAACCCTGCGCCGCGATCAGCAACATGCCGATATCGAATACCACGCCATGCGGGTCGGCCCTGGCGATATTGAAAATGCCGTCGTCAATGTGCTGCGCTTCCACGAGATGCGCGCGACGCTCGTATTTTGCTCGACGCGCGAAGCGGTGAAGCGATTGCACGGCCGACTTGTCGAACGAGGTTTCTCCGCCGTCGCTCTATCTGGGGAACTCACTCAGCACGAGCGCACGCAGGCATTGCAGGCCGTCCGGGATGGGCGTGCACGCGTTCTCGTCGCGACTGATGTCGCCGCACGCGGACTTGACCTGCCCGATCTGGCGTTGGTCATCCACGCCGATTTACCTAATGATCGCGAAACGCTGCTGCATCGCTCAGGCCGCACGGGGCGCGCCGGCAAAAAAGGCTTGTGCACGCTGATCGTCCCCTACAATCGCCGCAGAAAAGCTGAAGTCCTGCTGACGGCCGCCAAGATCAAAGCCACGTGGAGTACGCCGCCGACAGTTGAAGCAATTCGGGCGCGCGACCAAGACCGCTTTCTCGCAGACGCCATATTCACTGAAGTTGCGAGCGACGACGATCTGCTGCAGGTGCGGTCGCTGCAGGCTGCGAGATCAGCCGACGACATTGCGATGGCTTTGATTCGTCTGCACCGGGCACGGCTGCCTGCGCCGGAAGATCTACCAGAAGACACGGGGCCGCCTCCGCGCAAGGAATTTGCCCCCGTTCGGGGCGACGCTCCGCTCGCCGGTCGTCAGCGGTTTGAGCGGCCAAACCGTGTGGCCCGCGCAAGCGATGCTCCGACAAGCTCGGCCGCGTTGTCACCCCGCAGCGCACCGCGAGCGCGCGATGATCGCCGCGAGATGGTATGGTTTCGGCTGAACATCGGCCGCGATCGCAATGCCGATCCGCGTTGGCTGCTGCCGTTGATCTGCCGCGCCGGCAACGTGACTAAGGCTGAAATTGGCGTCATCAAGATCAACGATCGCGATACGCGCTTTCAAATTGTCGCTGAATTTGCGGATCAGTTCGCCGATGCGGCGCGGACGACCAGCCCAAAGGAAGGGCACATTTCGCGCGTCGGTGCTAATACGGCGGCCGACGATGCAGCCGTGTCTGAACCGATCTCGACCATGCCGGCCGCAAATTTGCGCGGCGATAAAAAAGCCCCGGCGGGTGGTGCCGCCGTGCAGCGACCTTTCAATAAGAAAGCGCCGTGGCGGGCAAGTGCCACGAAAAGACCGGACAAGCCGTCCTTTCGGCCGGCGTCTTCTCCAGCTGAGGCCCATGCCAACGCCGCGCCGCGCGATGCTCGGCCCAGCGGGCCAGTTCGAAATGGCGCTGCAGCGCCCAAGTCGCGCTCGAAATATGCCCACAAAAAGAAACACCGCGCTGCACCGGAAAAGACCAATTGATTGCTTATGCCGCCAATCACTCGATACGCGCTTTATATCGTGCAATGCGCTGACGGGACGTACTACACCGGCATTGCGACGGACGTGGAACGCCGACTGGCCGAACACAATGGCGGCGGTGCGGCACAGCTTGCGCAAGGCAAACGAGCAACGCCAAGAGGCAAAGGCGCCCGCTATACGGCAAGCCGGCGCCCCGTGTCGCTTGTGTTTTCAGCTGAATTCGACACGAAGTCGCAAGCCTTGCAAGAAGAGGCGCGCATCAAGCGACTATCGCGCCGCGAGAAATGCTTGCTGATCGACGCGGCAAGGCTTGGCCGATGACACAGCCGCCTCAATCTTTTGACGCCATCGTTATTGGCGCCGGGGCCGCGGGCATGATGTGTGCGCTCACCGCCGGACAGCGTGGCAAAAAAGTTTTGCTGCTGGAGCACACCGACAAAGTCGGCGCGAAGATTTTGATCTCCGGCGGCGGCCGATGCAACTTCACCAATCTGGAAATCGCGCCGGGTCGTTTCGTTTCGGGCAATCCGCATTTTTGTACGTCGGCGCTTAGCCGCTACACGCAAGCTGATTTCATCGCGCTTGTTCAGCGCCATGGCATTGCATTCCACGAGAAGACGCTCGGGCAATTGTTCTGTGATGGATCAGCGCGCGCCATTGTTGCGATGCTGCGGGCGGAGTGCGAACTCGGCAAAGTCGAAACGCGATTTAACACAGTGGTTACCGATATTTCGCACGCCGGGCACTTCAGGCTTGAGACCAATGCCGGAACCGTCACTGCACCGGCGCTGGTGCTAGCCACCGGCGGGCTATCGATACCCAAAATGGGTGCAACCGGGTTTTCTTACGATGTCGCCAAGCGCTTCGGCTTGCGGGTCACGGAAACACTGCCGGGTCTCGTGCCTCTGAAAATTGAGCCATTGACAAACGTGCCCCATGCCGCGCTTGCGGGTGTGGCGCTCGAAGCGATCGTGTCTTGCGGCAAACAAAAATTTAAAGAGGCAATGCTGTTTACGCATCATGGCCTGTCCGGCCCAGCCATCTTGCAAATATCATCCTATTGGCGCGCGGGTCAGGCGATTTCAGTCGATTTTGCGCCGGGGCTCGACGCGACGACATTTCTCATCGACCGCAAACGTGCCCGATCGAGGGCCGCGCCGCAATCCATTCTCGCTGAAATGCTACCGACCCGTCTGGCGCAGGCGTTGGCCGCGTCTCACCTGCCCGGTTCAGAGATGGCCAACATCCCCGATAGTACGCTTGGCAACTTCGCCAGCCGTTTAAAAAACTGGTCTGTCGGGGTGACGGATAGCGAAGGCTATGCGAAAGCCGAAGTGACGCTCGGCGGTGTCGATACGCGTGATCTATCGTCGAAGACACTGGAGGCCCGGGCGCTCCCGGGGTTATTTGTCATCGGCGAAGCCGTCGATGTTACCGGCTGGCTTGGTGGCTATAATTTTCAGTGGGCATGGTCGAGTGGATGGGCGGCGGCGCAGGCCATATAATCGGTCACTGCGCTGGAAATTTTTTCAGCGCGCAAAAAATAAAGTGCAGGCCTTGAATACATTGCATTCATTGCGGCGTTCGCTTGCTTCTTCATCAATTTTACTGCGCCGCAACATGGACTTCTGAACAAATTTTGCTAGCGCGCGTCGCGCTCGTGATCTTTTCCATTGTCGCTGGGGGGACCGGCCTGGACGACGGCGCGGGCCAGCCTGACGTAGTGCGGCATACGACGCGATCATATCGATTGAGTGGGGCACCTGTATGACTCGCGAACAACAGATACCTGAGCGCGAATTTGCTGGAACCTGTGAGGGATGGGTTGAACCGCATCAGTCACGGCGCCCCCAGGCTGCGAGTAACATTTCAGCCCAGTCGATCGGGCATCATGATCATGCCAAGCTCGCGCGGCTGATCGAAGGCAAGGTGCTGCCCCACTTGCTGCTCGCCTATCGGCAGGGTGCATTTAATGCGCCGACCGATGGCACGATGAGCGAGAAAGCCATCGGCGAACACGTCGGCGAGTTTGCCGATCTTGTTATCAATCCAGACGCCGCTGTCTCGACAGTCTACTTTGAAAATATGATCGCCGAAGGCGCGTCAGTTGAGGCGCTATTTCGCGTTTTGCTTGCGCCAACGGCTCGGCGCCTCGGAGAGCTTTGGCAAGAAGACATCAACAGCATGTTTGATGTCACTCAGGGATTGGCGCATCTCCAACAGCTCGTGCGCACATTTTCTCCCGAGTTTCATGAACAGGGCAATCATCCGCTTTCAAATCGGCGGGCCTTGCTGATGCCACTGCCGGGTGAGCAGCACACGTTCGGTATTTCGTTGGTCGAAGAATACTTTCGTCGGGAAGGCTGGCACGTCTGGGGTGGGCCGCCAAACTCATTCGAGGAAGTTGTCGCCCTCGTCAGTAGCATGTGGTTCGATATGATCGGCTTTTCGGTCAGCCGAGTGCCAGAAATCGGTCCGCTCAAGTCGCAGATCGCCAAGATCCGCGCTGCCGCCCGCAACCGCAATGTGACGATCATGGTTGGGGGCCGACCCTTCGTCGAAAACCCTGATCTCGTCGAATTGGTAGGCGCCGATGCCACAGCCGCCGACGGCCCGCGCGCCGTGAGCAGAATGTCGACCCTCAACACTCGGGCCATCGCTTCGGCATAACCGGTGATCGAGCCGGACAAAGCGTTACGATATGAGATTGCGCGCCTTCGCCTCGGCCATGAGTTCAGCCAAGGCGCTGATGGCGACCGTTGCTTTGCTTTTGGCTCCGCTGATCATGCCGACCGGCGCCTTGATGCGCGCCAGCGTGACCTCGTCAAATCCGCGATCCGAGAGGGCCTTGAGCCTGGCACGGTGGACGGCATGATTTCCAAGTGCGCCAATGTAAAACGCTTGGCTTTCAAGAATGCTGGACAACAAGTCGGGTTCTTGCTCGTGATCGTGAAACATCAGAACGCTAGCAGATGCGAAGTCGAGCTTCCTAATGGCTGAGACCGCGTCGCTGGTCACAGCCGTGTGCTGCAAGCCGCGACGGTCAAGATCGGCCAGTGTTGGATCGTCGGACGCATAAATGGCAACGTCTATCCCAAGGGCCGTGGCAAGCGATGCCATCGCCACGAGCGCAGGGCCGTGTCCAAGCAACACTGTTGTCAGCTTCGGCGCGTAAATTCGCGCAAATTTATCGCCATCGCGTCGGCTGGCTTCGATGCCGTGCGGCGATACGGTTACGGTTTCAATTTCCGAGCGGCCGTCAACCAGATGCGTTCGCAAAGCGAAGGGTGTTCGCGCCGCCGTCCGTGCCAGCATGTCGGCCACCAGCAATGACGAAATTGTCGGATCGAAGTAGAGGTCGAGGCCGCTGCCGCACGGCAGTTTCACATCAAAATACGGCGACCCTTTTCCGTAGCGGACAAGCCTTGGCCGTGCGATTTGAATGACTGCCTGCGCCTCGAGCGCAACGGCCCCCTCAAGGCATCCGCCGGACAAATAACCGGCATAGCGGCCATCTTCGGCGACTGCCATCTGCGCACCAGGTTGGCGGGGTGCGCCGCCCTCAACGCCGACTAAAGTTACAAGTGCAACTTTCAGCCCATCGCTCTGCCATTTGGCCAGCGGCCATAAAACATTTTCATCGTCCAGCAAGCCCGGACTGCCGGCAGTGTGTTGAAACTGGATCGTCATCACTCCGCCTAAAAATTCAAAGCCTTGAAACAAAAGTCTCGGGGCAACAATGCTATTGTTTAGCTGAACTCGCCAAAACGTCATGGCGTCCCGCCGGCGGCGTCATCATCGGCATGCGAAATTCCGCGACGAAAATACCACCGCATATTTCTGTCAGTAAACCGCGTCCGGCCTGCTGGTCCCGTGCATCACACAATAACGGTCTTGTGACGTCGTGCCTAACCGCAAGAAAGCGTCAAGTGCCAGTTTTTCGCACGGCCTCCACACACCGTTGAGGATCATCGTCGCGCGATGCAGCGCGATGACGGCAGCAATCTCTTTTGGATGACTGGACGGCATGGCGCGAATGTCCATCGTCAGACCGTCTCGTCGGCGGACCGTCGTCATGACCACAAGTCATGGACGACATTCTGGATAAGCAGAGGCTTATCTAATTTTGACCCAACTCTAGAGTTGGTATAATCGTTTGACGAGAAACAAGCATGACGAACGCCGCACACTATCACGGTGAGGGAACGTCGTATGTGGTCGCAGGTCTATGACCCGTTCGGCAGCATGTATGTCTCGGCCGCGGTCGCGGCCATCCCGATTTTCGTCCTGCTCGGCGCGATCGGAATTTTTGAAGTCCGCGCTCACATCGCTGCAGCGCTGGGGCTAGTGGCAGCGCTCACGGTTGCGATCGCCGTTTATGGAATGCCGGTGCAAATCGCGGCGATGGCCGCGATCTACGGCGCGGCTTTCGGGCTGCTCCCGATCGGCTGGATCATTCTGAACGTTCTGTTTCTCTATCAATTGGCCCATGAAAAGGGTGAGTTCGCGGTCTTGCAGCGCTCAATCGGGGCTATCAGCAATGATCGCAGGCTTCAACTGCTGTTCATCGCGTTTTCGCTCGGGGCGTTCTTCGAAGGCGCGGCCGGGTTTGGAACTCCCGTCGCGGTGACCGCGGCGATGCTGATCGGGTTGGGCTTCTCCCCGCTTTCCGCGTCAGGGCTGTCGCTCATCGCCAATACCGCACCAGTTGCCTTCGGCGCACTGGGAACGCCGGTTATTGCTCTCGCGGCTGTGACCGGGCTCGACCTTCATGAATTGAGTGCGATGGTTGGACGGCAGTTGACGCCGTTCTCGATCCTGGTGCCGTTTTGGCTGATTTGGGCGTTTGTCGGTTTCAGAAAGATGCTCGAGGTCTGGCCACCGATCTTGGTTGCCGGCGTTGCTTTCGCCGTGCCGCAGTACGTCATCTCTAATTTTCATGGGCCGTGGCTGGTCAACGTCGTTGCCGCGATTTCATCGATGGCTTGCCTCGCGCTGTTTCTCAAAGTTTGGCGGCCGGCTGTGCCGATGACTGAGATGCCAGCTTCGCCACAGGACGCGATGAGTGTCGAGCCCGCGCGGCCGTTGCTGACCGATAGCGTGGCCGCGGTCCGGCGCGCTTGGACACCGTGGGTCATCCTCGCCGTGTTCGTTTTCATTTGGGGCGTGCCCCAGGTTCGCGCGGCGCTCGATGGCCTTTGGGTCGAAAAAATGCCGGTCGCTGGACTCAATGAAATGGTCCAGAAAGTTCCCCCCGTCGTCGCTGCGCCGCATGTCGAAAGCGCGATCTTCAACTTCAATTTGCTCTCAGCGACCGGCACCGGGATCTTTATTGCAGCGATAATTTCCGGTCTGTATCTCGGCTATAGTGCCACCGGTTTGGTGCAAATGTACGGCCGGACTTTACACCTCGTCCGATACTCGCTGATGACGATATCCTGCATGATGGCGATAGGCTTTGTGACCCGGTACGCAGGCACCGATGCAACGATGGGTTTAGCGCTTGCACAAACGGGGTGGGCATACCCATTTTTCGGCACGCTGATCGGCTGGCTAGGTGTCGCCCTGACGGGATCGGACACATCGTCCAACGTCTTGTTCGGTGGACTGCAGCGCGTGACAGCCGAGCAACTGGGCCTCAATCCGGTCCTGATGGCGGCTGCGAATAGCTCGGGCGGCGTCATGGGCAAAATGATCGATGCGCAATCGATCGTCGTCGCATCCACAGCAACCAAGTGGTATGGTCACGAAGGCGCTATTTTGCGCTTTGTATTTTTCCACTCCGTTGCACTGGCCGTGCTGGTTGGATGTTTCGTTTTTGGTCAGGCGTATATCTGGCCGTTGACCTTGCTGGCTCCATAGACGACACGCCCGATTTTGGTGAATCGTCTGACAGAAATTGTGAAGCACGTCACTCTGCAACGCTTATGAGCCCTTTTGAAAAAGGAGATTGCGCAGATGCCCTCCATCAATGTGAACGGTGAAAAACGCGATTATAGTGGCGATTCCGCCATGCCCCTGCTGTGGTTTTTGCGCGATGAGTTGAATCTGACGGGTACCAAGTACGGCTGTGGTGCCGGCGTGTGTGGCGCTTGCACGGTTCATGTCGATGGGGTTGCCGTGCGTTCCTGCCAGACCACCGCGGCGGAAGTGACCGGAAAATCGGTGACGACCATTGAGGGACTGGACGGCAACGGCGAGCATCCGGTTCAGAAAGCCTGGCGTGAAGTTAACGTGCCGCAATGCGGCTTTTGCCAAGCGGGGCAAATTATGCAGGCCGCCTCACTTCTCGCGAAAAACAAGGCACCGACGGATGACCAGATCGTCGAGGAGATGTCCGGCAATATCTGCCGGTGTGGCTGTTATCAGCGCATTCATGACGCCGTTCGTCTTGCAGCGGGAGGAGTTTGATCATGTTGCAATACTTCGAAACTGAGGCGCGCACCGCGCGCCAAGTGCAAGGTACGATAGAAAACGTCAGCCGGCGAACAGTGCTCGGCGGTGTGCTGGCCACATCGAGCTTCGTCGTGGCGTTACGCGTTTCAACGGCAAATGCGCGCGAAGCTCTGACGCCGTATCCAACGGGCGCTGCTGGCATGCCGCATACGGTCGTTGCCGATCCCAACGTGTTCATTGCGATCGCGCCGGATGGTGCAGTGACGATCGTCACGCACCGGGCTGAAATGGGCACCGGAATTCGCACCAGTTTGCCGATGGTGATCGCCGACGAAATGGAAGCCGATTGGTCGCGTGTCCGCATCGTTCAAGCAGAGGGCGATGAGCCGAAGTACGGAAATCAGGATACCGACGGCTCGCGGAGCATGCGCCACTTCATCCAGCCAATGCGCCAGTGCGGTGCGGCGATGCGGCATATGCTTGAAAACGCCGCCGCCGTCACTTGGGGCGTTGAGCCGGCACTTTGCCGGGCAAAAAATCACCAAGTCATTCTGTTGGACGGCACCAAGAAACCGAGCGGGAAATCGCTCTCGTTCGGCGAACTCGCAAAGGCCGCGATGGCGCAGCCTGTGCCGCCGCAAGATAAACTGCTCTACAAGACCGCCGCTGAATTTACGCTGATCGGCAAAGGCAGCACCAAGATCGCCGATCTTCACGACATCACGACAGGGAAAGCGGTGTACGGCGCCGACATTCGATTGCCGGGAATGAAATTTGCTGTCATGGCGCGGCCAGCCGTCCTCGGAGGCAAAGTCAAAGCACATGATGCCGCCAAAGCGCTCAAAGTGCCGGGCGTCGAAGCCGTCCACGAGCTCGAAGGCGTCCACAAAGTGCCGCGTGGCTTTGGCATTTTAGGTGGCATTGCCGTGATTGCGAATTCGACGTACGCGGCGATGGCCGGTCGCGATGCGCTCGATATCGAGTGGGAAAATGGGCCGAATGCCAGCTACGAGTCGGTGGCCTTCGACAAGGAGATGACCGCCACCGCAGCTCAGCCCGGCAAGGTCATTCGCAATCAAGGCGACCCCGATGCGGCATTCACGAAAGCGAAGCAGGTCTTTTCCGCCGACTATCACGCCCAGCACATCGTACCGGCGGCGATGGAGCCGCTCGTCGCGGTTGCTCGTGTCGCCGATGGCAAAGCCGATATCTGGGCTCCTGTTCAAAGCCCCTACGGTGCCCGTAAGGATCTCGCTGAAGCGCTCAAAATTCCGATCGAAAACGTTACCGTTCACGTCACCCTGCTAGGTGGCGGATTTGGTCGCAAATCCAAGTGGGATTTCATGGTTGAAGCCGCGCTCATTTCACAAAAGCTCGGCGGCACGCCCGTGCTCCTTCAGTGGACGCGCGAAGACGATCTTCGTCACGCTTTTTATCACACCGTATCGGTTGAGCGCATCGAAGTGGCGATCGACGACAAGGATAAAGTGACGGGCTGGCGCCACCGCACCGTGGCACCATCCATTATCTCGACGTTCAAAGAAGATACGGGATACTCGTTCCCGATCGAATACGGCATGGGCTTCGTCAACACGCCGTTTGAGATCGCCAACGTCCGTTGCGAAAACGGTAAGGCGATGGCCCACACGCGCATCGGCTGGTATCGGTCGGTGTCGACGATCCCACACGTGTTTGCCGTGCAATCAGCGGTGTGCGAGGTGGCAGATCAACTCGGTCGCGATCCGAAAGATTTCCTTCTGGAACTGATCGGATCCGACCGCAGGCTTGATCCCAAAGCGCTCGGGTTTCCGGACGATTTCTGGAACTTCGGCGATCCTTACGAAGCCTTCCCGATCGATACAGCGCGGTTGAAAAACGTCATTCGCATCGCCGCCGACAAAGCTGGATGGGGTAAAAAAATTCCCGCCCGGCAGGGCCTTGGCATTGCCGCGCATTGTGCCTGGTCGAGTTATGTCGCGACGGTGGTCCACGTCGAAGTCGGCAATGACGGAAAAATCAGCGTGCCGGAAGTGACGACGGCGATTGATTGCGGACTATACGTCAATCCGGAACGTATCCGGTCCCAAATGGAGGGTGCTGCCGTGATGGGGATGTCGAATACCGTCTACAGTGGCATCACATTCAAAAACGGTGCCGTCGAGCAATCGAACTATACCGATTTTACTGTTGCGCGTATGTCCAATTATCCAAAGAAAGTCACGACCCACATCGTCGATGCCCCACCCGGAACGCATTCCGGCGGCGTCGGCGAACCAGCAGTCGCGCCGTTTTCAGGCGCTCTTTGCAATGCCATTTATGCAGCCACTAAAAAACGGTTACGCAGGTTGCCGACCGGCGATATCGTGACGTAAGTCTAGAAGGAGCTCGGCGGTTGGATCGCAAGATTTATCCGCCGAAGCATAAAGCGTCGTGAGATCACAGAGGTGTGCCGGCATCTGGTTTAGCGGTCGGCGTCGGATACCGTCGATGCGCTTGCCGATCGCCTCTTCGCTGCGTCGTAGCGGCCATGCGAGCTAAAGTTCGACGGCGACGCAAATCGTCGAGAAGTGAGCGGAACCGAGCGCCAACCAGGAGTGACCATCACACTGCCATGAAAACCGTCGTGCTTGTCGGCGGCGGCCACGCACACCTCTCAGTGCTCCGCCAATTTTCGCGACACCGCGCGAAGCTTGCCCGCCATAAGGTGGTTTTCGTCACCCCATCCACGACACAGTTCTATTCCGGCATGCTTCCATCTTACATGGCCGGGCATTATGACGTCAGCGATTGCCAGATTGCGCTCGAGCCGCTGGCCGCTGCGGCCGGAGCCGAACTCGTTCTTGCATCAGTCGCGGCCCTCGACGCCGATGAAAAACGACTCGTTCTAGATACTGGTGAAACGGTCTCATACGATGTCGTGTCCTTGAATACCGGCAGCGAAACGAACGTTGCGGGGCTCGAAATGTCTGGCGACAAGCTGCTTGCCGTTAAACCTTTGGCGACGTTTTTTCATTCGTGGCCGCGCGTGGCGTCAGAGGCAGCATTGAAGCCAACCTATCGCCTCGTCGTCATCGGCGGTGGCGTTGCGGCCGTTGAGCTCGCCCTCGCCGCACGCCATGCGCTGTCGCCGATCACACGCGTGGAGGTCGAACTGATCATCCCTGAACGCGGCATGCTGTCGTTGGCCAACGCGTCGCTACGAGACCGAGTGCGCGCCTATCTCGATCGTGCAGGCGTCGCGATGCGGCAGGGACC
>JAIEPV010000032.1 GCA_019748215.1 Hyphomicrobium sp.
TTTTTTAGCCTTTCAGTCGTTGGGAAGCGACCATGCGTCGTGTCGTCATCACCGGTCTCGGTCTCGTAACGCCCGTCGGCTGCGGCGTCGAAGCGTCGTGGTCAAATTTGCTCGCCGGCCAAAGCGGCGCGCGGCGCGTTGAAGAATTCGAAGTCGCTGATATCGCCTGCCAGATCGCCTGCTTCATCCCGCGCGGCGACACCGCCGACGGCAAATTCAATGCCGACGATTGGATGGAGCCGAAAGACCAGCGCAAGGTCGATGATTTCATCATCTATGCGGTGGCCGCCGCCGATCAAGCGATCGCCGACTCAGGGTTGAAATTCGAAACGGTCGACGCGCAAGAACGCGCCGGCGTGCTGATCGGCTCGGGCATCGGCGGTTTGTCCGGCATTGCCGACACGTCCCTGCTGCTCAAAGAAAAGGGCCCGCGACGCGTCTCGCCGTTCTTCATTCCAGGTCGGCTGATCAATCTCGCCAGCGGCCACGTCTCGATCAAACATCAGTTGAAGGGGCCGAACCACGCCGTCGTCACCGCCTGTTCAACCGGCACGCACGCCATCGGCGATGCCGCGCGGTTGGTGGCGCTGGGCGATGCCGACGTGATGGTAGCAGGCGGCTCGGAAAGCCCGATCTGCCGTATCGCAATGGCGGGTTTCGCCGCCTGCCGGGCGCTGTCGACCGGCTTCAACGACAACCCGACAAAAGCTTCACGTCCCTACGACAAAGACCGCGATGGCTTTGTCATGGGCGAAGGCGCCGGCATCGTCGTTCTCGAAACCTTGGAGCACGCCAAAGCGCGCGGCGCCAAAATCTACGCCGAGGTCATCGGCTATGGAATGTCAGGCGACGCCTATCACATCACGGCGCCGTCAGAATCCGGTGACGGTGCCTTTCGCTGCATGAAGGCCGCGCTGACACGGGCCGGCATTTCACCGGCCGAAGTCGACTATGTGAACGCCCACGGCACCTCGACGCCGATGGGCGATGAGATCGAACTCTCAGCCGTCGAACGGCTGTTCGCCAACAGCGCGGGAAAGCTCGCGATGTCGTCGACCAAATCTGCGGTCGGGCATTTGCTCGGTGCGGCGGGCGCCGTCGAAGCGGTGTTCTCAGCGCTCGCCATTCGCGACAACATCGCGCCGCCGACGATCAATCTCGACAATCCCTCCGTCGAAACGGCGATCGATCTCGTGGCGCATACGGCCAAACCGCGCGACATCGACATCGTGCTGTCGAATTCGTTCGGCTTCGGCGGCACCAATGCGTCGCTCGTCCTGCGCCGCGTTGAATAAGCTACCGAATTCCTGCTTTTGCCATATTTGTTGCCGACCCTCATGCCAGTCTTATCACCCAGTCACGTGACAAGGGGCGATGGGGAGCGACGCCCGCGAGCCGCGGCTCGTCCGAAATTCGCCGTCATGGTGGCGCCGTGCTGTGATGAGGCTGTGCTGTGACGAGCCGGCGGCGCCGTAGGGATTGGCGACGTTTTCCAACGCACGGGCCAGCAAACAGCTGCTTGCAAACACTAGGGGTTCGCAACCGCGATGAGCAACCGCAAAAAACGCGCTGATCAAACGGGACGAACGCGCACCGTCGGCGCGCGCAGTCCGGCGGAACGTCTCGAGCCGGGCCGGGCGCCCGCCCGCCCGCGCGGGCTCCAGGCGCGCGAACCCTCGCGCGTCGTCTCAGGCTTCGTCCGCGTCGTCAGCACGCTGATGACGATGGTGCTCGTTGGCATGATCGTGCTCAGCGGCATCGGCCTGGCTGTCTATCATCAATACGAAAGCCCTGGTCCGCTCGACAGCGCGCGCCGCATCGTCATCCCGCAAGGTGAGGGCCGCATCGCCATCGCCGAACGCCTCGAGCGCGAAGGCATCATCACCAACCGCTGGACGTTCGTTGGCGGCGTGCTGATGCAAAATCTGTTCGGCAATAAGAAGCGCCAGGAACTCAAAGCCGGCGAATATGAATTGGCGCAAGGCGCGTCGATGCGGCAAGTCATGGAAACGCTGTCGCAGGGCAAATCCATTCTCTACAAGGTCACGATCCCCGAAGGCCTGACCAGTCAGCAAATCATCGAACGCTTGAAGAGCGAGGCGAGTTTATCGGGCGAGATCGCAGCCGTGCCGGCGGAGGGCACGCTGCTGCCGGACACGTATCTGTTCTCCAAGGGCACGTCGCGCCAGGAAATCGTCGATCGCATGCAGGCTGACATGCGCACCTTTGTCAACGATCTTTGGGAAAAACGCAGCCCCGATCTGCCGTTGCGATCGCTCGATGACGCGGTGACGTTCGCATCGATCGTCGAGAAGGAAACCGGCCAGGCTGACGAGCGAAATCGCGTCGCGGCGGTGTTTTACAATCGGCTTAAAAAAGGTATGCGCCTACAATCCGACCCGACGATCATCTACGGCATTGTCGGTGGCGCGGGCTCGCTGGGGCGTGGCATCACGCGCGCCGATATCGATACCAAGACGGCCTACAATACCTACCAGATCAACGGACTGCCGCCGGGCCCGATTGCCAATCCGGGCAAGCAATCATTGACCGCGACCTTCACGCCGGCGAAGACCAACGATCTCTATTTCGTTGCCGACGGTACGGGTGGGCATGCGTTTTCAGAAACGTTGAAAGACCACAACTCGGCGGTACAGAAGTGGCGCGAGAGCGAGCGCCAGACGAAGACCAAGCCGTTGAACACCGATGATCCAAACCCGGACGTGACGCCGATCCCGAGCGAGCGAACGGTCAACGTCACACCCGAGCCGGTAGACGACCCGGCAGCACAGGGTGCTGGCGCCAAGCTCGATGCGAAGTCGGCGGCCAAAGCCGACACCGGCAGCAAGGCCCAACCTTCTGCAAAAGAACCGTCGGCCAAAGAGCCATCGGCGAAAACCACACCGACGACGATCAATGCGTCGACGGCGTCCATACCGCTGCCCGTGCGCAAGCCAAAGAAGCCGCAACCGCAGGCGTCTCAGCAAGCAGCCCCGGCCGCCCTGCCGCAATAGTCTGCCGCCATCTATCTCGACGCCGGTCGGGCAGGACGAATAACGCGCCGCACATCGCGGCCTGATCAAGCTTGGATCGCTCCACGCCGGCGTCAGCCGCCTAAGCCCACGTCTCCGGGTCCGCGCGCCGCCGACGCAGTTGGCGGTCGCGACCTGGTGCGATAGGTTCGTTGCCGAGTGACGCGACCTGATCATCTGACCAATCCATGGTCTGCCATTTGATCCGGCGCGCGATCTGGTCCGCTTCGGGCTGGTGACGAAGGGCGGACTTTCAGCGATATGGCAATCTCGAGCATGACGGGCTTTGCCCGAACCGACGGCATCGGCGAGGGGCTCGTGTGGAATTGGGAAGCGCGCAGCGTCAATGGCCGCGGCCTCGATGTCCGGCTGCGGCTGCCGCCAGGCCTGGATGGCATTGAACTCGCTGCCCGCGAGGCCGCGAGCAAGCGCTTCGCGCGCGGTAACATCGCCCTGACACTCACCCTCGAACGCCAGCCAGGCTCGAGCGCCATCCGCTTGAACGAGGCGCTGTTGCTCGACCTCGTCAAGGCGGCCGATCGGGCGGCGGAGATCACCGGCGGGTCGCGGCCAGATACCGCCAGCCTGCTCGCCATGAAAGGCGTCATCGAAATCGGTGACAACGGCAGCGAGGATGCCGGCGCGCGCCAAAAGCGCGAAGGCGTTGTGCTGGCCGGGTTAGAGCAGGCGCTCGACCGCTTGGCGTTGGCACGGCGCGCCGAGGGCGACCGGCTGTACGCGATCGTCGTCGAGCAGATCGATCGCATTGCCGGTCTGACCGGTGATGTGCGCGCATCGCCCTCGCGCTCGCCCGAAGCGGTTCGAGCCCGGCTGAAAGATTTGATCGCTCGGCTGCTTGATGCCGCCGACACCTTCGATGCCGATCGCTTACATCAAGAAGCGGTGTTGAACGCCACGCGCATCGATATCGAAGAGGAGTTGGCGCGGCTTGAAGCTCACGTCGCGGCCGCGCACGATATTCTGTCGGAAAACGGCAGCGTCGGCCGCAAGCTCGATTTTCTAGCCCAGGAATTCAACCGCGAGGCCAATACGCTGTGTTCAAAAGCCAACGCGGTCGACATTACGCGGCTGGGATTGGCGCTTAAAACCGTCATCGATCAATTCCGCGAGCAGGTGCAGAATGTCGAGTGACCACGGGACGGTTCCATCCGGTCTGCCGCCACCGCAAATCGCCCGGCGCGGCTTGCTGTACATTTTGTCGTCGCCGTCCGGCGCGGGAAAAACGACGCTGGCGCGCCGCCTATTGGCGGCCGACGGCGATATCGCCATGTCGGTGTCGGTCACGACACGCCCGCCACGCCCCGGTGAGCGTGACGGCATCGACTATCACTTCACCGATGCGGCCGGTTTTGAAGCCATGCGGGCAGGCGGCGCGTTGCTCGAGTGGGCGCGCGTGTTCGACCACTATTACGGAACCCCCAAAGCGCCCGTCGAAGCGGCGATCCACGCAGGCCGCGATGTACTGTTCGACATCGATTGGCAAGGCGCGCAGCAACTCAGCGAAGAAATGCCGGGCGATGTCGTGCGCGTTTTCGTGCTGCCGCCGTCCGGTGAAACGCTGGAGCAGCGGCTGAAAACGCGGGCGCAAGATCCAGCCGCCGTCGTCGCGCGACGCATGGCGGCAGCCTCCGCCGAGCTCAGCCACTGGCCGGAGTACGATTACGTCATCGTCAACGCCGATCTTGAAACGAGTGTCGCCGCAGCATCGGCCATTCTTGCCGCCGAACGCTTGAAGCGCGGGCGGCTGCTCGGCTTGTCGAGCTTCGTTCGCGACATGCAGGATGCACTTTAGAGTGCTTCCGGAAAAGTGGGCACCGGTTTTCCGACAAGAAGCACGACGAAACAAAGAGCTGAGTGCTTCCGGAAAAGTGGGCACCGGTTTTCCGACAAGAAGCACGACGAAACAAGCATGCCGCGTTTTTACAACGGCGTCTTCAACGCAATGTCGCCGCGCTCGATGATGCAAGCGAGACGGCCGAAGTCGTCGATCGATAAGCGCTCGGCGCGCAGTTCCGGATCGATGCCTGCTTCGCGCAACAGCAACTCGGGGAATGGCGTCAACTGCTTCAAGCTGGCGCGCAGCATTTTCCGGCGTTGACCGAAAGCCGCTTGCGTGACGCGCGCCAGTGTCGCGACGGAGCAGGGCGGCGACGGCACGCGGCGTGGAACGAACTCGACAACGGCTGATGCAACTTTCGGTGGCGGCGTAAACGCCTCCGGCGGCAGATGCAGGACGATCCGTGGCGTGGTGCGCCATTGCGCCAGAACCGAGAGGCGTCCGTAAGCCTTGCTGCCGGGTTCAGCGACAATGCGCTCGGCAACCTCGCGCTGAAACATCAGCACCATGCGATCGAACCACGGCGGCCATGGCTGTGTCTCAAGCCAGCCCACGAGCAAAATTGACGCGATGCCGTAGGGCAGATTGGCAGCGATGGTGACGGGGCGATCGCCGCCGATCAGCGCCAGCCAATCGGCATCAAGCGCGTCGCCCTCGTGGACATCGAGCTGGCCCGGATACCGCGCGGCGATCTCAGCCAGCGCCGGCATGCAGCGCGCGTCGCGCTCGATGGCGATGACGCGTTTGGCGCCTTCGAGCAGCAGGGCCCGCGTCAGCCCGCCAGGCCCCGGCCCGACCTCGACGACGGTGCGGCCGGAGAGATCACCGCAGGCGCGGGCGATTTTCCGCGTCACATTGAGGTCGAGCAGAAAATTCTGACCCAGCGCTTTTTTAGCGCGCAGTTCATGGCGCTCGATCACATCGCGCAGTGGCGGCAATCCGTCGGGCGTCTTAATGAGGCTCATGGCGTCGCTTCGTGCATCATTGCCACGCGCTTTGACGCCATGTCGGCTGCAAGGTGAAGCGCGGCGAGCAGGCTCTGCGGCGATGCCGTGCCGACACCGGCGATGTCGAACGCCGTACCGTGATCGGGCGAGGTGCGGACGAACGGCAAACCGAGCGTGACGTTGACGCCGGTATCGAACGACAGCGTCTTGATCGGGATCAGCGCCTGGTCGTGATACATCGCGATGACGGCGTCATAGGTTCGCCGTGCCGCCGCGTGGAACAGCGTGTCGGCGGAATGGGGACCGCTGATCGCCAATCCAGCGGCCTGCAAACGGGCGATGGCTGGCGCGATGACGTCAACGTCTTCGCGGCCGAGACTGCCGCCTTCACCGGCGTGCGGATTTAATCCGGCGACGGCGATGCGGGGCTGCGAAATCGCGAAATCACGACTGAGGGCGGCTTCAAGCGTGCGCGCGGTGGCGAAAATCAGGTCTGCGTTGATTAATGACGGCACGCGTTCGAGGGCGACGTGGATGGTCAGCGGAACGACGCGCAACATGTCAGATGCCAGCAGCATCACCGGGACGACGTTATGCGCTGGCCAATGCTGGCGCGATAGCTCGCCAAGAAATTCGGTGTGACCGGGGTGCGGAAAGCCGGCTCTATACAACACCGACTTGGCGATGGGGTTGGTAACGATGGCCGCCGTCGCGCCGCGCGCCACGTCGGTGACAGCGCGTGTGATCGAAGACAGCGTCGCCTCGGCGTTGGCACCGTCGGGCGCACCACCAATACAAGGCGCGGCAAGCGCGATGTCGATGACGGGAAGCGATCTCGGAAAAAGAGTGGCGGCTTGCGATGGGTCGTCAACGACTGTGATCGGCACGTTGAGGCGTAGCGAATGCGCTCGCGCCGCCAGCATGCCGACGTTGGCATAAACAACGAACACTGGCGAGGCGCAGGATGCGCGATCGTGCACCAGATGATGCCAGGCTTGCAGCGTGATGTCGGGTCCGATGCCGGCCGGGTCGCCCATGGTCAGGCCGAGCACCGCGCTTGCGGGCATCACATCTGCAGCGGCGGCGTCGTCGCGCGATTTCGCGATCACCGGTATTCGATGTGCGCGTCCTGGCGCAAATCCTTCAAATGCCGCTTACTCATCAGCTCGAATTCTTTTTGCTTCAATTCGCCTTCGGCCAGCGTGCGCTTTTGGTCTTCGGCCTTGAGGATATCGCGGCCGCACACGGCCCAAAGCTCAATTGCGCCGTCGGCGACGCTTGGCGGGAGCATTTCGCCGGGCGCCGCATTGAGCAGCAACGTCCGCGTCGGCTCTGGAATGGAACTCGGACGGCGGCGCACGGTCTCCTCGAACTTGGCGCCGGGCACGCCGGCTGCAATCCCACCGGACGTTTTGCAATCGGTGAATTTGGCGCGGATCTTTTCGGCGTCCTGCATGCGCTGGGCCACCGTGGCTTGGTCGATCTTCGCTGGCAGCGCGATGCGAATACGCTGCACCTGCAGTTCGACATCGTCTTCGCCCGCCGTCGCATTCGCCGCGACGAACTTGTCGACATCGCGCGAGGTGATGGCGATCTGCGCGCCGAAGCGGCGGCGGACAACTTCATTCCACGACAGCGTCGTGCGGATGCGCACCTTCATCGGATCGAGCGATCCGCCAAGCTGCTGGGCGAACTGCTGCTCCGTCATTTTGTTGCGTTCCATGATGTTGGTCAAAGCCCGCGTCACGTCATCCTCGGGAACGACGACATTGAGACGTTTGGCTTCTTGCAGCTTGAGCCGCTCATCAATCAGATCTTCAAGCGCCTTCTGGCGCACGCCCGGCGCAGCGCTGGCTCGCGCCCCTTCGATGGCCTGTTTCTGCAGATTGCCGGCAAATTCTTTTTTGCGCTTCTCGAAGATCGCGACAATCTCGTCCTTGGATTTGCCTTCGTTGGCCTTGACCGTTTCTTCGAGAAGCGCACGCAGCCGCGCCGTCGTTTTCGGATTCTTGATGAGGGCCTGGAAATTCTGCTGCGCTTGCGCCTGAATGCTGCCGCCGCTCAGCATCGACGAACGCTGTTGAATTTCATATCCGGTAATCGGCTCGTCGTTGACCAGGGCGACGATCGACTGACTGGGGCGCGACAGATCCGGTGTGGTGCGAACGGCGGTTTTGGTTGAGGTGCCGCTCGCGGGTTGGCCGGAATTGCCAGCCGGATTGTTGATGGCGGCGGCCGTTTCAGCAACCGTCGCCGAAGCAGAGAGCGCCCACCATAGCGCGGCCACGCATGCGACGGCGAGGCTCGATCTGGCGGAGTGAACGCAGCCGTGTTGAGCATCATAAGGGCTCAAGGGCGCGGCAAGGATGACTGGTGGCTTCAAGCGGTGCATGGGTCTGAATACTTGGGTCCAGCGGTGAAAGTTTCAAACGCTTCGATCAGTGTCGTACCACCACCACGATCGATGCCGGCGAAGCGCGGGAGCGTCGGTATGTGAAGCGCCGGATGTGGGCCACGCTTCACATCGCACAGCGCTCGACCATGCATCGCTGACATGGCGCTGAGTCGCTGCCCCACCGAGTGTATCGCACGCGCGCGCCGCACACTTGGCTTATCCACACGAACCGTGGCCAAAATCCGGCTTATCGGCTGGGCGGGGACGCGCCAGGACTAGCCAGGAGTTCGGATGTCAGGCGGCCGGCCGTCAGCCCGTGCCAGCCGCACTGATGCGTGGGATTAAGGCGTCGAATCCGTTCGCTGATCGCCGCCAAATCCGAAATCGAGCGTGTCGGTCTTGTAGGCGACTTC
Source organism: Hyphomicrobium sp. (assembly GCA_019748215.1). Lineage (GTDB taxonomy): Bacteria > Pseudomonadota > Alphaproteobacteria > Rhizobiales > Hyphomicrobiaceae > Hyphomicrobium_B. The sequence goes on from JAIEPV010000032.1 coordinate 8,646, forward strand.
GCCGAGATGTTTGAACTCGAACCGGAACATGATCGAGCGGTCATCGTCGATGGTCTCGCTCTGGTAGAAAATCTCGCTGTACGTCGCGGTCAGCACGAAGCACTCGTCGGCGTATTTGAGCTGCAGACTGTTGCTCAGCATCTGCTGATCGTCGATGTCGTAGCGGGCCGCCGCGCCAACGCTCCAGGTGTCGGTCAGCTGCATGGTCAGCAGGCCGAAGATATCCTGCTGTTCGCCGCGATCGACGAATTCGGGATCTTCCGTGGAATAGGCGTATGTGACCGCAGCGCGCGCCGGTCCAAACGTCAGTTCGCCGGTGACGTCCTCGCGCCGCAGCGACAGGTCGTCTTCATTAAAGCGGCTTTGTGAGATCAGGCGGAAGGCTTGCGTTGGCGCGATGTAGGCGCCGAGGACGTAGTCGGAGCGGTTGGTCTCAAGGCCGCTGGTCGCACTATACAGCGGCCGGCCGTCGTCCGCGAACCCGGGGTTTTGATAGACGTTGTCGCCCGCTAGATGGAAGCTTTGACCGGCGAGCAAGCGGGCATAGCCGCCGTTGTTGGCTTGGAATGTATATTGGAGCCCAACATTGGCGCGCGTCCCGGTCTCGGTGCGGTCATAGCCGGAGAATTTCGAAACTTCGAACAAATTTGTGTCGTCGAAGACGAGGCTGCGGGCATCTTCGTTCGGTAGTTCGCGCTGCGTGACGCTGGCTTGCCGGGCGATGATCTGGCCGATCGGCTCAACGATATGGCTGGCGCTGGCGGTGGTCGCAATCCAGGGATAGGACACCGTTGCGCCGCCGGCGGCGACGCCGCGGAATGTCGTGCCGTCGTCGACCAGCGAACCGGAGCCCGCAATAGGCTGCCCGTCGGGACCGATCGTCAGCGATTCCGGATCGGTGAAATTGTCGAACTGATAGATGTCACCGCGCAGGTTGGCGAACGGCGTGTAGGTGATGCCGACCTGGTCGATCAGGCGGCGGCGCCACTTTGCTTCGGTCACGATACGGTTGACGCCCTGGTCACGGCCCAGCGCGCCATCGGTGCGCGAGAAGCTCAAGACATTGGTGTCGACCTTCAGCTCGCCGCCGAGGATCGGATCGGCGAAGATGTAATTATAGTCGATGATCGGGTGGGTATAGCTTTCCGATTGCGGCGTGTCGTCGATCGACAAGCCAACAAACTGATAGGCGCGGGCGCTGAAATAATTGCGGTCCGACTGGCCGTTCAGGTAGATCTGATTGACGCGATCGGTCAGCAGCGCGTTGTCGAGCTTGTAGAAGCGGCGGAACTCGTCGTCGCTTTCCAGCGTCACATCCCAGCCCGCCTGCCACCAGCTCGACAGCGAGAACTTGCCGCGCGTTTCGAGAGTGCCGCGCGGACCGTCTCGCTCGTTGCGGCGCGCTTCGCGATCGGCGATCGACTCACCATCGCGGGCGTTGGGTAGGGGCAGATCAATCGCATCCTGATCGATCCCAGCGAACTTCACCGAGTATTGCCCGTTAGCGAGGCGATGGCGCCATTCGCCTTTCAACAGCAGGCCTTGTTCGCTGAGATACGTCGGCGTGAACGTGAAATCGTAGCTCGGATCAAGTGCGAAGTAATAGGGGATGCCGGTGATGAAGCCGAGGTTCGACGAGTTGCCATACTCGGGCGTCAAAAATCCCGACTTCCGCTTCACCGACGGATCGGCGTGCTGGAAGTAGGGGAGATACAAGACCGGCTGACCGTAAATTTCGAAGTAGGCATCCTGATAGGTGATCAGGGCCGCTTCTTTGTCGTGAACGATGCGGGCGGCGCTAATGCACCACAGAGGCGGCGTCGTGCCCGATGATTTGCACGGCGTGAACTTGCCGTTCTGGAATTCGGTGACATTGCCGCCCGTCCGCGTCGCCCGGTCGGCGGTGATGCGCGCATCGCCTTTGGTGACGACGGACAGCGACTGCACGAAGCCGTCGCGAAAGTCGTCGGTCAAGGTATAGCGATCGGCGCGGATGACGTTGCCTTGCGGCTCTTTCAAGGTAACGTTGCCGACAGCCGTCAGCGTGCCGGCGCTCTGGTCGTAGACCACTTCATCGGCCGTCAGGATGTAGTCGTTGTAAAAAATTTCAACGTTGCCGCGCGCGATGACACGGTTGCCAGCGGTATCGTAAATCAGTTGATCGCCTTGCAGGCGCAGTGGCTGGTTGTTGTCGATCTTGGTGTTGATGTTGCCAAACACACCACCAGATTGCTTTGGAAACGAACTGGTCGGTGCCGACGCCGAACTGCCGACCACCGGATCGCGGATCAGATTGGAATCCTGCGCGCGGGCACTTGGCGCGCCGGCAACAATCGCCATCATCAGCGCGAGCACGCACCACCCTAAATTGGCGATGCATGACCCAGCGCGAACACGCAGCCCGCTACGGCGCAATTGGGCGTGTGAGGCTGTGGTTAAAGCGGCGAACAACGGGGCGCGCGAAAACGCACGAGAAGCCGTGGCTGCCGCGCGGCGCCAAGCTTCATCGCGTGACAGTCCGCAACCCTCGTGCGGTGTCCGCGTCCCACGCATCACTCAGCCGTCCTCCTGGTGCAACAGCACGGTCGTGGAGATAACCAGAACAAGTGCAACCGGGACCCACACTGCAGCCCACGCTGAAGCCAGTCCCGCGATACCGATTTGTCGTGATATTTCCGAGAGCAAGAAGAAACCGAACCCCCCGATCATCCCCGACGTGACCATAGTCTGGATGCGGCCCGAGCGGAATGACTTCAATGACACAGTTGCGGCCAAAAGGACCATCGCCAGGCACAGCAACGGGCGAACCAGCAGCGACTCGTACTGCACGCGCAAGTGTTCGGCCGAAAGTTTAGCTTTTTCCGTGACTTCGATCAGGCTGGGCAGTTCCCAGAACGACACCGAGTAAACCGTGCCGAGTGCGTCCTGCACGCGGTCGGGATTGAGGTAGGTCGAAACCAGATAGGTGTCGAACTTTTCTGGCTCTTCCCCGAGCCGCGACACCCAGCCGTTGGTGATTTCCCAATAGCCCTGTTTCAAGCTGGCGCTGGCGGCGTCCAGCCGCTCCGAGAAATGTCCGTCGCGGTCGTAGGACAGGATCATCACGCCAGTCAGCTTCAGTCCGCGCTCGGCGGCGGCGACCGCGCTGATGATCGATTCGCCGTCATCGCCGGCTTGCCGCAGCCACGATCCGCCGCCCTGGGCCTTGAGCAAATTCTTGTCGTTGCCAAACGACTTAGCGAACAAACGCTCGGACTGGTCGCGGCCCGAAGCGGCGAGGGGGTTGTAGACCAGCATGGCAAACAACCCGAGCAACAACCCCACCAGCATGCCGGGGCCCAAGAACTGCCAGACCGACATCCCGCCCGCCCGCATCACGGCCAGCTCGCTCTTGCGATTGAGAAACAGCAGTGCGCCGATGCTGCCGACGAGCACCGCGAATCCGATCAGAAATTCGATGTAGGCCGGCAGCCGCAAGGCGGCGATTTTAGCCAGCGTCAGCGCCGGGACCGAGCCGTATTTGCCCGACAGCCGCAGCAGCTCGACCAAATCGATCATGAAAATGAGAAAGCCGCAGACCGCCAGCGTCGTGATGATGCCGAGCAGAAACCGGGCGGCGATGTACCGGGTGAGGGTGAAATTTCGCATCACGGCGCGACCGGAGCGCGGCGTAGGCGTGCCAAACTGCCGGTCAACATGGCCGTCAGCCGGGCGATGCCGTCAGCGATGCGATCACCAATTCTAGGCCCAGCGCGCTGCACCTCCGATCGGCGAATGACGAGGTAGGATAGCGCCATCGCCGATAGCGGCAGCGCATAGAGGATCGGCGTGTAAAGCGCGTTGACGGTGACGAGGTTGGTCAGCGCGAGGCCGGCGAGGCGGCATCCGGCGGCGAGCAAAAAGGCGACGACAAGGCTCTCCATGCGGCTCGACCGCGTCGAGCGGGCCTGGCCGACGAAGGCAATAATGATCATCGCGAAGGCGATCGGGTAAAGCGGATTGGCGAACCGCTCATGCAACTCGGAACGGAATTGGCCAGGCTGCGATTTGTAGATGGCGCTGCTGGTGTCTGGATTGAGCAATTCGCTGAGATAGCGCTCGCGCGGGCGCAATTCGCCAGCGCCGCCGCTTTGCGGTTCAAACCGGTCGAGGTCGACAGCATACTTGTCGAAGGCGACGATCTGGGCCGGCTCTTTGGCTTCGGCGCGCCGCAGAATGTGCCCGCCGGTCATGACCAGAAACGCCGCCCCATCCTGTTTGACGATGACGCCGCGCTCGGCGAGGTAGGTCTGCGCCTGCGCCGCGTCGCGCGTGTCGTGCATGACAAGGCCGATCAGTTCGCCATTTAGCGAGCGTTCGCGGATGTGGAACATCAAACCGTTTTCAGGGCTTGAGAACCGCCCGGGCTGGATGACTTGCGTCAGCAAATCCGTGCGCACCTGCAGCAGGTAATCCTTGAGCAGCCGCATACTCCAGGGCTGCGCCGCGTGATTGACGAAACCGAGAAACACGCTGACCAGCAGCGCCAGCACCAGCAGCGGCCGCGCCGCCGCCCACACCGTCGAGCCCGACGCCGTGAGCACGATCAATTCGCTGTCGGTGTTGAGCCGGTTGAGCGTGTGCAGCGCCGCGATCAAAAACGAGAACGGGGCAATGATCGCCATCAGGTTCGGCAAAGCCAGCGTCGTCATGCGGATCAGCATCAGGGTGTCCTGCCCCTGGCTGGTGACGACGTTGAGCGACCGCAAGGCGAGCGCGATCCACACGATGCCCGACAGCGACGCCAGGATCAGCAGCAAGGCGCCGGCCGCTTGCCGGAACACGTATTGCGAAAAAATGCCCATGCGAGCGCTTGTCTCCCACCCTCGCCGCCACGCTCGACGTCGCTTTGGCCGCTACCGTCGCCGCCAATCTGGCCGTCGCGGACCTGAAAAATTCCGCGCCACGCCATGCCTGCCCTCCGCCTTCGACCCCCCGAAGTCGGTGCCGGCCTCAAACCCCAGAAGTTCAGTGTCGGCCGCGTTAACCTGGAGCATCGGCCTCCCACACCACGATGGCGGAAATTCGGCCCCTGCGAAAGCCTTACCCGGCGCCAGCCCAAAGTTGCAACGGCGACCCTCGTGGCGCCCGCGAGCGACCGTCAAAAGGACCGCAGCAATTCCCGGCGAGCCTAGTGACTTGCCAATAACTCGCCGGTGACTTGCCAGCCGGATGCCAGCCGCTAAGGTGCCCCGTCGCCGCTCAAGCTGCCCCACACCTCGCGTCGGCTGTGCGGTTGGCGCACTGCTGCCTGCCTCGCACCCCCGCGCTCGGCCCGGCAGTGGACGCGATCTAACCCCGTGGCGCGGCGTAGACGATCAACGGCCGCCCGACTGCACCTCATCAACTTTTGCATTGTCCTTACCTGGAGACCAAGCCGCCATGTCCGACCGCTTCGAAATTACGTTCGCGCCGCTTTCATCCGATCTCGAAGCGACGACGGTCGTGCTCGCGGCCGACGGCCTCGAACTTGGCGCCAAGGCCAAAGATCTCGACGGCAAGTCGGCCGGCGCCATCGGCAAGGCCGCCGCGGCGGCCGACTTCAAGGGCAAATACAAGTCGAACATCGAGGTGTTGGCACCGGCAAAAATCGCTGTCGATCGTTTGATCGTCGCGGGCGTCGGCAAGACCTCGACGCTGACCGAGACACAGATCATCGATCTGGGCGGCGTCATCGCCGGGCTCGTTCTGGCGCGCAAGGGATCGTCGGCGAGCATCGTCGTCGATGTGGAAGCGACCGATGACTTCAGCGCCGAGACGATCGCGGCGCTGATCGCCCAAGGTGCCATGCTACGCCACTATTCATTCAAGAAATATCTGACCAAGAAACCGAGCGAAGAGGGCGCCGACGAAAAGACCAACCTCAAAAAGCTCGTCATCCACGCGGCCCATCCCGACAAAGCGAAGGCCGCATTCCACCCTCTCAAAGCCGTCGCCAATGGCGTCAACCTGGCGCGCGATCTGGTCAATGAACCAGCCAACATCCTCGGCCCCGTCGAATTGGCCGACAAGACGAAAGCGCTGGAAAAGCTCGGTGTTGACGTTGAAATCCTCGATGTCGCCGATCTGACGAAACTGAAAATGGGCTCGCTCCTGTGCGTCGGGCAGGGCAGCGATCGGCCGTCGCGCGTCGCCGTCATGGTGTGGAACGGCGCCAAAGGAAACAAGAAAGCCAA
>JAIEPV010000040.1 GCA_019748215.1 Hyphomicrobium sp.
AGGCGAGGTCGAAGGATCCGGCGTGGGTCGAGCCGTCGGCGCCGACGAAACCGGCACGGTCGATGGCAAAGCGAACCGGCAAACTCTGGATCGCGACATCGTGCACGACTTGATCATAGCCGCGCTGAAGAAATGTCGAATAGATCGCCGCAAACGGCTTCATGCCTTCGGTGGCGAGGCCAGCCGCGAAGGTCACGGCATGCTGTTCGGCGATGCCGACATCAAAGCTGCGGGTCGGGAATTCTCGCCCGAACACATCAAGCCCTGTGCCATCAGGCATGGCTGCCGTGATGGCGACGATTTTGTCGTCCTTGCGGGCTTCGGCGATCAAGCTATCGGCGAATACGCGGGTGTAGGCCGGTGCGCCGGGCTTTGGCTTTGCCTGGGCGCCGGTGACGACGTTAAATTTGGCGACACCATGATATTTGTCCGGCGAGGCTTCGGCCGGAGCGTAGCCTTTGCCTTTCTTGGTGACGACGTGGACAAGGATAGGCCCCTGTTGCGCGTCACGAACATTTTTCAGAACTGGCAGCAGCTGACCGAGATCATGGCCGTCGATCGGACCGATGTAATAGAAGCCGAGCTCTTCAAACCAGGCGCCGCCCTGCCACAAATGGCGCGTGTATTCTTCGAGGCGCGCGGCGCGACGCTCCCAGGTTTTCGGCAGGTTTTTCGCAAGATCCTTAGCAAGATCTCGAATGTAGAAATATGTGCCGCTCGACGTAATCCGCGCCAAATAGGCAGACAGCGCTCCTGACGGCGGCGCGATCGACATGTCGTTGTCGTTTAAAATTACAATCAGACGCTCGTTGCGCGAACCCGCATTGTTCATGGCTTCGTAAGCCATGCCGGCGCTCATCGCGCCATCGCCGATCACGCAGACGACATTGTTGCCGCCGCCCTTGAGATCGCGCGCCACCGCCATGCCTAGGCCGGCGGAAATGGAAGTCGACGAATGCGCCGCGCCGAAGGGATCGTACTCGCTTTCGGTACGCTTGGTGAAACCCGATAAGCCGTTCGGCTGGCGCAGCGTGCGAATGCGATCGCGACGCTCCGTCAAAATTTTATGCGGATAGGTTTGGTGACTGACGTCCCAGATCAAGCGATCGCGCGGCGTATCGAAGAGATAGTGCAAGGCAACGGTGAGTTCGATCACGCCAAGGCCTGCACCGAGATGGCCGCCGGTCACCGACACGGCGTCGATCGTTTCGGTGCGCAATTCATCGGCGAGCTGACGAAGTTCGGCGACATCAAGCTGCCGTAAATCGGCTGGCGTTGTTACGGTGTCGAGCAGCGGCGTTTTAGATGTTGGACCAGACGTTGCTTTCATGTGCCGAATGTCTCTTTTAAGAATTGATAGCGTTCGCCCAGTTGGTCGAGTATCTACCGGCGCCGTAATGAAAGACACGGGTTCACAACTTCGCATATGCGTCTTCGGTGAACGTGTTGCGTGTCGGCCTCACCTGACGCGGCGCCAATCGCTCATGACGAACGGAGTCATCACAGAAGCTGGCGATGCCGGGCGAATTCAACACGGCGGCGCGCCAAACTTGCTTCGTGCAAAGTAAAATGGGGAAAAATGCGATGCTTTTGATCAGAAAATATAAACTTGCTGCGGCGTCGACCGTGCTGGCCGGGATCGCCGCGATAATTTCGCCGTCACCGCTTTTAGCACAAGCGGCCAGCGCGCCATTAACCGTGATCAACGGCCTCAACGCGACGCTGCTCGATGCGATGAAACGAGCCGGCACGCTCGGCGTCAAAGGTCGCTACGACGCGCTGTCGCCGGTCCTGACCAAGACGTACGACATGGCAACGATGTCCAAGCTGGCCGTTGGGCCGTCGTGGGAAGCGCTTCCAGCGACGCAGAAGACAGAGATGATCGATGCCTTCACGCGCATGATGGTGGCGACGTACGCCAAACGTTTCGACGGTTACTCGGGTGAAAAATTCGAGGTGCTGCAAGTGACCGATAAGGCGCCGTCCGACAAGATGGTGAAAACCAGGATCGTGCAGAGCAACGGCAAGCCGGTGGCGCTGAATTATGTGATGCGGTCGATCGACGGCGAATGGCGCGTCGTCGATGTGTATCTCGACGGCACGATCAGCGAGCTTGCGAGCCGGAGATCGGAATTCACATCGATCCTCAAGGCAAGCGGGCCGACGGCCTTGATCGCATCTCTGCGCAAACAAGGCGACAAGCTGCTGACGCCTCGGTAAGTCAAACGCGGCGCCGGGGGCAGAAGATGTACGCCTCCGGCCCTCGCCGTCATTGCGTCAGGTATGGTGCCTATTGATTGGCGCCCTTCGGCGCACCCACAACAACCAGCGTGGCCTGCACGGGCGCCTGTTTCCGCGGCAGCACGACAACCGAAGCCGGTTTCTCCAGCAATGTCGGTGACGATACGATCGTCATGACGGGCTCGATGGCATTGGGATCGGCGATGGACGGCGTGCCCGTCAAAGCGCTGGTTTCCAAGGCTTCGCGCAGCTCGGCTTGGCGCTTTTGATCGGTGACGCTGCGCAATAGCGCATAGAAATCGACCGAACTTTCTTCAAGCGTCTGCAGATCATCGACTTGGTTCAATTTCGAGAGCGGACTTGAAACTGATCCAGAGGTGCCAATGCCCGTTAGCACGGACGTAAATTTCGCCGGCGCAAGAGCCGTCGTTTGAAACTGTGCGGCGACATCTACGATGCTACCAACGGCGTCGCGAACATTCGTCGGCCCGAGAACGGGAAGCACGAGGTAGTCGCTCTCGCGCACGCCCCAGACGTAAAGCGTCTGGCCGAAATCACCTGATTGGTGGGCCAAATTCTGTTCGACGGCGACATCGAACAGGCCAGCAATGCCGAAGGTCGAATTCAGGACAAATCGTCCGAACGTCGTGGCGGCTGCCTGAAATCTCAATTGCAGGACGTTATTTGCGAAAACCATCGGCTCTGAAAGATTGACCGAAAACGCATCGACGCGATCACGAACATCCTCGGGAACCGAGTCGGTGTAAGCTTTCGCAATCGGGAAGAGGTAGTTGGTATTGAACTCTTGATTGTTTTCGAAGACGGAGCGATTGAACTTTTCGTTCGGGTCGGAAATCGGTTGCTGTTCGACAGCTGCGTCGGGTGTCGTCAAATAGCTCGGAGGCGGCAATGAAGCGCTATTGCTGGCACATGCCGACAAGCATGCAGCAAGCGCGACTGCCCCGATTGGACTAATGATTGTGTTCCCGATCGCCAAGTGTCGATATCCCCTGATCGGCTGATTTGGCCGACATTCGAAGCGTCTATCGCACGTTTTCAACGGGCGATGAAATCGAGTGCAAATCCCCCCTAGGATCACCTTCGAGATGGCAGAAGCTAGCGCCGGAATCGCCAATTGTCTGTGGCTTGCGTGCACTCTTGTCGCGATAATTGGCTGCGTTTACGCCGGGTTGGCAGGCTTTTTGATCCGCCTCTATGCACGCAGAACATCGCCCAAACTCATCGCCTCAGAAGCAGTGACGCTCTTGAAGCCTCTGTGCGGCGCTGAGACTCACCTGCTGGCTGATCTGGCGACGCTGTGCACCCAAGACTATTCCGGGCCTGTGCAATTGGTGTGCGGAATTCAAGACCCAGCCGACCCGGCGATCGCAGTGGTCGAACGCCTTCGGCAAGCCTATCCCAAAGCCGAAATCAGCTTGGTGGTGTCTGCATTAAAGCATGGTGAAAATCCGAAAATATCAAATGTATTGAATATGATGTCGTCAGCGCGGCACGACACTATCATTCTCAGTGACAGCGACATGTCGGTCGGCAAGACGTATGTCCGAGATGTCGTCGCCACGTTGCAGCAGCCGGGGGTGGGAGCCGTTAGTTGCCTGTACCGTGGCCGCGCCGTCGGCGGGATCTGGTCAAGATTGGCCGCGTCGGCGGTCGATTGTCATTTTCTGCCGAGCGTCCTGGTCGGGCTGCGATTTGGATTGGCGACACCCTGCTTCGGATCGACGATCGCGATGCGCTCCGGGACATTGCGACAGATTGGCGGCTTCGAGGCGGTCCGCGATGTCCTGGCCGATGATTACGTCATCGGCGACTTGGTGCGCCAAAGCGGGCAGCAAGTCGCCGTTGCGAATTTCACGATCGGCCACGCGTTTTCAGAAACATCGTTCGGCGAAATCGTCCGCCATGAATTGCGATGGGCGCGAACGATCCGCCTGCTGGATCCGGTCGGATACGCCGCGTCTATCGTCACCCACCCATTGCCGTTCGCGATGGCCGCCGCCGCCTTGAGTGGTTTTAGTGCCACCAGCGCGATGATAATGATCGGCACACTTGTTTGCAGAATGAATGTCCCCCTACAAGTTTCGCGTCTTGCAGGCGGGTCGGCCGGGTTGGTACGCTACACTCCGATCCGCGATCTGTTGAGTTTTGCGATTTTCCTCGTGAGCTTAGGACCAGGTCCAGTAAGCTGGCGAGGCAGCCGTTTTCGTGTCGGGTCTGATGGCTCGCTCACCCAGGTTTGAGAGATTGACCTATGCGCACTTTATTTTTGCAAGCTCCCTCGTTTGACGGCTTCGACGGCGGTGCCGGGTCTCGCTATCAGGCCAAACGCGAAATTCGCTCATTCTGGTTTCCGACGTGGCTGGCGCAACCGGCGGCACTCGTCGAGAACAGCAAACTGATTGATGCGCCGCCACATCGCGTGAAGCTTGCAGATATTACTGCGCAGGCGAAGAATTTCGATCTGGTCGTCTTGCATACGTCAACACCGTCGTTCGCGTCCGATGTGGCGACAGTTGCGGCGCTGAAAGAAGCAAACCCGTCCTTGAAGGCCGGGTTGATCGGCGCCAAAGTTGCTGTTGAAGCCGACAAAAGCCTGAAGTCGGCTGCGTGCGTTGATTTCGTGGCGCGCAACGAGTTCGATTTCACCATCAAGGACATTGCAGACGGTCACGATTTTGCGAGCGTGCAAGGGCTGAGCTATCGCAACGCCAATGGAGTCATTGTCCACAACGGCGACCGCGCCGTTCTCGAAAACATGGATCAGTTGCCGTTCGTCACGCCCGTCTATCAGCGCGACCTCACCATTGAAGCTTATTTCATCGGCTACCTGAAGCATCCCTACATTTCGCTCTACACGGGACGCGGATGTAAATCACGATGCACGTTTTGTCTGTGGCCGCAGACGGTCGGCGGACACCGCTACCGGACGCGCAGTGTCGGCCACGTGATCGATGAAATCCGCTGGGCCCAGAAAGCGTTTCCGCAGGTCAAAGAATTCTTCTTCGACGACGACACCTTTACGGATGATCTGCCCCGCGCCGAGGCCATTGCCAAAGAACTCGGCAAGCTCGGCGTCACCTGGTCGTGCAACGCCAAAGCCAATGTGCCCCGCGACACACTGAAAATTCTTGCGGACAATGGGTTGCGGCTGCTGCTGGTTGGATATGAATCCGGCAATCAGCAGATTTTGCACAACATCAAAAAAGGCATGCTGGTCGACGTGGCGCGGCGGTTCACAAAGGATTGCCACGAGCTCGGCATCAAAATCCACGGCACGTTCATCATGGGGCTGCCCGGCGAGAGCAAGGAAACGATCGAAGAAACCGTGCGGTTCGCAACCGAAATCAATCCGCACACGATCCAAGTTTCGCTCGCCGCGCCCTATCCGGGCACCTTCCTCTTCAATCAGGCGGTGAAGGAAGGATGGCTTGATGAAGCCAACGCTGAATTGGTCGATGAGCACGGCGTGCAGGTGGCGCCGCTGCACTATCCCCACCTGTCGCATTCGGAAATTTTTCATTCCGTCGAGGATTTCTATAAGCGGTTTTATTTCCGCTCCGGAAAAATCGCCTCGATCGTCGGCGAGATGGTGACGAGCCCGGACATGATGAAGCGCCGGTTGCGCGAGGGCGTAGAGTTTTTCCATTTTCTGCGCGAACGCCGCCACGTCGCTTGAGACATTCCGGGATTTTTTTGGCCGTGAGATTGACGCGGCGCAAATCCGCATGCGCGCCGGAGGACATGCAGCGGAGACTGGCAGCGGAGACTGGCAGCGGAGACTGGCAGCGGAGACTGGCAGCAACCTTTAGAAATACGATTTTAGCGTGCCGCGCCGCCGGGTATCGAGCGTCGCGCAATGGAACGCGCCACCGAACGGCCCGTAATTCAGGAACGGAATATCGATCGGCGTAAACCCCCAATCCTTGAACGCTTTGATCAAGGTTGGCTGCGACGAATCGACGACGACCTTTTTTTCGTCGAGCATCAGCACGTTCATGCTGGTCCACGGGCTACACATCGAAATTTTGCTCATGATGCCAACACCCGGATCAGGTGTCGGGCAAATCAGGATATCCCATTTTTTCAAGATGGCTGGCAGTCGTTCGACGTCGATGTAAGCCGGATTGACGAGAACTTTTCCGGGTGCGAGCGGCATCAGGCTCGAATCAATGTGCATCGGCTGGCGGCAACGGCTTTCGATCTCGTGCAGCGTATAATCATCACCCAGGTGCCGGCGTAACCACTCGACGCCGGATTTGTTCGTGACGTTGCTGAGGGTATAGAAAATATCTCGCCCGCATTTGACGAAGTCGGCTGCGTCGAAAACTGGCTCAAATTCAGTGACCGTGTAGCGCAGTGGCTCACCGGCAGCCGGAATTCTGTATGTATAATCAAATAGCTCGTCTTGCAGCGTCGGACGCGGCGCGGCGGTCCACCGTGCGCCCAGATTCGAATAGGTTTTGAACAACGAGCGGTAGGCTTCGGCCTCGAAATAGCGCGAGCGCCAGCACATCGGCGTTTCGATGATTTCGTCACCGATGATCAGGAAGCCATCGCGCGGGCAGGCGACGCAGAAGCCCCGAGACGACCACCACGGTGTCGAAAATTTCTGCGAAAAATCAATGATGTCAGGGCGCTTGACGACAACGCCTTCGACTTCGAGCACGCGGATAAAGCCGTCGAGCTCGCGTTGGGCGAGCTTCTTCATCCAGTTTGGATATTTCCAGCCAGCGGCCAACTTGTAGAACGGCGCGGCCTTCTGCGGCAGGTTGAAGGTGACGGTGATGTGGTCGGACGGGATCGTCGCGCCTTCCAGCCGCCCGACAATGATTTCCTCTAACGGATCCCACTCATTAAAGGATTGCACAGGCGAGCTTTTCGTCATCGCCCGCACGGCGAGAGGTGAAGCGTTCATGTTCATTTTCGACGCCTTCCCCGCAGTAAAAAAATTCAACCCACACGGATTACGCTTGCAACGCGATAAGCGTTAGCCGCCCAAAAACAAAAATGATTATAGATTACGCGCATCGTCGGCGGCGCGCAGATCAACACGGCCCCTCGGAAGGCAACGCGTCACGTGTCGTCCGAGCCACCGCCATCGCGTGGCGTGCCCATCAGAATGGGCTGAAAAAGCACGGCAGCCGCAAGAGTGGCGAGAAGTGACAGACTCAAAAGTTTGCCCATGCTGGACGTGCCTGGATGATTGGAAAACCACAAGCTTCCGAACGCAGCGGCAGTCGTCATCGCGCTAAAGATGACGGCGCGTGTCAACGGCGAGGCCAGCAAGCTCGTTTCGCCCGCGCGCCAGGCGAGCACGTAGTAGATTTTGAAAGCGACACCGACACCGAGCAACAACGGAAGGGCGATAACGTTGGCAAAATTCAGCGGCAAGCCTAGCAAAACGGTGAGTTCGAGGGTGACAACACCTGCGAGCAGCAACGGCACCAGTGTCATCAACACGTCGCTGACCCGCCGCAGCGCCAAGAACAAAATCACCGTGATTGAGACCAGCGCCAGCACACCCGCCTGAATGAAAGCGGTGATAACCGCATTCGCCGATTCCTGAATGAGGATGGGCGCGCCTGTCGCGTCGGGCGCGACAGCAAGCACGGCTGCAGCGAAGCGCCTGATGGTGGCATTATCACTGCCGTTGCCCCGAGGCGAAACTTGAACGCGCGCCTGCCCGTCGCCCGTAATCCAATCGCGGACGAGATCAGCGGGTAGCCGGTCGAGCGAGATGGGTTCGGCCGTCAAAGCGGTGCGCAATTGAGACAGCCGCAGCGTCAAGCCGTCGAGCAGAGCCTTCTCGACCTTACGGCGATCTTCCGGTGCGGCATGCGCCAGCCTGCTGAGCGCGGCGGCCATGCGCATGGCCAGCGGGGAGCCGCCGTCAGCATCGCGAACATCGGCAAATGCTTGAGCGCTCTCGGTTAAAGTCGCCACCGTGTCGGCATCCGATGGCGGCGGAGGACGATCCGTGGGATCGAGTGTCGGCCCGAGGATCGAAACGGCATCAGCAATAACCGCTAGTTTCTCGGCCTGCTGATCAGGCACAAAACTCGCGAGTGTTATGGTGTGATCCACCTCCGGCAGTGAATCGAGACTTTTTGCCTGCGTTTTTGCGACGTCGAGCGACGGCGCGAGAATCTCGATCGTGTTGGGAGCGGTGACCGGATCGCGTAGCAAATCGCTGTAAGTCGACACGGATTCCGCGTTAGCGCTGCGCAAGTTGATCGGATTGAAATCGAACTCGACGCGCTGAAGCAGCGGCAGACCGGCGGCAACGGCAATGGCCGTCACCGCGAGAATGGACCGTCGGTGGCGGGCCATGAAAACGTCGACGGGTGCCAGCGACCGATAACCAACATTGCGGGGCTCGCCAGGCGCGTTGAGCAGAACCAATAGTGCCGGCAGGACCGTGATGCTGGTCAAAAACGCAATCATCATGCCCGTGCCGGCAATCAGACCAAGCTCAGACACGCCGCGATAAGCGGTTGGCAAGAAGGCGTAGAAGCCGGCGGTCGTCGACGCGGCAGCCAGGACGAGCGGCAAACCGACATTGGCGGCGGCGGCCGTAATGGCCGGGCGGAGCTCGTTGCAGTCATGGCGCTCTTGCCGGTAGCGAACCGCGAATTGAATTCCGAAATCGACGCCGATGCCCACGAACAACACAGCGAACGCCACCGAGATCAAATTGAAGGCACCGACAAGCCAGATACCGGCAGCTGCCGTCAGCGCCAGACCGGCAATCAGACTGACCAGAACTGCAAAAATGATTTTCGCCGACCGTAACGCCATCCAAAGAATGAGGATGACGGCACCGGCGGTGAGCGCTCCGTTGATCTCCGCGCCTTCAGCCAGTGTCGCGAATTCCTCATCGGCCATCGGAACGGCGCCGGTTAAGCGAACGCGCACGCCGTTATCAGGCGTCAATTGGATCTCGCGGGCCGTTGCACGAATGAGATCGGTAGCCTGAGCCCCAGGTTGCAGATCATTGAAATCGAGAACCGGTTTGACCTCGATAAAGCGGCGCAATTCGGCGGGCTTTGGCGCCTCGCCAGATAAAAGCTCACCCCAAGAAAACGCCGCTGGTTTATTATCCAGAAGATCGTCGATCACGGTCGCGAGTGTGGTCAGCGGTTTGTCGAAGTCCGACCACGACGCGCGCTCGGCTTTGATGCCGGCCGGCGCGAAGCTCAGCGCTTTCGCCAAGCCGTTCAGGGTCGGGTCGGCGGTGAGCGTGCCGAGGATGGGCTGAGCCTTAATGAGGCCCTCGGTCACCTGCTTAACCTCGTCGAGCGGCAGATAGAGAAGTCCGTTCTGGTTGAAGAACGGGCCGCCATCGCGTCGCCGCACATCCGCGAGGGGCGTTGCGCCTTTTTTCGTTAGCGCCGTGAAGAGGTCTTGCGCCGCCTTCTCGGTGATTTCCGGTGTGCGGCCATCGATCACCACTTGAATGGTATCGCCATGCTGCGGAAACGCTGCGGCGAGACGTATTTCACGCTTTCGCCAGTCGAGATCGGCGGAAATGAGCTGGCTCGTGTCTGTCGTCATGGCAAAATGACCGGCCAGATACGTCACGGCCAAGCCCGTTAGCAAAAGTGCGGCGCATAGGGTTAGCCATGGCAACCGCGTGGCGATATTAACCACCGCCGAGACGCATCGTTCAGTCATGACGCTACCGCACATCGACCATTGGTCGTCGCGACAGTCACTCCGAACGACTGGAGTTGCTTTTCGGACACGCGGGCAAAGTGCCGAGTGCACTGCGGCGTCGCGTCAGTTATTATCACCGATATAAGTGGAACATTCAGCGAATTCATTTGGTGCACGTGGGTTCCCGTGAAGACTAGCACGACAGTCTATTCTGTTGTTCGCGGCGGGGTTGCGCGAGTTTCGAGACGTAGCAGAACGGGGATGGCGGCATGAAGATAATTTTGGCTCAGCCGCGTGGCTTTTGTGCCGGGGTCGTGCGCGCCATCGAAATTGTGGAACGCGCCCTCGCCAAATATGGCGCGCCCGTCTACGTCCGCCACGAAATTGTCCACAACAAACATGTTGTCGATAGCCTCAAGGCCAAGGGCGCCCGGTTCGTCGATGAATTGAACGAGGTGCCACGCGGGGCCATCACGATTTTCAGCGCGCATGGCGTCTCGAGGGCCGTCGAGACAGATGCGCAAGTGCGCGGTCTGCACGTCCTCGATGCAACATGTCCGCTGGTTACAAAAGTGCATGTTGAAGGGGCGCGGTACGCTCAAGATGGCAGAACCGTCATTCTCATCGGGCACGCGAAGCATGCCGAGGTGGAGGGTACGCTTGGCCGCTTGGATGGGCCGGTGCATCTGGTGCAAGATCGCGACGACGTTGCGGCTCTTGATATCGCCGCTGACAAGCCCGTCGCCTATATCACGCAGACGACGCTGAGCGTCGACGATACGCGAGCCACCATCCACGCGCTCAAACAGCGCTTTCGTGATGTCGTCGGACCTGAAACACGCGACATCTGTTATGCAACGCAAAACCGGCAAACGGCGGTGCGAGAGTTGTCGAGACACGTCGATGTGCTGCTCGTCGTTGGTGCCGCAAACAGTTCGAATTCAAATCGGTTGCGAGAAATCGGCGCTGAATGCGGCGTGCCGAGCTATCTGGTCGCCGACGGACGCGATCTCGATCCGGCATGGGTCGCAGGCGCCACGTCGATTGGATTGACGGCCGGTGCATCAGCCCCTGATGTGCTGGTCGATGACGTTATCAATCGGCTGGCGGAATTGGGCAGCATCGAAATTACGACACTTCCAGGCATCGAGGAAAAAATACAATTCCGTCTTCCAGCCGAATTGTCCGAAGCCTCGTAACGCCAAATTTGACTTCAACGGCCTAAAAAGGATCACACGGTGGGCATTCCCCTCAATCAAGCGCTGTCGATCGGCGCCTATGTCATCGGCCAGCATCTCAGAGGCCGCAAACGCTATCCGCTCGTGCTGATGCTCGAGCCGCTGTTTCGCTGCAATCTCGCCTGCGCCGGCTGTGGGAAAATCGACTATCCCGATAAAATTCTCAATCAGCGCATCTCGGTCGCCGACGCGCTTGGATCGATGGACGAATGCGGCGCACCCGTCGTCGTGTTGGCTGGCGGCGAACCGCTATTGCACAAAGAGCTTCCCGAAATCGTCGAGGGCGGTTTGAAGAAGGGCAAATTCATCACCGTCTGCACCAATGCGCTGCTGCTTGAAAAGAAGATCGATCTTTACAAACCGCACAGCCGCTTCAACTGGTCGATCCATTTGGATGGTGACCGGGAGATGCATGACAAATCGGTTTGCCAGAAAGGCGTTTATGATCGCGCCATCGAGGCGCTGCGGATCGCCAAGGACAAAGGCTTCCGCGTTACGATCAATTGCACGCTCTTCAGCGATGCCGAGCCGGAACGCGTCGCTAAATTTCTGGACGACGTGAAGGCGTTGGGTGTCGGTGGTGTTACGATTTCGCCGGGGTATGCCTACGAGCGCGCGCCGGATCAGCAGCACTTTCTCAATCGCACCAAAACCAAACAGCTGTTTCGTGACATCCTGAAACGCGGACGCGGCGGCCGGGCTTGGCCATTTTTTCAATCGGCGTTGTTTCTCGATTTTCTTGCCGGCAACCAAACCTATCAGTGCACGCCTTGGGGTAATCCGACGCGCACTGTTTTCGGCTGGCAGAGGCCCTGCTATTTGCTCGGCGAAGGCTATGCAAAAACCTTCAAAGAGCTGATGGACGAAACCGACTGGGATAAATACGGCACCGGCAATTATGAGAAGTGCGCCGATTGCATGGTGCATTCCGGCTTCGAAGCAACGGCCGTCATGGATGCTGTCAAACGTCCCTGGAAAATAGCCGCTGTGACCATGAAGGGCGTCAGAACGGACGGCCCGATGGCACCGGAGATCAGGCTCGACAAACAGCGGCCGGCCGAATTCGTGTTCTCACGCCACGTCGAAAACAAGCTGGTCGAGATCAGTGAAGCCGAGGCGCGCGCCAAGGGACCTGTGGCAGCGGAGTAAACGTCTCATCGCACGGCCGGCATCAAGGCCGACACCGGCCAATGCCGGCAATTGCGTTGGCTGCGCCAGCAATGAGGTGAGGACGGCTCGAATATTCGGTGTGCCGTCGCGGTTCAACTCGATTAAGGCCGCCGGCGGCAAGTCGCGGCCGGCAGCGTCGGCGACGACACGAACCACAGCAAACGGCAAACCGTACTCGGCAGCGATACGGGCAACGGTGCCGCTCTCCATATCGGCGACGGCTGCGCGCGTATCCGCATACAGCGCAGCTTTCTGCTGACGATTGGCGACGGGGGCCATCACGCCAGCGATGTCCGCTTCCGTGATGTCAGGGACCAGCGCACCAATGCGCGCCACCCACGCGGCATCGGCGTCGAACACAAGGTGGTCAGTTAAAACACGTCGGCCAACGAGACATGCGCCGGGCCGCAAGCTCGACTGCAAGCCTCCGGCGATGCCGAAGCTGATGATGGCCAGCCCGCCCTTGGCAATTGATTTGCGAAGTTCACTCGCGAGGCGTTCAGCATCGCCGCCGCCGACAACCGCGTGAACGCCGGCAGCGCGTTCCGCAATGCGCGCTTCGGCGGCAAGCCCGGTCGCTGCGATGACAAAGCCGCCCAGGTTTTTTTCAATCACATGCCGACCCGCACCATTTTGTCGTTCGACGCCGCCAGATTGCGATAACGAGCGAGCGCCCACAGTGGGAAATACTTGGCGTAGCCATGGTATCGCAGATAGAACACGCGCGGAAACCCGGTTGCCGTGAAGCGTTGCTCCGGCCAAAACCCGTCTGCATTTTGGGTCGATTTCAAGAATGCGACGCCAGCGGCAACTGCTGGGTGCGCGTGTTCGCCAGCAGCCATGAGCCCGATCAAGGCCCACGCGGTTTGCGAGGGTGTGCTTGGCGCCGCGACGTAGACTTTGTAATCCATGGCGTAGCTTTCGCCGCCTTCGCCCCAGCCTCCGTCTGAATTCTGGATCGAGATCAGCCAGTCGACGGCTCTGCGGACGGACGCCGATGACGGCTCAATGCCCGCAGCATTCAAGGCGGAAAGCGCCGACCATGTGCCGTAGATATAGTTCATGCCCCAACGGCCGTACCAGCTTCCATCGGCTTCCTGCGTCTGTTCCAAATACGTGATCGCCTGATCGAGCGCGCCACGTTGGCCGCGCGTTTCGCCGAGCTGCGCCATCATCGAAATGCACCGCGCCGTCACGTCGGCTGTCGGCGGATCGAGCAGTGCGCCGTGGTCTGAGAAAGGAATTTGGTTGAGGTACTCATAGGTGTTATCGGCATCGAAGGCGCCCCAGCCGCCGTTGCGGCTTTGCATGCCGATGACCCATTCGCGGCCGCGCGCAATTTCGGGATCGTAGGTTTCCCCGCCGGCGAGATTTCGAGTGGCGGCGCGATCCATGGCCATCACGACGACCGCCGTATCGTCGGCGTCGGGATAGTGCGGATTGGCGTACTGGAAGGCCCAGCCGCCGGGCCGCACATTCGGCCGCGTCGAAGCCCAGTCTCCCTTGACGTCGAGAATTTGCAGCGGCTTGAGCCAATCGAGCGCGCGCGAAACGCTGCGCTGCGCGGCAACGCTGCCGGATTCGAGCAGTGCATGAGCCGCAAGCGCGGTGTCCCACACCGGCGACAGACAGGGCTGGCAATACGCTTCATCGGCATTGACGACGAGCAACTTGTCGATCGAGGCCCGGGCGATTTTGTAGTCAGGGTGGTCTTTGCCGTAACCTAGCGCATCGAACACCAGAACTGCGTTGACCATCGCTGGAAAAATAGCGCCAAGCCCATCCTCGCCATTGAGTCGCTCGGTTATGAACGCGACCGCCTTCTGGATAGCATTGGCACGCAGCGATTTTGGCATCGCCGGCTCGGCCATGCGCAGCACGCGATCGATGCCGCCGAACACCTGCGACCATGGAAATGTTTGGTGCGGACCTTTCGGCCAATGCTTCACCCGATCTGGAGGCGTATCAAACAGCTCGTCGATCAGCACGCGCTTCGGATTGCGGGCGCGCGGCTTGATGGCGTTGAGCACCGTCAGCGGCACGAGCACCGTTCGCGCCCAATAGGAGATTTTATCGAGATGGAATGGAAACCAGCGCGGCAGCAACATAATTTCGACCGGCATGACCGGCACTGCGCTCCATGGCACCGCGCCAAACAGCGCCAGCAAATTGCGCGTGAAGACATTGCTGTGCGCCGCTCCGCCTTGCGACAAGATCCACTGACGCGCCCGGGCCATGTGTGGCGCCTGGACATCTTCGCCAATCATCTTCAGGGCGAAATAGGCTTTGACGCTGCAGCTGACGTGCGAAGCGCCGTCATGAAATAGCGGCCAGCCGCCATCGGGTGATTGGATGCGACGAAGATAGGTCGCGATCTTTTCTTCCAATGCCGCATCGACCGGCTCAGCCAAGTAGTGGCGCATCAGAATATATTCGGCAGGGATCGTCGCGTCGGCTTCGAGCTCGAACAGAAAATGTCCGTCATCGCGCTGCGACGCCAGCAACGCCGTTTCTGCCGACGCGATCGTTGTATCGAGCCCTTCGCGCACACTATCGGCCGACGCGGCATCGCGCTTCTGGTGCGCCATGGACATCGTGGTCTGTCCTTTCCCGTCCCGGTGCGAAAGACCGAGGCGCCTATCAAAAGCGATTGTTCACCAGATTTGCAGCCGTCTCGCCAGAGCGAATGGAGCCCTCAAT
>JAIEPV010000192.1 GCA_019748215.1 Hyphomicrobium sp.
ACGGCAATCGACGCCGCAGTCCTGGGAACTCAGGGCGCGGTCAGAGGGATCGGCGTTTTGTTACGGTATTTTGCAAACGTGTCGCTCGCGTTGGCGAGCATTGTCGGAAGCGTGGTGGCCGCATCGGCGCCGGCGTTCGCCGCACAATCGCGTCATGCCGCCATGGCCATTGACGCCAACACCGGACAAGTCCTGCACAACGAAGACGGCGACGCCAAGCGCCATCCGGCCTCTCTGACAAAAATGATGACGCTGTATCTGACATTCGAGACCATTGCGTCCGGGCGGATGTCAATGCAGACGAAAATCCCGATCAGCGCAGCAGCCGCCAACGCGCAACCGTCCAAACTCGATCTCGACGTTGGTGATGAGATCGCGGTGGGCGACGCCGTCCGCGTGCTCATCACCAAGTCCGCCAACGACATCGCCATCGCGCTGGCGGAGAAAATCGGCGGCAGTGAAGCCAATTTCGTGCGCCTGATGAATACCCGCGCCCGCGACCTCGGTATGACTAGCACGCATTTTGAAAATGCCTCCGGTTTGCCCGACCCCGATCAAGTCACGACGGCGCGCGACATGATCACGCTGGCGCTGCACCTGCAGGATGACTTCCCCGACGATTATCAGCTGTTCGCCACCCGCCAATTTACTTACGGCGGTCGTGCAATGCGCAATCACAACACTCTGATGAACACGTTCGCCGGCATAGATGGCATCAAAACCGGCTACACGCGGATGTCGGGGTTCAATCTCGTCTCGTCGGTACGTCGCGGTGGCCGTCATGTGGTCGCGGCGGTGTTTGGCGGTGCCAGCGCGGCGACGCGCAACGGCGAAATGCGCATTGTACTGACCAAGGCTCTGACGCGGGCCGCGACCAAGAAAACGCGCAAGCCGTTCGCCTTCCCGACACCCGCACTGATTGCCAAGCTAAAAGCTGCGCCGGCACTCGCCGATCGCAAAGTCGCGTTCGCTGCAACGAAGCCTAAAGCGGTGGCTGAGGCGGCGGCAACGCCGGTGGTCAAGCCGTTCGCGGCGCCGCGATCGAGTGACCCTACGGCGGCTCGCAATGCGAAACCGGCACCGAGTGCCGAGCCGGAAACCGCGCCGCCGCTGACGATTGCGGACTTGGCAGCGCCCCCGCCGCCGCCCGTAGAAGTCTTCAAAGTTCGTCGCGTTGTCGTCATGCCCCGCCAGGTCCAACCGCCGGTCGATCCGAATGCGACGACCGACATGGATGCCAGCACGGCGGCTGTCGATGCCGCAGCAATTGCGCCATTCGTCAATTCGGGCCTGAATTCGGGCGGGAACGCGGGCTTGAACTCCGGCGTCAATTCGGAACCGTCTGCTCCGATAGCGGCTGAAACATTGGCCGCGACCGTCGTTGGCGAGCCGCTTTCCGACCGGGCCCGCTCAGCACCCGTCATCTCGCAAACCGCTGGTCAAGCGACTGACCCGTCGGCTGGTGGAGAGAACGAAACGATCATCGGCAAGCTGATTGAGGCTGCCGCGTTATCTCATTCGCAGCCCCCGGACGGCAGGCTTCAACCCGCCAGTTTAATCGCCACGGCGCCATCGTCGAAACCGCTCGAGCAGGTCGCAATGCTCGGCGCCGGCACTGTTGAGACTGCTGTGGCGACACCGGTCGAGCCGATCGCTGCTGCGGCGCCCGTCCAAGCTGTTCCAAAGCCGCGTCTCGCCGTTCGCCCGATCGCCTTGGTATCGAGCACGGCCGAAGCACCCCTACGCGGCTTGCGGCCGTCGTCGCTGCAGGCCCAGGCCCAATCGAAGTCGTCATTGATTGCGCAACCGGTACGTCTGGCGGCTGCGCCCGCAGGCCCCGTAAGCGGTCAGCGTGCACGCGTCGAGGTGCAGATCGGCGCTTATATGTCGATGGCGCTGGCGAAGGAGGCTTTGCAGAACGTCAAACTGCGCGCCGGGTCGGTGCTGGCCGGGAGCAACGCCATCGCGGTGCCCGTCGATAAAGCCGGTCGCACGATCTATCGCGCACGATTTTCCGGCTTCGATGGGCCGCGCGCCACGAGCGCGTGCACCGAACTGCGGCGCCAGGCCATCGACTGCTTCGTGCTGGCGGCGCAATAACGCCGGCCGCTTCTGTCGCATCGACGCCATGTGCTAACCTGACTGCGATGGGTTTTTCGAAGGAGACATCGATGCCGCCGCAAGACACCACACCCAATCCCGCATTTCCGAAACTCATCAGTTTTCAGGGCGCTTTGCCCGAGCCGGAGCGCTTTCGCCCGGCGGCCGATCGCATCACTGCGGGCGATCCGGCACAAAGCGCGCAAAACCTTTACACGAGTGTAGACGGACGTTTCAGCAGCGGCATCTGGGCGGCCGAGCGCGGCACTTGGAAGGTGGTGTTCACCGAGAGCGAATTCTGCCATCTGCTCGAAGGCATCATTGTCGTGCGCGGCGACGACGGTTCGCACGCGACATTCAAGGCCGGTGATGCGTTTGTCACACCCGCAGGCTTCACCGGCACTTGGGAAATCGTCGAACCAGCGCGGAAATATTACGCCTTCTACGAGTAACTGCGATCAACCCCGGTCCGACAGCAGCGTGTAGTTGCCGCCGGTCGCGGTGATGTCGGTTGTGCGCGTGCGTTCGGTTGCAAAGCGTAACAGGTAATTGGGCCCGCCCGCTTTCGGACCAGTGCCGGATAGTCCCTCGCCGCCGAAGGGCTGCACGCCGACAACGGCGCCGATCTGATTGCGGTTGACGTACAGATTGCCGACGCGCGCGTGCTCGGCGACATAGTCGGCAACGCTTTCGATGCGGCTGTGGAGCCCGAGCGTCAATCCGTAACCAATAGCGTTCAAGGCGGCGACGACGGAGGAAAGATGTCCGCGCTCGAAGCGGATGAGATGCAGCACGGGGCCGAAGACTTCACGATCGAGACGTGACAGCCGATCCAACTCATACAGCGCCGGTGTGACGAACGTTCCGGCGCGACAGGCTTCCGGCATGGCGAGATCGACGAGTTCGCGGCCTTCGCGCTGCATCTTGACCTTGTGGCCTTCGAGTGCGTCCTGGGCGGCTTCATCGATCACCGGGCCGATGTCGGTCGCGTAGTCGAGCGGGTCGCCGACGTCGAGCGCTTCGACCGCGCCGACCAGCATGGCTCGGATGCGCGGCGCCGCGTCATCCTGAACGAACAGCACGCGCGCGGCTGAGCAGCGCTGTCCGGCGCTGTCATAGGCGGACCGCACCGCGTCCCGCACCACTTGTTCGGCGAGGGATGATGAATCCGCGATCATGGCGTTCAGGCCACCGGTCTCGGCAATGAACGGCACGATCACGCCGCGCCGGTCGGCGAGCGATTTTTGGATCGCCCAGGCGGTATCGTTCGAGCCGGTGAAGGCGACTCCGCGAATGCGCGCGTCGCGCACCAGCGCTTCGCCAAGCTTGCCGCCGCCGGTGACGAGGTGCAGCACATCCGCCGGAATGCCGGCTTCATGCAGCAGTTGCACGGCGAGAAATGCCGTAATCGGCGTTTGCTCGGCGGGCTTAGCGACGACCGTGTTTCCGGCGGCCAACGCGGCGGCGATCTGACCGGTGAAAATGGCCAGCGGAAAATTCCACGGACTGATGCAAGCGAACGGTCCGCGACCACGCAGCGTCAGTGTGTTCTCTTCCCCGGTTGGGCCTTTGAGATGCACCGGCTCGGCAAACAGCCGCCGGGCTTCCACCGCGTAATAGCGCAGATAATCGACCGCTTCGCGCAACTCGGCTTGCGCGGCTTCAAGTGTTTTTCCACCTTCGCGCACGAGCGCGCTCATCAGCGGGATGCGGTCGCGCTCGTAGAGATCGGCGGCGACGTCGAGCACGGCTGCTCGGTCGTGCGCGCTGGTCCGCTCCCAGCGCGAGAACGCGGCGACGGACGCTGCAACCGCCTCATCCAATTGCGCCGGTGTCGCCAGCCGCAGCGTGCCGACGCGCTCGCGTTTATCCTGCGGGCTGAGCAGCAGCGTCGCCGGATCGCCGCCGATGGTCGCTTTGCCGCTGACGATAGGGCCGACCGCGGTCGGAATTTTGGCGTGGCGCTGAATGCCGCTGATGACGGCATCGCGAATGCCGGCCTCGGTGAGCGGCAGTCCGCCGCCAGCATGGCGCACGGGTTCGAAAATTTCGCGCGGCCGAGCAATCAACGCATACCGATCACCGCTGATGCGTTCGCGCTCGGCGATCTCGACCGGATCGGCGAGGATCACGGACACCGGCGTTTCATCGTCGGCAATGCGATTGACGAACGACGTGTTGGCGCCGTTCTCCAGCAGGCGGCGGACGAGATAGCCGAGCAGGTCTTCATGGCCGCCGACGGGGGCGTAGATCCGGCACGGGCGTATAAAACTCTGATCGCCCGCGACCTCGTCGTACAGCGCTTCGCCCATACCATGCAGACGCTGATATTCGAATTCGACGGCGCCGCCGGCAATGCGCGCGGCAGCGATGGCGTGGGCATTGTGGGTGGCGAACTGCGGATAGAAGGCCACGGGATCGCTGATCAAGACGCGCATGACGGCGAGGTACGACAGGTCCGTGTGCAGCTTGCGCGAGAACACCGGATAGTCTTCAAGACCGCGCTCCTGCGCCCATTTGATTTCGCTGTCCCAATAGGCGCCTTTGACGAGGCGGACGGGAATGCGCTTGCCGGTGTCTTCAGACAGCCGCCGCAGCCAGCGCAGCAGCGGCACGGCGCGTTTGCCATAGGCCTGCACGGCGATCCCGAGGCCGTTCCACGCTGCGAGCGCCGGATGCGTCAACATCTCGCCGAACATGCGGGCGGTGAGATCGAGGCGGTCCTGCTCCTCGGCATCGATGGTGAGGCCGAGCCCCCTGGCGCGGGCGGCGCGTGCCAGTGTCAACAGGCGTGGCGCCAGTTCGCTCATCAAGCGGCGTTCTTTGCCGGGTTCAAAGCGCGGATGCAGCGCCGACAGTTTCACGGAGATAGAGGGCCGCGCAAAAATGGCGTCGACATGCGCCGGTGTGTATGGTCCCGCCGCTTGGCCGACGGCTTCAATCGCCGTCATGTAACGCTGATAATAGCGCTCGGCGTCGATCTCGCAGCGCGCCGCTTCGCCGAGCATGTCGAAGGAAAAACGATTGCCCTTGGCTTCCAGCGGCTTGGCTCGCGCGATGGCCGTTTCAATCGTCGAGCCGAGCACGAACTGATCGCCGAGCAGGCGCACGGCTTGGCGCACGGCCAAGCGAATCGTCGGCTCGCCCGAGCGCGCAACCAGCCGCTTCAAGGCCTGCACCGGATTGGTACCTTTGGCGTCGCGCAGCTTGACGAGACGGCCGGTCAGCATCAGGCCCCAGGTCGAGGCGTTGACCAGCAGGCTTTCGGAAGCGCCGAGATGCTTTTCCCAGGCGCCGCCAGATATTTTATCGGCGATGAACGCGTTGGCGGTTTCGACGTCGGGAATGCGCAGCAGGGCTTCGGCGAGGCACATCAAGATAATGCCTTCGTCGGTGGCGAGACCATACTCGTGCATGAAGGCGTCGATGCCCGCGTGGCGGCCTGCATTGGCGCGGGCGGCATGCACCAGCCGCCGGGCGATGTCGGCGATCCGGCGGCGTTCGTCCTCGGTCGAGACGGCGCTTTCGACCAGCGAGCTGACGAGGCGATATTCATCCATCAAATGGTGGGCGGCGATCTCATCGCGAGACGGAAGTGCCCTGGTCACGCCGTCTCCGTCGTGTTTCGCCGCCTCTCGCTTCAATGCCGCAACCATCTCAATTCCTGCAATCGACGATCAACAAGGGGCGATTCGCTTGGCGTTAATCTATCAGACAGTCGGGAGTGTTGACACTTGACGGCGCAGGAGAGCCTCGCCACCACTGTCGGCACTTGAGCCAATGGGAAGGGCCGGCCGCGCCGTGGGTCACACCGTCAAAATCATCAGAACCGTTGCAGACCTCCGGCGGCAAACAGCCAAATGGCGCGGCGCGGGCAAATCCATCGCCCTGGTGCCGACCATGGGGGCGCTGCATGCCGGCCACGTTTCGCTGGTGAAACTGGCGAAGAAAAAAGCCGACCGTGTGGTGGTGTCGATTTTTGTCAACCCGACGCAATTTGCAGCCGGCGATGATCTGTCACGATACCCGCGTGACGAAGCCGGCGATGTTGCGACGCTTGCGAGCCTAGACGCGGATGTGGTGTGGGCGCCGTCGGTCGATGACATGTATCCGGCCGGGTTTTCAAGCGCTGTGACGCCGGGCAGCACGGCCGCCGAGCTCGAAGGCGCTTTTCGCCCGGGCCACTTTGCAGGCGTTGCGACCGTCTGTTGCAAGCTGTTCAGCCAAGTGACGCCGGACTATGCGATCTTCGGTGAAAAGGATTTCCAGCAACTCGCCGTCTTGCGCCAGATGGTGCGCGATCTGAATTTACCGCTGACCCTCGTCGCGTCGCCAACGAAGCGCGAAGACGACGGCTTGGCGATGTCTTCGCGCAACCGCTACTTATCAGCCGATGAACGCGCGATCGCACCAGCGCTTCACGCCGTCATCTCAGAGCTTGCGGCCGATGTCGGCCAGGGCGCCGATATTGCCGCCGGCGTCGCCAATGCACGGCGCAAACTTCTGCAGGGCGGATTTGCCAAGGTCGATTATGTCGAAGTGCGCGACGCTGAAACGCTCGAAGCGCCAGCGGAAACCGTTCAGGAGAGCGCTCGCCCGCTGCGCGTGCTGGCCGCCGTCTGGCTCGGCACGACGCGGCTGATCGACAATGTCGCGGTTGTGGCGAAGAAAGCGTAACGCGCCAAGATGCGATATTTGGCGAAGCTTAGGGGCGCGGCACAACGCCGAGGTTGATCAAGAATTCCTCGCCACTCGACAATCCGACGATCGGCTCGGATGCCTGTTCGGGCGTCAGCCAATAGAACAGGGGCTTGGACGTCCCGCTGGCGGAGGCAACCGCCGGCGGCGCGTCGGCGTCGAGCGGCGGTGGCTCCGGGGCCTGTTCTGCATCCTGTGCATTCGCCTGTGCTGAAGCCTGCGCGGGCGCCGATCCCGGAGCGACCGCTGGGGCCAAAAGTTTGGGCTGGATTTGCACTTTCGCCGGCCCTTGCGTCGCGGCCTGCTTCTGAGCCGGGTTCGGCAGATTTGATTTTGCCACGAGTGTCGATTTTGGCGGCGCAATTTTTCCGGCACCGACAAAACTCGCCGTCGAGGATGGAACGAGCAGCGGCGGTACAGCACGGCGTTTTTTGCGCTTGCTGACGACTTTCGTTGCCGGCCCGCTTTGTTGGGCGATGGCCTGCTCATTGGACTTGATTTCGATGCGAGCAGTGCCGGCGGGTTGGCCGTCGCGATTGAAGACTTCGATGTCGGTGGTGATCGGCAGGGCTGGAAGGGTGACGACCAGGCCACCGAGATTGCTTTGCGGGACTTGCCATTCGGTTGGCGAGAGGCGCTTGCCGGCCGACAAAGACGATTGCGGCGGCAGATTGCGGATGACGACGACGTCGCTCCGATCGGGGTTGACGGGACCAGGTGCCGGGTCGACGGCGACGGTTGCAAGCGCCGGAACAGGCGGCGCAGCGACCGTTGGTTCTGCGGTCTGGCCTTCCAGTTTTGGGGCGAACGTTAGCCGGTCGGTGCTGTCGGCAGCGGGCTGCGCTGGTTCCAATGCCGGAAACTTTGGCAAGTCCGGTAAAGGCGCATCGGTTTTCGTCTCGGTCGGCGCGACGTTGATGGGCGCCGGTGGCGTCACCACAACGGGCGCCGGTGGCGTCTGGGCGATTTGCACGGGCTTTGCTGGGCCATCGGCCGGCGCTGGCTGTTGCGGCAATTGCAGACCGATGGCGGCCGCCACGACGACGACCAAAATGAACGCCGCAGCATAACCGATATTTTCTCGGCGTTTCGGCGTGAGCGATGGCCGTTGCCGTGGCCCGCGACGCGCAAGGCGGTTTTTCGCGCTTGCTGCGAACAGCTTTGCAACCGACAAGCCCCGGCGTCGCATCGGCAGGCGCGGCTTTGAAGCAAACGGCAGATCAACGAGATCGATGCCATTCAGAAAACGCGGCAGATCACCTTGATCGAAGGCAGCTTGCTCAAGCGCAGAGGCGGCTCCCGACGACGTTGGAGGTTTTGGACCAGGCCGAACAGCGCCGCCAGAAAAACTCAACAGATAGTCTCGCACGCTGACAGCGTGCGGCCGGGCGGACAGCTTACGATCAGGTGACGTGGTCATCGCTCGCCATGTTGCGAATGCACGCGGCATCCAGAAGCTTCAGTTTCGCAGTCGACAAACCCGGTTGATTTTCAACCGAACCCAATGCCGCACTAAAAATTCATGACGCAATCGAAAACGCCAGCGACCGTCTCGGCACTGGCCCGACGGTCTCGAAACCATCATCGTCTCGATGTCGCGGCAACGGCCGCAACGCCCATGGAGACGCGTAAAAGTTCGTTCAATTGCCAACATATGGCGTAGACGAGACAACGGGAAACAGCATCCCGAGAACTGGTTTATTTATCGTGAATGATTAACGTCGCTGGTCTCCATCGCGTTTCGAGTAGCGGCATCAGCAGGCCACGGCCCGTCTGTGGCATCGTTGCTGTGGTTCGCGCGCAACAATGTTGCAATCGCGATAGTGCCGCTGGGCAACCATGGGCTATGGTCGGTTCATCAAGATTCGCCGGCTGGGCTCTCCGTCCGCGTCGCGTGCCGCGCAGAGTGTTCAGTCACCGGCGCGTTGCCACCCGAACGGAACCGCGACCCGCATGGCCAAATCGCAAACCGATCTGTTTTCTGATTCCGAGAGCGAGATGACCAATAAATCGTCGCGTGCCGCCAAATCCAGTGACTCTGCCGGCTACAACGAAGACCATATCGAGGTGCTGGAAGGCCTCGAGCCGGTGCGCCGCCGTCCGGGCATGTACATCGGCGGCACCGACGAAAAGGCCATGCATCACCTTTTTGCCGAGGTGATCGACAACGCTATGGACGAAGCCGTCGCCGGTCATGCGACATGGATCGACGTCGAATTGACAGCGGATGGCTTTTTGTCGGTGACCGACAACGGCCGTGGCATCCCAGTCGGCCCGCACCCGAAATACAAAACTAAAAGCGCGCTCGAAGTCGTAATGACGATCCTGCACGCCGGCGGCAAGTTCGATAGCAAGGCCTACAATACCTCGGGCGGTCTGCACGGCGTCGGCGTATCGGTGGTCAATGCGCTGTCGGAATTGCTCGAAGTGCAGGTGGCGCGCGATCAGCAGCTCTATCGCATGGTGTTCTCGCGCGGCGAGCCGCAGACCAAGCTCGAAAAGCTCGGCAGCACCATGAATCGGCGGGGCACGAAAGTGCGCTTCAAGCCGGACGAAAAAATCTTCGGCAAGGGCGCCGCTTTCAAACCGGCACGCCTGCTGAAAATGGCGCGCTCGAAGGCCTATCTGTTCGGCGGCGTGGAAATTCGCTGGTCGTGCGATAGCGAACTGATCAAGGACGATACTCCGGCGAAGGCGGTGTTCCATTTCCCCGGCGGATTGTCCGACTTTCTGACCGCGTCGATCGAAACCCACACGCGCGTGACCAAAGACATTTTCGCCGGCCGCGTTGAAAAAGAAAAAGGCCACGGATCGGTCGAATGGGCGGTGGCTTGGATTGCCGACGAAGACGGTTTCTCGACGTCCTATTGCAACACCATTCCGACCGCCGATGGTGGCACCCATGAAAACGGCTTGCGCCAGGCGCTTTACAAGGGCCTGCGCGCCTACGGCGAACTGACCGGCAACAAGAAGGCGCAGCAGATCACCTCTGAAGATGTGATGGGCACGGCGGCGTCGATGCTGTCGGTATTCATTCGCGAGCCGGAATTCCAGGGCCAGACCAAGGACAAACTCGCGACGGTCGAGGCGACGCGGATTGTCGAGACGGCGGTGCGCGATGCTTTCGATCATTGGCTGGCGGACAGCCCGCAGCAGGCGACAAAGTTGCTCGAGTGGACGGTCGATCAAGCGGAAGATCGCCTGAAGCGGCGGCGTGAAAAAGAGGTCGGCCGCCAGTCGGCGACGCGCAAACTGCGCCTGCCCGGCAAGTTGTCCGATTGCTCGATCCAGCAGGCGGCGGGAACTGAAATTTTCATCGTCGAAGGTGACAGCGCTGGCGGCAGCGCCAAGAGCGCGCGTGATCGCGAAACGCAAGCCATCCTGCCGTTGCGCGGCAAAATTTTGAACGTCGCCAACGCGACAAGCGCCAAGCTTTCGCAAAATCAGCAGTTATCAGATCTGATCCAAGCGCTCGGTGCAAACACCGGATCGAAATATCGCGACGAAGACTTGCGCTACGAGCGCGTGATCATCATGACCGACGCCGATGTCGATGGCGCGCACATTGCGTCGCTGCTGATTACGTTCTTTTATCAGGAAATGCCGGAGTTGATCGACAACGGCCATTTATTCCTGGCCGTGCCGCCGCTGTTTAAATTGAAGCATGGCGCCAAATCGGTCTATGCGCGCGACGAAAAACATCGCGACGAACTCATCAAACGCGAATTCCCCGCCAATGCGAAAGTCGAGGTCAATCGGTTTAAAGGGCTCGGCGAGATGAACGCCGACCAACTGAAATCGACGACGATGGATAAGCGCGTTCGGACCTTGCTGCGCGTCGAGATCGGCGAAGGCGAGCGCTCGACATTGGGCGAGACGGTCAACGCGCTGATGGGATCGAAGCCCGAAGCTCGCTTCCGCTTCATCCAGGATCGCGCCGCGTTCGCCAGGGATCTGGATATCTAGTCACGATGGCGGGCGGCAGTCGTCAGTTGTCCTGCGAAGCGCGCCAATTTCAGTTGTGCTCATAACAACCATATTTACGTTGCCGTTGCCGCAGATGGGTGAGTTTGCCTTGCCTTTCCGCACAGGTTGTGTCAGCAGCTTCTAAGCTCGAGCGCAGGGGGATTCGATTTATTCGATCCTCTTCGAGGTCGCCCCCAACAATTCGGCTTTTGGCCAGACGTCTCTCCCCTGTGCTCGCTACCCGCCGCCGCCGCGAACATTCGCGCGGGCGGGTCCATGGCTGTGCAACTGGAGAGATGTTTTTTGGAAACGAAAGCCTTCGCTGAGCTTGGTCTCAGCCCCAAGGTACTGGCCGCTGTGGAGGCGTCCGGATATACGATCGCGACGCCCATCCAATCGGCCGCCATTCCCATCGCCATCGCCGGCCGCGACGTGCTCGGCATCGCCCAGACCGGCACCGGCAAAACCGCCGCCTTTACATTGCCGATGATCACACGGCTGGAGACGGGACGGGCCAGAGCCCGGATGCCGCGTTCGCTGATCTTGGCGCCGACGCGCGAACTTGCAGCGCAGGTGGCGCAGGCTTTCGAGAAATACGGCGTCAATCACAAGCTGACGGTGGCGCTGCTGATCGGCGGCGTATCGATGGACGATCAAACCAAGAAACTCGATCGTGGTGTCGACGTGCTGATCGCGACGCCCGGCCGCCTGCTCGACCATTTTCAACGCGGCCGCGTGATGATGATGGGCGTTGAAATTCTCGTCATCGACGAAGCCGACCGCATGTTGGATATGGGCTTCATTCCCGACATCGAGAAAATCTGCAAGCTGCTGCCGGCGAAAAAGCAGACGCTGTTTTTCTCAGCGACGATGCCGGCCGAAATCACGCGACTGGTCAATACGTTCTTGAAAGATCCGGTGCGCGTCGAGGCTGCTAAACCGGCGACGACGGCGAAAACCATCACCCAGCGCTTCAAGTTTTGTCCCGACGGCGAGGATTACGCCAAGCGCGAAATTCTGCGAGAACTGATCAAGACCGGCAACGTCAAAAACGCGATCATCTTCTGCAATCGCAAACGCGATGTCGCGGTGCTGCACAAGTCGCTGTCGAAGCATGGCTTCAATGCCGGCGCGTTGCATGGCGACATGGACCAGAAGAGCCGCACCGAGACCTTGGACAAATTTCGCAATGGCGAAATCATGCTGCTGGCCGCATCCGACGTGGCCGCGCGCGGGCTCGATATTCCGGACGTGTTGCACGTATTCAACTTCGATCTGCCATGGGCAGCCGACGACTATGTGCACCGCATCGGCCGCACCGGACGGGCCGGAAAAGAGGGCAACTCCGCCTCGCTCGTTAGTCCTGATGATTTGAAGTTTGTGAAAGATATCGAGAAAATCACTGGCGAAGCCGCCGTCTGGATGGGCGATCCGCCGACCGACGACGACATAGCCGGTGCCGGAAAACGCCGTCGCGGGCGCGGTGGCAAAGCGGCACCGGAACGTGGACAAAGCGCGCGCGCGGCGCCGTCATCGGGACGCGGCGAACCTCGCGGGCCGAGCAAGCCGGCGTCGGCCAATCCCGCGCCCCGCGGTGAACGGCGACCTGAGACGAGGGCACCTCGTCCCGAACGCTCGCCTGAGACGGTGGCAAACGACGCCGCGCCGCTTACACAACCGCTCACAGCTGCCGAGCGTCCGCGTCGCGAAGCGCCAAGGCGAGTAACGGAGCAGCCGGTCGAGGCGTCCGCTGCGGCGGTGCGTTCATCGCAATCGGCGATGTCTGATAGGCGAGAAACGCGACCGCACAGCTCGCCAAAGGGTGAGCGCCAGCCGCGCCATGACAGCTGGACCGATGATGCGCGCGGCGCGAACCGCGAACAGCCTGGCGACCGCGCCGCAGAGCGTGGCGGTGAACGTGACGGCCAACGGAGCCAGGCTCGCGGCGACAAAACGCGCGGGCCCGCAAGCAAGCCATCATCAGCTCAAATGCAGGGTGGCGATCGGCTCGGCTTTGCCGAGAATGTCCCAGCTTTCATGCGCAAGCCGTCGCGCCCCGCGAAGGTACCTGGTCGCGGTTAGAGTTATTGCAGATGTTAATTTGACGATTTAGCGCCGCTTGGAGCTTTGGCTTTGCGCGGCACTTTTTTTGTCGGCGCTGGACGTGACGGCCGACCTTTCGCAGGCTTTGGTTTGGCGCAAGCGCGCGCGACATTGAGAGCTTCGCTGGCCCACTCCAACAACTCGTCGGGCTCGTCGAAGAGCCGCTCCGGCACGCGCCAATAGGACATCGAAACGGGCCGCGTTTTGCCCTCGTAGGTGAACGGGCCAAGGCCCTCGGCCTCATAGCGCTTTTGCGTGCGAGCGTCGGCTTTGAAGTAGAGCGTGTCGTCAGCGACGAGCGCCACAATCACGTCATCGACATAAACACTGGCGCCGCCGAACATCTTCTTGATGCGGAGGTCGCCGATTGGCGCGAGCAGGTCGCGCAGCATTTCGAGGTAGCTGGCGGAGATGGTCATTTCAACCTCTACCCGCCTCGACGAATGTCAATTCAGTGCTGATGATCGGCCGGGCGCAACCCACCGTCGGGCGTTGCCGGCTCCAGATTGACGCTCTCGCCGCAGCCACACGCGCTCTTCTGGTTCGGGTTATTGAACACGAACTGCGAGGCCAGCTTGTCGGTCTTGTAGTCCATCTCGGTGCCGATCAAATACATGATAGCCGCCGGATCGATGAGCACGATGGCGCCACGATCCTCGACGACCTCGTCGAATTTTCCGATCTGATCGGCCCAGGTCATGGTGTATTCCATGCCAGCGCAGCCACCTTTTTTGATGCCGATCTTCAAGCCTTTGACATCGGGCTTTGATGACAGGAGATGCGCGACGCGTGCGGCGGCGGCGTCGGTGAGGGTCATGACCTTCGGCATCATGCGCAGCGATGGCATTGGTGTTCGCGTCCTATCTGGCGGCGGATCGAAATCTTATCCCGGCACACTATATGGGTGTTCGGGGTAAAATTGCGAGATCCGCGCTAAAACATGTTCACCGCGAGCTTGGCCTCATCCGACATCCGGCTCTGATCCCACGGCGGATCGAAAACGATTTTGACCTTGGTGCCGGCGACGCCGGCCACCGCGTTGACGGCGTTTTCAACCCAGATCGGCATTTCACCGGCAACCGGACAGCCGGGCGCGGTCAACGTCATATCGATGGCAACCTGGCGGTCGTCATCGATCTCGACTTTGTAGATCAAGCCGAGCTCGTAAATGTCGGAGGGGATTTCGGGGTCGTAGACGGTTTTCAACGCCGCCACGATGTCGGTGGTCAAGCGGTCGATTTCCTCGGGCGGCAGAGGCGTGGTTGCACCTTTCGCCTCCGCAGTAACCGGCTCGGTTTCCGCAATTGAGGGCGGAGTATCGAGCGCCGTCACCGCGTCTTTCAACGTTTCGAGTTCTTTCGTGCGTTTGACGTCCATGGGCTTACCTCACGCAAACAGATCATGGGCCTTGGTCAGCGCCGTCATCAACGCATCGACCTCGGCCTTGGTGTTGTACATCGCGAACGAGGCGCGGCAGGTGGCCGTGACGCCGAGGCGTTCCATCAGCGGCTGCGCGCAATGGTGGCCGGCGCGAATGGCGACGCCGGACCGGTCGATGATCGTCGACACGTCGTGCGGATGCAGGCCATCGACGGTGAAGGCAAAGATCGCGCCTTTGCCGGGCGCGGTGCCGTAGAGCTTGATCCACGGCGTCGCCGACAACCGCTCGCTGGCGTAAGCCGCCAGCTCGGCCTCATGGCGCGCGATCTTCTCGCGACCGACCTGCATCATGTAGTTGAGGCCTGCGGCCAGCCCGATGGCTTCGACGATCGGCGGCGTGCCGGGCTCAAACTTATGCGGTGGCTTATTGTAGGTGACGGTATCGACGGTGACGGTTTCGATCATGTCGCCGCCACCTTCGTAAGGTGGCAGCGCATCGAGGTGACGCTTCTTGGCATAGAGCACGCCGATCCCCGTCGGACCGTAAGTTTTGTGGCCGGTGAAAACGAAGAAATCGCAATCGAGATCGCGGACGTCGACTGGCATATGCGCCGCCGACTGACTGCCATCGACCAGGACCGGAATACCTTTGGCGTGGGCCATGCGCACGATCTGCTTGATCGGCAGCACAGTGCCGAGCACGTTCGACATGTGCGTGATGGCGACCATTTTTGTCTTTGGCGTCAGCAGGCGCTCGAAGTGCTCAAGGCTCAATTCGCCCGCGTCCGTCATCGGCGCCCACTTCAGGACCGCGCCTTTGCGCTCGCGCAAGAAATGCCACGGCACGATGTTGGCGTGGTGCTCCATGATCGTGAGCACGATCTCATCACCGGCTTCGATTTCAACTTCACCGACGCAATGGGCGACGAGGTTGATGGCGCCGGTGGCGCTGCGCGTGAAGACGATTTCGTCGGGATGCTCGGCATTCAAGAACCGGCGGACAGTCTCGCGAGCGGCCTCGAAATGTTCGGTCGCAACGTTGGAGAGATGATGCAAGCCGCGATGCACGTTGGCGTACTCGAAGCGATAGGCGTGGTCCATCGCATCCAGAACTGACGCCGGTTTTTGTGCCGACGCACCATTGTCGAGGTAAACGAGCGGTTTGCCGTGCACTTCGCGAAACAGGATCGGGAAATCGGCTCGAATGCGCTCGACATCATAGGCCGCACCGGTCAGATGCGTCGCATCTACGACGCCCGTCGCCATCATTGATCGAGCTTCACTTCGCATATCGTCCTCTCAATATTGGGCTCAGGCCTTCGCCGAGCGCAGCCA
>JAIEPV010000002.1 GCA_019748215.1 Hyphomicrobium sp.
GCCGATCATTAAGCCATCGGGAAGTGCGGTTTGCATGTCCTTCATTGAATGTACCGCCACGTCGATGTCGTTTGACAGCAGTGCTTCTTCGATCTCTTTGGTAAACAGGCCTTTGCCACCGATCTCGGCCAGCGGCCGGTCGAGCACCTGATCACCCGTCGTTTTGATAATCGTGATCGAAATATCGGCCTCGTCGAGACCGTGCGCGGTGGCGAGGCGGGCGCGAACTTCGTGAGCTTGGGCGAGAGCCAGGGGCGATCCCCGGGTGCCGATACGGATTTTAGCGGCTTGCAACGGGCTTTCTCCAAGTGCTAGGCGGGCGGTGCGGGGCGCATTAATGCAATAATGACGCGCCAATGCCAACCGGACGCGCGAAGATCCTAAATTGATGACCGCAAGCTCACCAACAGCGCCGAGCCGCACCCATGTCCTCGGCATCGAATCGAGTTGCGATGAGACGGCTGCCGCCGTGGTGGCGCGCGATTCCGACGGCCGCGGATACATCTTATCGAACGTCGTGCGATCGCAGTTTAAGCAACATGAGCTGTACGGTGGCGTGGTGCCGGAAATTGCCGCCCGCGCTCATACGACCTGCCTTGATCACATCGTTGCTGCTGCGCTGGTGCAAGCTCATGTACAACTCGCCGACGTCGATGCGATTGCGGCGACCAGTGGACCGGGGCTCATCGGCGGGCTCATCGTCGGCGCCATTACAGGCAAGGCCCTCGCACTGGCCGCCGGCAAACCTTTTTTAGCGATCAACCACCTCGAAGCCCACGCGCTAACCTGCGGACTGACCGATGGTCTGCCGCCACCCTATGTGATGCTGCTGGTGTCGGGTGGACATACCCAAATCCTTCTCGTCGAAGCGGTCGGGCGCTATCGCCGCCTCGCCACCACGATCGACGACGCTTTGGGTGAAGCGTTCGACAAAACCGCGAAGCTCCTCGGCTTGCCGATGCCAGGTGGTCCGTCCGTCGAGGCAGCGGCGATTGACGGCGACCCGCGCCGTTTCAAGCTGCCACGGCCGATGCTCGGCCGAGCCGATCCGAATTTTTCGTTCGCCGGCCTGAAGACGGCGGTGCGCCACGCGGCCGAAGCAATCGCGCCAATCTCGAACGACGACGTGGCCGACATTTGCGCGTCGTTCCAAGCGGCCGTTTGCGACACTGTGGTCGATCGCGTGGCGCAGGTGATGCGTGCGGTCGTGCACCGATTTCCGGACGATCGCCATCGCCCCTTTGTTGTCGCGGGCGGCGTCGCTGCAAACCAAGTGTTACGGGCAGCGCTGGTTGGCGTCGCAGAGACACACGGCTATTCGTTCCATGCTCCACCTCTAGCGCTTTGTAGCGATAATGGCGCGATGATCGCTTGGGCGGGTGCCGAACGTCATGCGCTGGGCCTGAGCGATGGATTTCATTCGCCCGTCAGGCCACGCTGGCCCCTGGACACGGATGCTGCGCCCGCCATAGGCGCTGGTGTCAAGGCTTAAGATCATGGCTTCCAGGCCGGCGAGACGATAGTGTTTCGCCGCGAATATGAATTGGGGTTTGAGCGTGACGTTTGAAACAGTCAGCGTCATCGGTGGAGGCGCGTGGGGAACGGCGCTGGCACAAACGCTCGCGCTCGGCGGCCATCGCGTCACCTTGTGGGCGCGCGAACCGGATGTGGTCCACGACATCGCGAACCGACAGGTCAATCGGGCGTTTCTGCCGGGCATCGCGCTCGATCCATCGATCCATGCGACGGGCGATCTCAAACAAGCAGCCTCCAGCAGCGTCTGTCTGGTCGTTGTGCCAGCCCAGCATGTGCGCCACGTTATGGCAGAGATGCGCCAGGGTTTGTTGCCCGACACGCCCATCGTCATGTGCGCCAAAGGTATCGAGCAAAAGACTGGGAAGACAATGGGAGATGTCATCGGAGAGATCAATCCGATTACAACTTACGCAGTTTTATCTGGGCCGAGCTTTGCGGCGGACGTGGCCCGCGGACTGCCTGCGGCGCTGACGCTCGCTTGCCGCAACGAACATCTCGGCCGCAGTTTAGCGTCGGCGTTGTCTTCGCGGCAGATGCGGCTTTATTGGTCGAGTGATGTCATGGGCGCCGAACTGGGCGGCGCTGTCAAAAACGTCTTGGCGATAGCGGCGGGTATTGTCGAAGGCCGTGGCCTTGGCGCCAGCGCGCACGCCGCCATCGTCACGCGCGGCTTCGCTGAATTGCGCCGTTTCGGCGACGCCATGGGCGCAAGGCCAGAAACGCTGCTTGGATTGTCGGGTCTTGGCGACCTCGTGTTGACGTGCGGCAGTCCGCAATCGCGAAACATGTCGCTTGGGCGCAGCCTCGGCGAAGGCAAAAAATTAGCTGATATTTTGGGGAGCCGAACGGCTGTGACCGAGGGCGTTTACACGGCTGCGGCCGTGGTCGCTTTGGCCCGCGAGCGCCGTGTCGACATGCCGATCGCGGAAGCTGTTTTGAGCGTCATCGAAGGCCGCGTCTCGGTGGACGATGCGATAGCCGGCCTCATGCAGCGCCCGCTCAAAGCCGAAGACTGAGCCCCGGCTTTAATGCGAGCGCTGAAACGAGGATGATCACGGATGGCTGCCTATTGGCTTTTCAAAAGCGAACCCGACACTTTTTCGTGGGATATGCTGGTCGCAAAAGGCTCAGCCGGCGAAGAGTGGAACGGCGTGCGCAATTATCTGGCGCGCAACAACATGCGGGCGATGAAAATCGGTGATCGTGGATTTTTCTATCACTCGAACGACGGCAAAGAGATCGTCGGTATTTGCGAAGTGATCGCGCTCGCCCATCCCGATTCGCAGGACGATAGCGGCACATGGGAATGCGTCGATGTCAAAGCCGTCGCGCCGATGCCCAAGCCCGTTACGTTGATCGATGTCAAAAGCAATCCGAAGCTCGTCAACATGGCATTGGTGACATCGATGCGTCTGTCGGTGCAGCCGGTGAAGCCTGACGAATGGAAAGAAGTCTGCCGCATGGGCGGGCTAGATCCCAAACATCTGCGGCCGCGATGACAGCGGCTCATCTCGATATCGACGATGCGGCAGCGGTCGCGCAATTCATTGCCGAAAACACCAAACTGCTGCATCCGCCGATCGTGCCGGAAATCGTGCTGCATCTCGCTGAAGAGTCGATGCCGCTCTGGCAAAAGACTGAAGACGACCTTGGCGAAATGAATATCGCGCCGCCCTATTGGGCGTTTGCCTGGGCCGGCGGGCAAGCCCTCGCGCGCTATCTTTTCGACCACCCTGAAGTATGTCACGGGCGCAGCGTCATCGATCTTGGCTCCGGTTCCGGTCTTACGGCTATCGCCGCCTGCAAGACGGGAGCGGCGCGTGTCGTCGCAAGTGATATCGATCGCTTCGCATTGGCCGCATGCCGGCTCAACGCCGCAGCGAATGGCGTCACGTTCGCAACGACCAGCGACGATCTGTTGGCCCGCCCGCCTGACCGTGCCGACGTGCATCTGATTGGCGACTTGTACTACGAGCGCCAGCTTGCCGATCGCGTTTCGGAATACATTGCGCGCGCCAAAGCGGCCGGCGCCGTCGTTCTCATCGGCGACCCGCAGCGCAGTTATTTCCCGCGCGATCGCTATCGGCGTTTGGAAGACTATGCAGTGCCGGTGACGCGTGACCTTGAAGACGCCGAAATCAAACGCAGTGCCGTCTGGCAGGCCTAATGATTTTTGCCAGCGATCGGCGCGATCTAGTCAATTGATATCAATAGGATTTATCGATTTCAATTGGGTGTCATCGAGCCTCATCGCGACATCTCCGTTCACGCAGGTCCGCCACCTTAGACCTTCGAGCACGTTGTGACGTAGCACGCCAACTCGCATAATGCGGTCACGAAGGCCGCTGTTGAGACGGCCGACTGGAGGACCTGCGAGATGACCGACAAGACTTACCCTGTTTCCGCTGCTTGGGCGGAGCGGGCGCTCGTCAATGAAGCGTCTTACAAATCTATGTATGCGCGGTCTTTGTCCGATCCCGAAGGCTTCTGGGCCGAAGCCGGGCGTCGGCTCGACTGGATGACGCCGTATACCCGCGCAAAGAGAACGACGTTTGCGCCGGGCACGGTCGACATTCGCTGGTTCGAGGACGGCGCTCTGAATGTCTCGGCCAATTGCATCGATCGTCATTTGGCAACGCGCGGCAACCAGGTCGCGATCATCTGGGAAGGCGATAACCCAAATGAAAGCCAACTGATCACGTATCGCCAGTTGCACGAGCGCGTGCAGCGGTTCGCCAATGTGTTGAAGAAACACGACGTCAAAAAAGGTGACCGCGTCACCATCTATCTGCCGATGATTCCCGAAGCAGCTTACGCGATGCTGGCCTGCACGCGCATCGGCGCTATCCATTCGATCGTGTTCGGCGGGTTCTCGCCAGACAGCTTGCAGAACCGGATTGACGACGCGCAATCGAAGCTCGTCATCACGGCGGACGAAGGCCTGCGCGGCGGCAAGCCCGTCGCTCTCAAGAAAAATGCTGACGCCGCGCTGGCCAAGTGCAGCGGCGGCGAAAAAATGCTGGTCGTGCGCCGCACGGGCAATCCGGTGCCGTGGACAGCAGGTCGCGATTTCTGGCTGCACGAAGAGATGGACAAGGTTGCTGCCGATTGCCCGCCCGTCGCGATGAATGCTGAAGATCCGCTGTTCGTGCTCTACACGTCCGGGTCAACCGGCAAGCCGAAAGGTGTTGTCCACACCACGGGCGGCTATCTGCTGTATGCGTCGATGACGCACCAGTACGTGTTCGACTACCACGACGGCGATGTTTACTGGTGCACGGCTGATGTCGGCTGGGTCACGGGTCACAGCTATATCGTGTATGGGCCTCTCGCCAACGGCGCGACCACCGTCATGTTCGAAGGCATTCCGACCTATCCGAGCTCGTCGAGATTTTGGGACGTCGTCGATAAGTGGAAGGTCAATATTTTTTATACCGCTCCGACGGCGATCCGCTCGCTGATGGGAGCTGGCGACGAACTCGTCACTCGAAATGATCGGTCGTCCTTGCGCCTGCTCGGCTCGGTCGGGGAGCCGATCAATCCGGAAGCGTGGGAGTGGTACTATCGCGTCGTTGGCGACAGCCGGTGCCCAATCGTTGATACGTGGTGGCAAACCGAGACGGGCGGCATTTTGATTTCACCGCTGCCGGGCGCCACAGCGTTAAAACCGGGATCGGCAACTTTGCCATTCTTTGGCGTTCAACCGGCGCTCGTCGATGAAAAGGGTATTATTCTTGAAGGTGCGGCCCAAGGAAATCTCGTTATTCTCGACAGCTGGCCAGGGCAATCGCGAACCATCTACGGCGATCACGACCGCTTCGAACAAACGTACTTCTCGACTTACCCTGGCATGTATTTCACCGGCGACGGCTGCCGACGCGACGCCGATGGTTACTACTGGATTACGGGACGCGTCGACGACGTGATCAACGTCTCCGGCCACCGCATGGGTACTGCCGAGGTCGAGAGCGCACTCGTTTCGCATCCCAAAGTTTCGGAAGCCGCAGTTGTTGGCTATCCGCACGATCTCAAAGGCCAGGGGATCTATTGCTATGTCACCCTCAACAGTGGCGAAAGCGGAGACGATGCCCTGCGCAAGGATTTGGTGGCACATGTCCGCAAAGAAATCGGACCGATCGCATCTCCGGATCTTATCCAGTTCTCGCCGGGACTGCCAAAAACGCGATCGGGAAAAATCATGCGGCGTATTTTGCGCAAGATCGCCGAGGATGATTTCAGCAATCTCGGTGATACGTCGACGCTGGCTGATCCGGGTGTCGTCGATGACCTGATCGGAAATCGGCAGAATCGTAAAGCGAGTTGATCAACCGATAACGCGGAGCTGCCGGTCATCGATCCGTATCGGCTGGCGGAGCAGCCGTCGCAACCGAGTGAGTGGCATTATCGGTGCCGTCGGTGGAAAATGCCAGCCAGCAGCACGCCTACTTGCACGATTTCAAGTAGCCGCGATCAAGATGGAAATGGTCGTGATGGGCCTCGTTATAGTCGGGCCCAAGGACGACGCGGAAATAGCGGCAGGCGCCGTCGTGCACTGCGCGCAAAAAATCGGCTTGCGGGCCCGGCGGCGTCCACTGCTTTTTGATGGAGATCACCCGACCGTCCTGCAATTCAAACGCCGAAATATCGATGGCGTTGGCGGTTGCATGCTGGCTGCGGAAGTCTTGCCAGAGCTTATTGCCGACTATGTTGCGGCATGAATATCCGCCCATGGTCTGCAGCGCCACGATCGGCGCGCGCAAGTGCCGCTCGGCAGCCGGCTGTACGACATGCGTCACCCACATCGCGGTGGCGGCGGCCGTCTCGCACGTGAGTTCATCGATAGTCACGCGAAGTCGGCCAGCGCCGGAAAGCGCGACTGCATTACGCCAGCCGCAGCCGTCGACGAATGGTTTGTCGGTAATCGGCCTTGCGCTAATGAGGGGTGAGGACAAGGTTGCCCGGCAGAGTGCGCGGTCGTTTGATAGCCCGGCCAGCCTGAAATCGACAAACAAGGCATGCCCGTCAGCCAAGTCGAGTGGCGCTAGGTTGGCGATTTGGCGCGGGATGATGCCGCTCCAAATCGCCGCTGCGAGGCTGAGAGTGACGAGCGGCAGGAAGAGGATACGCAGGCGCCGGCGTCGTCGCGACCGGATCGTTCGTTTCCG
Organism: Hyphomicrobium sp.; assembly: GCA_019748215.1. Lineage (GTDB taxonomy): Bacteria > Pseudomonadota > Alphaproteobacteria > Rhizobiales > Hyphomicrobiaceae > Hyphomicrobium_B. The sequence continues at coordinate 6,702 of JAIEPV010000002.1, forward strand.
GTCGTCGCGGTGTGAGATCAACGAATGGTACCCCGCGCCCGCCCTGATCAGCGGCCGAATGACAAAAGCGCCCCGTTGCCGGAGCGTTCTCTCAACGCGGAAAAATAGACCGAATTTCGACTATCGCGACAGTCGCAGTTTGGTCAGCGTGCCGGCGAACTGGCGGAACGCCGCCTTGAGGTCTTCCTCGTCTTCGGCGGCGGCGAAGTAATCCTCACCCGGCGTGGCGCAGGCCTTAAGAGTCGCTGTCGCCACCGGGTTGCTATTGCCGAGCCCGAAGCCGACTGAGAACACCACGACGTCCTTGGCCTTCATGGCCTTGCAAAGCTCGACGGCTTGATTTGCCGACGACGCGCCCGAGTACCGCGTGTTGAAATCGCCGTCGGTCATTAACACGACCGCCTTCATCAGCTTCTTGTCCTTGACCTTCTGGTAGTCGTCCGGCTTGCTTGCTCCGCCCCACACGCCGCCCCAGTTATCGGAAATCAGATTCCACGCCCATTGAATGCCAAGATGCCCGGCCGTCGAACCGTCGGCCGAGTAGCCGTTGACGGCGGAAATCAAACTTTGCTTGTCGTCGGTGAGTGGCTTGACGATCGGCGGCGGGCACTGAGGAGAAATGTTGAATTTGCTCACGCTGTCGTTGAAATTCCCATTGGCGCGTTCGGCAATGCAATCCTTGCCGGGCGGTCCTGTCGTGATGTTGGCCGCGTAGCCGCCAAGCTTCACGCCCGATGAATAGGGAGCGAGCGCTACACGGATCGTTTGCGGACCGTCTTGCTCAGGAAAAATAGCATCGGCAAATTCGGCAAACGCCGACTTCAACGAAGCAATTTTCGTCTTGCCTTTGATCTGCGTATTCATCGATCCGGTGATGTCGAGCGCCATGCCGACCTCGATATCGCGCTGTTTGAAAACGGCTTGGGATGCGACCGGAACGTCCAAGGTGTCGAAGCCGCCAATCCGAGTCAGCGTCATGGAGATTTTGGCGTTGGCTTTGATATCGACTGAGCCGCTGTTGCGATTGACGACAATCGTCGGGTCGCCGACGACCGACATGGCTTCGCTGAGCAATTTGGAATTCTCGCGAAAATAGGTTTTGCCGAAGGCGACCAGTTCGCTGTCGTCCAGCTTGCCATTCAAAAGTTCACGGCCAACCGCGAGCGATGCGGCATCGATCGCACCGGTCATTCGTGTTCTCAGATCTTGAATACGGCCGTAGTCGATCGCCATGCCGGCGGCGAAAAACAGCACGAATGCCATGACCCCAAACAGGATCATGGTCGAGCCACGCTCTTCATGCCGGAACGTATCGCGAGATAGAGTGAACCGGCGCAGCATGTGTGTCTCCGTGATACATCGAGCATTTGTCGGTCACGCCCGATGCAATCCGAAGGCCTTATACTGCGGCTGAACACTCCAGGGTGCGCCGACTGCTCGCACTGGTTTATTTCTTATTTACAATTGTCCGGAATGGCGCGCTTGATTGCAGGGCACAGTGCCAATAGCCGACGGATTAAAAGTCGGTGGCGATACCGCCGGTCTCCCAATCGCCAAAGCGGACGGGGTCTGGCCCATCTCGACCGCCGATTTCCTTACCGCCGGGAAGGGCGGTGCCAGAACCCATCGCGGACGCCTGGCGCCGCGCCTCCGCTTCGGCCAAAGCGCGCTGCGCTTCCGGCGTTAACGGCCGGGGTGGAGACGGGTCGGTCAAATCTGTCGTTTCGATTTTGGACATAGATCTCGATTTGAAACGATGACCGCCAATTCGGGTTTGCCGTGGCGGTGTTGCTGCAAACGTTTGGGTAGGCCCTTAACCCGGGACGTTCGACATCATATATACCCTTTCGAGCGGCAGTTGGATGCCTGTCCGCTAGGTGACGATGCGACCGAGGAGCGCCGAAAGATGCCGATGAATTACGCCCGAACGGCCCTTTTACTGGCAATTTTGACGGCCATTTTGGTTGCCATGGGCGCCGCCGTTGGCGGTCGCGGCGGTATGATCATGGCGTTTCTTATTGCCCTAGTCATGAATGTCGTGAGCCTTTGGAAGTCCGACACGATGGTTTTGCGCATGTTCAAGGCGCAAGAAGTCGACGACACGACGGCGCCTGAGTTGGTCTCGTTGGTCCGTGATCTGGCGCAGCGCGCCGAACTGCCGATGCCACGCGTCTACATTATGAACACCCCCCAGCCCAATGCGTTTGCGACTGGCCGCAGCCCGGAGCGGTCTGCAGTATGTGCCTCAACCGGCCTGCTGGAGACGCTGTCAAAGGAAGAGCTTGCGGGGGTCATGGCGCATGAACTTGCGCACATCAAAAACCGTGACACCCTGACCATGGCTGTGGCGGCCACCATTGGCGGCGCGGTATCAATGTTTGCGCAGTATTTGCAATTCGGCATGCTCTTCGGCGGTGGCCGCAGCGACGATCGTGGCGGCGTTGGAATGATCGGCACAATTGCCGCTGTTATCATTGCGCCGTTGGCGGCCATGATGGTGCAGATGGCGATCAGCCGCTCGCGCGAGTATCAAGCCGACCGCATGGGCGCCCAAATCGTCGGCAATCCGTTATGGCTGGCGACAGCTCTGAAGAAGATAAATACCATCGCTCGCCGCGTGCCGAACGAGCAGGCCGAGAGTATTCCGGCCGCAGCGCACGTTTTTATTATCAATCCGCTGAACGGCCGTGGCGTCGACAACATGTTTTCAACTCATCCCAACGTCGACAATCGCGTCGCCGAACTCGAAGCGCTTGCACGCGAGATGGGTGTTTCGGGCGGTGGATCGTTCGAAGAGCGCGCCCCAACATCAGACACTGGTTCACCTGCAAATGGCGGTGTATGGGTTGGCGGTCGCAATCACGCGGCCAAATCGCAGCGGCCGTGGGGATGATTCAGTTAGCCACAGAGAGGCGCTATCGTGGCTGACGACGCGTCCCGCCATCGCGGTAAGTCCCAATCGGGAATTCTTAGAGAATCTTTGCACCGAGATCGTGGCGCTGAGCGAACGGCACCGCGTCCGCGCGACGACACGCCTCGCCGCAGCCGCGACGAGCCCGGCGACGGCGTTGCGGCGCGCGATGTTGCAGCGTCTGCCCTGTTCTCGGTGTTCGTCGAAAAGCGCGCGTTCGATGATGTGTTCTCAAAAGTGTCGGACGCTCGCGGACTTGCGCCGCGCGATCGCGCGTTTGCCCGCAATATCGCGTCGACCGTCCTGCGCCATCGCGGTTCGCTGAATGCAGTGATTGGACGTTTTCTCGGCAAACCTCTGCCGGAAAACCAGGGTCGGCTCGAGCCAATCTTGTTGTCGGCGGCAGCCCAGCTTCTAGTCCTGAAAACGCCGCCGCATGCCGCGATTTCCCTGGCCGTTGATCAGTGCCGTGTCGACCGTTCGGCGCAACGGTTCGCCAAATTGGCCAACGCCGTTCTGCGCCGCGTTAGCGTCGAGGGACCAGACATCTGGGCGGGCCTCGATCACGCGACCTTGAATTGTCCGACATGGATGCTGGCACGATGGCAAAAAAACTACGGCGCCGATCTTGCCCATCGGATCGCGGCTGCGAGCCTGGGCGAAGCCCCGCTCGATCTATCGATCAAAGACGACGCCGAAGCATGGGCGGAGCGGCTCGGCGGCATCACGCTTCCAACAGGGTCAGTGCGCATTTCGGCATCTGGCAGAATTGAGGACTTGGCCGGCTACGACGAGGGCGCCTGGTGGGTACAGGATGCGGCAGCGCGTCTTCCGGCGTTGTTGTTCGGCGATCTTCGCGGTCGTCACGTCGCAGACTTGTGTGCCGCGCCCGGGGGCAAGACAGTTCAGCTTGTCGTGTCGGGCGCTCATGTCACCGCTGTCGATAAATCGCCGGGACGCCTCAACCGCATGAAGGCCAATCTTGCCCGCCTCGGGCTCGACGCCGAGGTGGCCGTTGCCGACGCCGCAACCTTCGCGCCCGGTCGGCTGTTCGATGCAATTCTGATCGATGCGCCGTGTACCGCCACGGGCACAATCCGACGCCATCCCGATATTTTGCATTTGAAACGCAGTGAAGACGTCGCGGCCCTCGCATCAGTCCAAGCGCCAATCCTGCGCCGGGCCGCAGAGTTGCTGAAAGTCGGCGGGACATTGGTCTACTGCACCTGCTCGCTTGAACCGGAAGAAGGCCGCGATCAGATCGACGCATTCCTGGCTGAGCACGCGAATTTTGCCCGCGTGCCGGTAACGCCGGCTGATCTGGCCGCCGCCGACCAAGCAGCCTGGCCCGAGCTCCAGTCGTGGATTTCCGCTGACGGCGATGTGCGTACCTTGCCCTGCCACCTAGACACTTTGCCGAGCGGACTCAAAGGGCTCGATGGGTTTTTCGCCGCTCGTCTCGTGCGGCGCAGCTGAACGTCTCGATCTGCGACAGGCCCATCGCTCAACAGTTGCGTTGCCGCGCTGCCTTGTTTTGGCAATTGCAAACCGCTAGTGCGAAAGTGGCCGACATCCAGCTGGGATGGCGCATTGAGCGAGGTCTGGCGCGTTGACCGCGCCAGCAGCCGGGGAGCGGCATGACGGATTTAAGCCTGTCTGAACGGCTCAAGATTCGAACACTGTCGGTTGAGCAGTCGCGCCGCCGCGTCGTGACACGCACCGTCTCATCACCGCTTGTGCGCTGGCTGTATGGCGGCGGGGCGGCTGATCAAATTCTGATCGTGCCGCAGGAATTGCGCTCGGCCGATCCCAGCTTCTGGTTCGAGTATCAAAACAACCAATTCGGGTTAGCGTCAGAGATCGCCAATCTCAGAGGCGCGACGCCGTTCCGCATCGTACCGCCGAGCCTAGCCTGGGAGCGCGAGTTGCACGGCTTCTCGTGGCTCCGCCATCTGGCGATCGCCGCCACCGAAACTGATGAGTCCGCCGCCGTCACAACGGTTGCCCGGCAACTCGTGCTCGAGTGGATTTCTCTGAGCCGCGTGCCCAAAGGTGCAGCGTTCGAGCCGCCGGTCGTGGCACGGCGGCTGATGTCGTGGATCGCGCAGGCGCATCTCCTGCTCGAAGGTGCCGATGCGCGGACATATTCGCTCATCATGGCCAGCATCAGCCAGCAAATCGTCACCTTGAAGACGACCTGGCGAAACGCGCCGGATGGTGTACCGCGAATGGTGTGTCTGATTGCGCTGGTGATTTCTGAACTTTCGGTCTCCGGCCACGATCGCCAAGTGCAAAGTGCCGAGACCGCGCTCGAAGCCGAACTGCGGCGTCAAATCCTGGACGATGGCGGCCACGTCAGCCGAAACCCAAGCGTGCTGGCAGACCTCATTCTCGACTTGCTGCCGCTGGGACAATGCTTCCAGGCGCGCGGACGGCGCGCGCCCGATGCCATTCCAGCCGCGGTCAAAAAGGCTTTGGCGTTCCTGCGTTTCATGCGATTGGGCGACGGCATGCTGGCGCGCTTCAATGGTGTCAGCACCGGATCGCCGGCGGCGCTTGCAACTGTGCTTGGCTACTCCGGCGGCGACCTGGACGCGGTATCGGCGGCCGAAACGTCAGGGTACGCCCGGCTCGAGCGGGGCGAGACGATTGCCATTGCCGACATCGGGTCACCGCCGCCGCTCGAAATTGCAACTGAGGCCCAGGCCGGCGCGCTGTCATTTGAGATGACCTCGCGTGCACGATTGATTTTCGTCAACTGCGGCTTCCCGAGTTCAGCGCATCAGGACTGGGCGGCTGCGGCCCGCGCCACCGCCAGCCATACGACGCTTTGCCTCGCTGAAACATCGTCATCGCGGCTTGTGCGCCACCCGCAGTTGGAAGCGATCGTTGGCGGATTGCCGATTCGCGGCCCAGATATGGTTGTCGCCAGATTGAGTGACGACGGTGGCGTTGCGGTATTGGCCGCAAGTCACGATGGATATGTGAAGCGGTTTGGTGTGATGCACAATCGGCGTCTGGCGTTATCCGCCTCCGGACGGCGCCTTGACGGGCTAGATCGCTTGGATCATCCCTCGACTAAATCCGTGCAGACGGCGGAACTTCCATATGCAATTCACTTTCATATTCACCCCGATTGCCGGATCGAACGCGGGACCATGCGCGACAGTTGCCGGATCCGCGTGAGTGATGGTCAAGTCTGGCTTTTCAAGGCAGACACCGGGCTGATCTCGATCGAGGATGGCTTGTACTTCGTCGACAGTGCCGGGCCTCGCCCCAGCCTGCAGATCGTTGTTCGCGGCACAATGCGCGGGCCGGTCGAAATTCGCTGGGAAGTTGCGGCCGAAAGCGGCCTGTAAGACGCGTCAGAAGCGCGCGATTTGGCGGTCGCGTCCTCGGCTGGGTGTGTTCATCCGTCCGGCATCGTGATAACGCCGCTCTCGATACCAGGGAGAGGCGTAATGCCAGATCTTAAAATTCGCCGCGCATTGCTCTCGGTCTCCGACAAAACCGGCCTCATCGATTTCGCTCGGGCCCTGAAAAGCCACGGCGTCGCGCTGGTGTCCACGGGTGGAACATCCGCTGCCTTGAAGGCGGCCGGACTGGCGGTTACGGATGTCTCGGAATTGACCGGCTTTCCTGAGATGATGGACGGCCGCGTGAAGACCCTGCATCCGCGTGTGCACGGCGGACTTCTCGCAATTCGCGGCAACGCGGAGCACGAAATCGCCGCCGCCGGTCATGCCATCGAGCCGATCGATCTGCTCGTCGTCAATCTTTATCCCTTTGAGGCGACGGTCGCTCAGGGCGGGTCAGTGGACGCGTGTATCGAGAACATCGATGTCGGCGGACCGGCGATGATTCGCGGCGCTGCTAAAAACCATGATGCTGTCACCGTCGTCGTCGAAGCCGAGGACTACGCCCGCGTGCTCTCGGACATGACGACGAACAACGGCGCGACCTCGCTTTCACTGCGCCGGGCGTTGGCCGCGAAAGCGTTTGCGCGTACGGCCGCCTATGATGCGGCGATCAGCAACTGGTTCGCCGAACAATTGAGCGCCACGGCACCGACGTGGCGGGCTTTTGGCGGCCGCCTCGGGCAAGCGTTGCGCTATGGAGAAAATCCGCATCAGACGGCGGCGATGTACGTGTCCGACTGCAGCCGCTTTGGCGTTGCGACAGCCAAGCAGCTTCAAGGCAAAGAACTCTCATATAATAATATTAACGACACTGACGCTGCCTTCGAACTGGTATCTGAGTTCGACGGCGCGACGCCCGCCGTCGCCATCATCAAGCACGCCAATCCTTGCGGCGTAGCCGTCGGAACGACGCTGAAGGACGCCTATCTGCTAGCGCTTGCCTCAGATCCGACCAGTGCGTTCGGTGGCATCATCTCGCTCAATCAAGCCATCGACGCGGCAGCTGCCGAAGAGATCACGAAGCTTTTTACCGAAGTCGTGATAGCCCCCGACGCGACCGCTGAGGCTCAGGCCATTTTTGCGGGGAAGAAAAATCTGCGCCTGCTGGTGACCGGCGGACTATCGGCGGCTTCGGCGAGCGCCGTGATGGTTCGCTCGATCACCGGCGGTCTCCTGGTGCAATCGCGAGACGATGGCCGGATCGACGAGATCGGCGCGCGCGATTTGAAAGTTGTGACCAAGCGCCGCCCGACCGACCAAGAACTGCGCGACCTTGTGTTTGCGTTCAAAGTCGCAAAGCACGTCAAGTCGAACGCCATCGTCTATGCCAAGAACGGAGCCACAGTCGGGATTGGCGCGGGCCAAATGAGCCGGATTGATTCAGCTCGCATCGCCGCCTGGAAAGCCAGTGCAGCCGCCAAATTGCAGGACGCCGGTCACCCGCTCACGGTCGGCTCCGTCGTTGCCTCCGATGCATTCTTTCCTTTTGCTGATGGCTTGATAGCGGCTGCGGACGCGGGCGCTACAGCCGTCATTCAACCCGGCGGATCGCTGCGCGACGATGAGGTGATCGAGGCGGCGGATGCGCGCGGGCTCGCTATGGTCTTCACCGGAATGCGCCATTTTCGGCACTAAAGATCTTGCCGTCTGGCTATGCCGACTTCGGCGTCGTGCGCACGAAACTCATCATCAGCGCGCCGATGATCAGGAAACCGAGGACGCCTGCCATGCCGATGCGCTGGCTGCCGGTTTGCTGCGTGACCAAAGCGACCACCAGCGGCGCAAGGAACGCTGTGACTTTTCCTGAAAACGCGAACAGGCCAAAATACTGCGTGATCTTGTCGGCTGGTGCCAGCCTCGCCAACAAAGAACGGCTTGCCGCCTGCACCGGCGCGGCCACGAGCCCGACGATCATCGCGAAGGCTAAAAACGTTTGTTCGCCGATCGATGAAAACGGTTTCGAGCCTGCGGCTTTCGCGACGACTTCCGTCGTGTAGAGAATGTGCGTTTGATCGACCGAGAGAATGCCGATAGCGCCGATCAGCAAAATCAGCAGTGCCGTGATGATCACGGCTTTGGGTCCGAAGCGGTCGTCGAGCCGGCCACCGAGCAGCGCTCCGAAGGCACCGACGAGCGTCAGCACGATGCCAAAGATGCCAAGTTCAAGCGGTCCCCATCCGAACACCGAGGCGCCATAGATCCCGCCAAACGTGAAGATCGCCGACAGGCCATCCGTGTAGAGCATGCGCGCGATCAGAAAAATCAGCATGCTGGGATGCGAGGGTAGCGACTTTAGCGTGTCCCACAATTCAGCCCGAGCTGAGCGCTTCGGAGCGGCCATCGCGTGGTCGGCAGACGCAGGGCGGCGATCCGGCACGAACAAGAAAAACGGGATAATGAAAATGATGAACCAGATGGCCGCGAATGGCCCCGTAAGACGGTCACCCTCGCGCGCCGCCCAATCGAGCTTTAAAAGCGGATCAAAACCGAGCAGCGTTGTCGCTTCGCCCGGCAACGGCACGAGGAAGCCAGCAACCAGCGCCAGACTAGCCAAACCG
>JAIEPV010000220.1 GCA_019748215.1 Hyphomicrobium sp.
GTTCCTTAACCCTTAAGGCGCATCAGGCGTTGGGCTGCCGGGGCGTGTCGCGGGCGGATTTCCGTTTCGATGACACACCGGGCGGGAACGGTGAACTGATCTGCCTGGAAGTGAACACCCAGCCCGGCATGACCGGAACATCGCTGGTGCCGGAACTAGCAGGGCACGCCGGATGGTCATTCGGCGTGCTCGTCCGATGGATGGTCGAGGACGCGAGTTGCAACAGGTAGGAACAGGGTCGCGGTTTTGGTGGCGAGCGCTTGATGCGCCAACGTCAGACCCGGCCACATCCTACGTCCAGCCGCGTGTCGCCAAGCCCTGGTCATGGAATTTTTCGACGGCGCCGAAGCTGCGGGCCGAGGCTGGCAAGCAGCCCTACAAGCTGCAAATTCCACGCGGAGAGCGGCGCCACCGTGGCCGCCGCCGATCGGCGCGCGGATGGGCGAGCATGATGTTCGCCTGTCTCGGTGTTGCGCTGCTGACGGCAGCGGGCGTCATCGTTGCTTCGACGGCGAAAGTTTCAAGCGCTGATCTGATGCTAGCAGCCAACGAAAGGCTGACCACGTCGCTCGTCGCGCTCGGATTTGGCCTGGATCGGATCAGTGTCAACGGCCATCACGTCACCAACGATCGCGATATCTTCGATGCGCTGGATTTGCCGAATGTCGCAACCTTGTGGCAGCTCGATACGGTCGCCGCACTCAAGCGCATCGAACGCATCTCGTGGGTCGATACGGCGCAAATCACTCGCGTGTTTCCGAGCGGCCTGGATGTGGCGATCACCGAGCGCAGTCCGGCGGCCATCTGGACACGCGACGGCACGGATCAGCTGATCGATGTCAGCGGCCGCGTTCTCGGCCCAGCCGACCGGCGCATCGCGAGCCAAAGTCAGCGGCATTTGCCGGTCCTCGCCGGTGAGGGCGCCAATACGGATGTGTCGCTCATCATGACGGCACTCGGGCGTCATCCGCAGTTGCAAGCCCGCGTGCTGCGTTCGGAACGGATCGCGGAACGGCGCTGGCGGATTATCCTCAAGACCGGCACGGCCATCGAACTTGCCGCCGAACGCGAGATTGAAGGTCTCGATCAGGTCGCCTCGGATATGACGCTGCGCAAGGCCCTCGATGGCGGCCCGGTTGTGATCGACGTCAGGACGCCTGGCCGCATCACGATACGTCCACGCCTGGCGCAATCGGCGAGCAACGCCGCAATGATCGTGAGCCGATAGCCATGGCAGACCGGCGCGGGCAGCATCGTCATTTTGGTATTCTCGATATTGGCACGGCAAAAGTCGCGGCGGCTGTCGTCGTGGCTCAGCGCCACCCGAGTGACGCTTCACCATCGCTGCGCATCGCCGGGCTTGGCGTGCAACGTTCAAAAGGCATCAAAGCCGGTGTTTTGACCGATCTCGATGACGCCGAAGCAGCGGTGCGCGCCGCCATCGGCCAAGCCGAGCGGGCAGCGGGCGTCAGTATCGACAGTGTCACCGTTTCGGTCGCCTGCGGGCGGCTGCGCTCGCGGCATTTCACGGCCAACGCCGACATCGAGAACGGCGTCGTTTCGGATGCCGACATGCTCCGCTTGATGGCCGGCGGACGCGCGTATGCAGAACGCGAGGGCCGGGCGCTGTTGCATATGAACCGTGTCGGCGTTCGGCTCGATGGTGCGCCGGGTATGACCGACCCGCGCGGCTTGGCTGCCCGTCACATGGCGGCTGATTTGCACGCCGTAACGGCGGACGACGCGCCGCTGCGCAATCTGCTGCTGCTGATCGACCGCTGTTATCTGGCCTGCGACGGGCTCGTCGCTTTGCCGTATGCCAGCGCCCTGGCGGTGACAACGGCAGAAGAGCGCGACTACGGCGTCACCTGCATCGATTTCGGTGCTGGCACGACATCATTTGCCTTGTTCGCCGACGGCCGCTTGGTCGGCGCTGACGTGGTGCCGGTCGGCTCGCAGCACATCACGTTTGACATCGCCAAGGCGTTGCAGACGCCACTCGTGGAAGCCGAGCGAATCAAAACGCTTTATGGCACACTCGCGTCGGCCCAGTCGGATGACCATGAAACGTTCTCATACCCCCTCGTGGGTGAGGACGAAACTGCCGCGTACCAGATCACGAAGGCGCAGCTGACGGCCATCATCAGGCCGAGGGTCGCGCAAATTCTGAAGCTGGTTCGGGAAAGGTTGGCGGATAATCCCGCCAGTGCTTTCGCAGGTGAAACCATCGTCGTGACCGGGGGAGCCAGCCAGCTCTTGGGCCTTGCTGAATTCATTGCCAATGATTTTGGGCGCCCCGTCCGGCTCGGCCGCCCGCTTGGCGTTGCCGGGTTGAATGACAGCGCGTCGGGTCCGCAATTGGCGGCCATCTGCGGTTTGGCATTGGCCGCCACCTATGGCGACGACGGGTTTGCCCGTCACCAGGGTGATCGACCGACGTCGGCTGGATATCTCGGCCGCGTTGGCTCGTGGTTGAAGGCTGGCTTCTAGCGAGCCATTCGTGCCGGCGAGAGTTCGGTCGTCGTGCGTTGAGTTTTATAAAGCGTGGTTCGGTGGCAAACGCCGCCGTAACCGCGACAACGGTGACACAAAAGGCGTCGTCATGAGCATTAAGCTGCAACTGCCGAAATTGGTCGATGTCAAACCGCGCCTCACCGTGATCGGTGTTGGGGGCGCTGGATGCAACGCGGTTAACAACATGATCGCGGCAGGCCTGCAAGGCGTTGAGTTTGTCGTTGCCAATACGGATGCACAATCGCTCGCCGCATCGAGTGCTGAAACGCGGATTCAGCTTGGAACAAATCTGACCGAAGGCCTTGGTGCTGGATCAAGGCCGGAAATCGGTGAAGCCGCAGCCGAAGAAGCGATGGATGAAATTCGCGCGCACATGGTCGGCGCGCACATGGTGTTCATTGCCGCCGGCATGGGTGGCGGAACCGGCACTGGCGCTGCAACTGTCATCGCGCGAGCAGCCCGCGAGCTCGGCATCTTGACGGTCGGCATCGTCTGCAAGCCGTTCCAATTCGAAGGTGCGCGACGCATGCGGATCGCCGACGCCGGGGTGCAAACGCTGCGCCATCACGTCGATACGCTGATCGTCATTCCGAACCAGAATCTATTTCGCATTGCCAACGAGCGCACGACGTTCGCCGAAGCCTTCGTGCTGGCCGATCAAGTGCTCTATTCCGGTGTCGCGTGCATCGTCGAACTGGTGCTCAAGGAAGGCCTGATCAATCTCGATTTCGCCGACGTCAGAACCGTGATGAGCGGCATGGGTACGGCGATGATGGGCACCGGCGAAGCGACCGGCGATCGTCGCGCAATTCTTGCAGCCGAGGAGGCGATCGCAAATCCGCTGCTCGATGATGTGACGTTGAAGGGCGCCAAAGGGTTGCTGCTGTCGATCACCGGCGGACGCGATTTGACGCTTTACGAGGTCGACGAAGCAGCGAGCCGCGTTCGCCAAGAAGTCGATCCGGAAGCCAATATCATTGTCGGCGCGACGTTCGACGATCAGCTTGGCGATCGGATCCGGGTATCGATCGTTGCGTCCGGCATGGGCCGCCTCGGCGAAATTGCAGATAAGCCCGCCGTTGCAGCTAAAATTCCGCCGCATCAGTCGCAGTCATTTCCATTTGTGCCGCATCCGCATTCACATCCGCAGCACGGCTATCAGGGCCAGCCGCTTCAGCCGCCAGCGCACTCCGATCAGGATATGCAGCGTCGCTTGAGCGACGTGCTGCAGGCGCCGCAGCCGCCGCTCAATGACCTTCAGGATCAAATTCGTCATGCGCGCGAGACATGGTCTGCGCCGGGCAATGTGATGATCGAGGAAGGTCTTGCTCATTTTCAGCCGATCGCGCAGGCAGGGTTTTCGCGGCCAGCGGCGGTGCCGCACACTCCGCCGCAGCCTCCGACGCAATTTCAGCCGGCACCACCGGCGGACATTCCGCGCTCGGCACGTCGCATGCCGAGCGTCGACGACTTTCCGGCGGTCGGCCAAAAAGAATGGCATGCCAAACAAAAAGGCATGGCCGATGCGGCGGCGGAACGGAAATCAAGCGGGTTTTTCGATCGCCTGACGGGTCGCGGCAAACGCGCGGCTGCGCCGTCGGACGCACAGTCGTCATCGCGTGGCAATCCGAATCACAGCGACGACACAGAGGCGCCGCTGCCGATTTTATTTGGTCGCGATCGGCGATGATTGATGTGGCTGCGGCACAAATTGCCGAACGTCAAGAACGGTCTAAGAGCGTAACAGAGTGTAAGAAAGCGTGATTTGTCGCTACCTGACGAAGCAGTTAGCGTCCACTTAACGAACGAGCACAAAGGATCCGTCGCACACGCTGGACACAGTCAAAAAGACTGGCAATCGTGAGCACACTACGACGGATTTGAGGGCTGGTTTGGGGGTGGCAGACCGCATTAATGCTGGGGAGCAGCGGTCCGCTAAGAGAATTTGAGGGACGGCGCAGAATGTCGAATCGATTCATCGGTGCGCGGCAAACGACGCTTGCTCGCGAGATCCATTTGACAGGCACGGGGGTGCACAGCGGAGCCCCGGTATCGCTTACGCTGCATCCAGCAGAAGCAGATACTGGGCTCCGCTTTCTCGTCACCAAACGTGGTCGGGTTATCGCGGAAATTCCAGCGGACGTTGCCTATGTAAAAAATCTGACCTTGTGTACAGTGATCGGTGATGACGCCGGTGTGACAGTCGGAACTGTCGAGCATCTTCTGGCCGCGCTTCGCGGCCTGTCCATCGACAATCTCTATATTGAAATTGACAGCAAAGAAGTGCCGATCATGGATGGCAGCTCGGCGGTGTTCGTCGATGCGATCGACCGGGTCGGGATTCGCGAGCTATCGGAGCCTCGCAAATACATCAAAGTTCTCAAGCCGGTCCGCGTCGATGAGGGCGATTGCTGGGGCGAACTTGCTCCGCACACTGGTTTCAGCCTCGACGTTGAAATCGATTTTGCGACGCCGGTCATCGGCCGCCAGCGGTTGCAGTTCGAAATGAGCCCGGGCGTCTTCCGCCACGAGCTCTCCAAAGCCCGGACATTCGGGTTCATGAGTGATGTTGAAAAGCTTTGGAAGGCCGGATTGGCGCTCGGAGCCGACCTGACCAACACGGTTGCGCTCGGCGAAGACAAAGTCATGAACCGCGAAGGACTGCGCTATCCGCAAGAATTCGTGCGTCACAAGATGCTCGACGCGGTTGGCGATCTAGCGCTTGCCGGTTCGCCGCTGCTTGGGGCTTATCGCTCATACAAGGGCGGCCACAAAATCAACTCGATGGTTCTGCAGGCCTTGTTCGCGGACGCGTCGAATTGGGCGGTTGTTCACGCTCCGAAGACGCGCACTGCACGTCCGGCCTTGCCGATGTCCATTGGTGCGGTGGCGGCCGGCGCAGAATAGGTCGTCAGCGAATCGGATTTTCGCTTGGCGTAGTTATGGGCGACACGATCTGTGGTGGTTGCGTCGCGTTCGGCCAGCGGGTTGGCCGCCCGCAACAAACCATATTTCCTTCATAGCGTTCCGTGTCGGGGCGAGCGTAACCTAGCGCGTTGGCCAAAAGACATTTGCTGATTCGCGGTGGACGCAAAGGTCGTCCACGGCATGGTGCATCGGGCGGGTTTCGGAGCTGCCATGGGAGTGCTATGCCAGTTGAGTATGGCGCCGTATTTCGGCGTACGCACTGAGTGGCAGGTTCGATGGATCTGGCGCACGGGAAATGGATTTGATCAATTTGCACGATAACCCGTTCCAGGCACACTTCGCCGCAGTTGCCGCCGCCGTTAGAGGCGGCAGCATTGTCTGCATGCGGGTCGCTCGCATTTTGGGCCTTGCCTCGCTGGTTGTTCTCGGCGGTTGCGCCTCGTCTGCACCTGATCTGACAGGGGCGCTCAATCCCGATGCGCCGTCAAAGATGTTCGCTGATGGCGACGCGATGATGAATTCAGGACAATTCGACGGCGCTGCGAAAAAGTTCGAGGAGCTGGATCGCGAGCATCCCTATTCGCCCGAAGCGCGCCGCGCCATCGTCATGGGTGCTTACGCATACTATCGCGCCGGAAAGGCACCGGAGGCCATCGCATCGGCGGAACGCTATGTGGCGCTGCATCCCGGCACCAAGGAAGCGCCGTTAGCACACCACATTATCGCGTCGGCTTACTTTGATCAGATCAAAGGGCCCAACCGCGACCAGACGCCGACGCGCAAGGCGCTCGAGCAGCTGAAGACGTTGAAGACCCGCTATCCTGACAGCGAATATTCGGCGAATGCCGACAATCGAATCCGGATTGCGGAGGACAGCTTGGCCGCCTCCGAGATGGAAGTTGGCCGGTATTACTTGGAGCGCAAGAATTATGTCGCCGCGATCAACCGCTTCAAAACAGTCGTCAGCGACTATCAAACCACGGCGCACGTCGAAGAAGCGTTGGCACGGCTGACGGAATGCTACCTGTCGCTCGGTATCACCAAGGAAGCGCAGAATGCTGCCGCCGTGCTGGGCCACAACTTCCCGGAAAGCAAGTGGTACAAAGATTCTTACGCCTTGCTCCAATCGGGCGGCTTGGCACCGCGCGAAGACGGCGATTCGTGGATTTCGAAAGCCTGGAAGTCGGTACCGTCGTTTGGTCTCGGCAGCGCGGGGTAATTCGCGGCGAAGGGTTTGATGGGGACTGGCGACTATTCTAAGCCGCTATGATAGATATAACATCGGACCTGACGCGCGGCCGGATTTGTCCTGCCGCGCTTTTTGTTGATGACGAAGACCACAAGCCAAGGGCGCCAGGGCGATGGCGAAGCAGAGCAAGACAACGACGGCGGCGAAGGGCCAATCCAAACCGAAGGCCAAGACGAGCGGCCAGAATACGGCAACGACGAAGCCAAAGTCTAAATTAAAGACCGGGCCTCGAATCGCCGAGAATCCCAATCCCAATCCCAATTCCAAAACCAAACCGGAAAACCAAACGACGTCCGACGTCGCGGCGCGACAGCTGTGGACGGAAATCACGGCGGACATCGCCCGCCATGACGCGCTCTACTACCAGCAAGACGCGCCAGAAATCTCCGACGCGGCTTATGACACGTTGCGCCGGCGATTGGCCGATCTCGAAGCTCAACATCCTGAATTGGCCGTCGCAGACAGTCCGACACAAACAGTCGGGGCCGCCCCTGTCGCTGCGTTCGGCAAAGTGCGGCACGCCGTGCCGATGTTGTCGCTGTCAAATGCGTTCGCCGACACCGACGTTGCCGAATTCCTGTCTCGAGTGCGCCGATTTCTCAACCTAGGCGAGGACGCGCTGCTGGAGGTCACGGCTGAGCCAAAGATCGACGGGCTGTCGATCTCGCTGCGCTATGAAAACGGCCGGCTAGTACAGGCGGCGACGCGCGGCGATGGCACCGAGGGGGAAAACGTCACGGCTAACGTCATGACGATTGGAGAAATTCCGCATCGTCTGGTTGCCCAGGATATTGCTGACGTGATCGAAGTGCGCGGCGAAATCTTCATGGGTCATGACGACTTCGCGGCGTTGAACGCGGCGCAAGCGCGGACCGGCGAGAAAGTTTTCGCCAATCCACGAAATGCCGCCGCCGGATCGTTGCGCCAGCTCGATCAGGGCATCACGGCACAACGCAGGCTTCGGTTTTTCGCTTATGCGTGGGGAGTGGCGTCGAAGCTGCCTGGTTCAACGCAAGCTGACGTTGTGGCCGCTTTCAAAGCCTGGGGTCTGCCAGTCAATCCGTTGATGCAGATCGCCGCGAACGCCGAGGCGCTGATCGACTTCTATCGCGATATTGAGCAGCGCCGCGCTAGCCTCGGCTATGACATTGACGGCGTCGTCTACAAGGTCAACCGGCTCGACTATCAAGGGCGGCTCGGCTTCGTGTCGCGCTCGCCGCGCTGGGCCATAGCTCACAAATTTGCCGCCGAACGGGCAACGACGATCCTGCGCGATATCGAAATTCAGGTCGGCCGCACGGGCGCACTGACGCCGGTGGCGAAGCTTGAGCCGGTCACGGTCGGCGGCGTCGTCGTCTCGAATGCGACGCTGCATAACGAAGACGAAATCGCGCGCAAGGATATCCGCATCGGCGATACGGTCGTGGTGCAGCGTGCCGGAGACGTCATCCCGCAGGTCGTCGAAGTGCTGGTCGAGAAGCGGCCGACATCGGCTGTCGCCTTCAAATATCCGGTGGTGTGCCCGGTCTGCGGAAGCCATGCCGTGCGCGAACAAGACGAAAAAACCGGCGTTGCCGATGTCATTCGCCGCTGTACGGGCGGGCTGATCTGCCCGGCGCAAGCGAAGGAGCGCTTGAAGCATTTTGTGTCGCGCAATGCGCTCGATATCGAGGGGCTGGGATCTGAAAAAATCGAATTTCTGTTCGACGATGGCCGGATCAAAACACCGGCGGATATTTTCACTCTGGCGGCGCGCAATGGCGACCACGCCGCGCCGCTGCAAACCCTGAAGGGCTTTGGCAAGACCTCAGTCGACAAAATACTCAAAGCGATCGATGCCCGCCGCACGGTGCCGCTCGATCGGTTCTTGTTCGCGCTCGGCATCCGCCACATCGGTGAAACAACCGCTAAGGACCTCGCCAAAGCCTATGGCTCGATCGATGCACTCACCGCTGCTGCGATGGCCGCCGCCGCGGGCGGCTCGGGAAGTGACGCTTATCGCGACATCGACGACATCGAAGGGATCGGCGCGACCGTCGTCGATGCGTTGATCGGATTTTTCGGCGAGCCGCATAATGCCGAGCAGGTCACGCAGCTTCTGCATGAGATGACGGTTGCGCCCTTCGTGCGCCCCGTCGCCAGTGACAGTGCGGTGGCTGGCAAAACGGTGGTGTTCACCGGCACGCTGACACGGCTGGCGCGCAGTGAAGCCAAAGCGCAGGCCGAACGGCTCGGCGCCAAAGTCGCCGGTTCGGTGTCGAAAAAAACCGATTACGTCGTCGCCGGCAGCGACGCTGGCTCGAAACTCGAGGCGGCGCGCGCTCTCGGCGTGACGGTCCTGACCGAAGATGCCTGGCTGGAATTGATTGCTCAGAAGTGATCGGAGTGCCGATCGACCGCTGGCTCGATCTCGAGATGAAGTTCGCCATTTCGCATCACGAGCCGGACGCCGTTGGCGAATTCTACGATAGTGTTTTGCTGCAAAGCGGGTTCGCCAGCGCGCATCGAATAAGGGAGATGCGGCGCAGCGCTCAATTCAAAAAGTGGGGTCATGGTTGGATTTCCTATCGAGTTGCGATAGGGGCACGTTATGTGAGCGATGCTTTGCCGACTGTGCCGCGCGTGACAGGTGCGTGCGGCGTTACGAAACTTAAAGCGGTGCCGTGGCCGCGCTGAGCCACCGCCGCGTGGTCTCGTCGAGCTGTTCCGCGAGGGTCTTTTCGACCTGAGCATGATACGCGTTCAACCACGCGCGCTCACTGTCGGTGAGCTGGCTCGCGACGATGAGACGGCGATCGATCGGTGCCAGCGTCAGCGTTTCAAATGCCATCATCGGTCTGTCGCCAGCGTCGATCGGCGCCGTATCCGTAACGAGCACCACATTTTCGATGCGAATACCGTAAGCGCCTTCCTTGTAATACCCCGGTTCGTTCGACAGCAGCATACCGGGCTCAAGCATAGCCATGCCGCCGCGCGAAATCGACTGCGGTCCTTCGTGAACCGACAAGTAGCTGCCGATGCCGTGGCCTGTTCCGTGGTCATAGTCGCAGCCGATGTCCCACAAAGCGCGACGTGCGAATGGATCGAGGTCGATGCCGCGCGTGCCTTTAGGAAAGCGTGCCGTGGCGATGGCGATATGGCCCCTCAGAACCGCCGTGAAGCGTTGGCGCATCTCGTCGCTCGGTTGTCCGATGGCGACGGTGCGCGTGATGTCGGTCGTGCCGTCTTGGTATTGCGCACCGCTGTCGATGAGGAACAATTCGCCCGGCTGCAAAGTCCGATTGGTACTTACTGTGACGCGGTAATGCACGATGGCCCCGTGCGGCCCGGAGCCCGAGATCGTCGCGAAACTGATCTCGCGCAGTGCGCCGGTTTCAGCTCGGCAGGCTTCGAGGTGCTTGACGCTTGTGATCTCGTCAAGCTTGCCGCCCGCCGCCGCCTCATCGAGCCAACACAGATAGCGCGCGATGGCGACACCGTCGCGGATGTGGGCTGTGCGAGCGCCAGAAATTTCGGCAGCGGATTTGATGGCTTTCGGCAGGATGCAGGGGTCGCGGCCAGGCGCAATAGTCTTGAAACCGAGCGCTCGCTCAAACCACGCAGCCGCGCTATCGACGTCGACGCGAACGCGCTTGGCGCCCTTGCGAAGACTACTGACCCGTTCGACAAGCGCCGACGGCGGCGAAATTTTCGCGACGCCCGTCAGATGCCGACGCACGGCCGCGTCGATTTTTTCAGGCGCGATGAACAGTTCCGCCTTGCCGCTCGCGGGCACGATCGCGAACGCCAGCGCCACCGGGTTGTGGGCGACATCATTGCCGCGAATGTTGAGCGCCCAGCAGATGCTGTCAGGTAAAGTCAGTAAGGCGGCGTGCTGCCCATCGGCCTTCAACGTCTTTTGAATGGCACCAATTTTTTCGTCGACTGATCGGCCACTGAATTCGGCCGGATGCACAATCACCGGCCCCGACGGCGCCGCCGGGCGCTGTTTTCCCCACAGCTTGTCGATCGGGTTTTTCGACACGGCTTTTAGCGCGTTGCCTTTCGCGTCGAGAGCGACGGACAGCCGGCGAGCTTCGCTGATCGTGTGCAGCCAGGGATCGAAGCCGACGATGGCACGTTTGCCGAGGTTGTCGCTGAGCCATTCCGATAAGCGCGGGCGAGGCAACAGCGAGACATCGAACACGGTGGTGTCTGTTTCGGCTTTCGCTTGCACCGTGTAGCGCCCGTCAATGAACAGAGCGGCCGATTTGCGCGTGACAACAGCGATGCCAGCAGAGCCTGTGAAGCCTGTCAGCCATTGCAGGCGCTCGGCCGATGGTGGGACGTATTCGCCCTGATGTTCGTCGGCGCGGGGAATGAGAAACGCATCGAGCTTCGCTTTCGCCATCCAAGCGCGCAGGCTCGCGACGCGGTCGGCGACGTGGCTCGGGCCTGTGGACGCTTCGAAGGTCTGAAACATGCGTGCGGTTTTAGAGCATCACAGGGCTCGGTGGAAACCAGAATAGTGCGGCGATTGCCGGCAATGTAAGTGTGACGCTTGCTACCGGCGATCAGCGGCGCCTCAAGGTCAATGTCGACCAACCTGTAATCCGATCATGCTGGACGAGGTGAAATCCAGCGGTGCGATACGCCGCCAGCACCTGCGGCGCTTGCGGAATGAGGATGCCGGAGAGCAGCAAGGTTCCGCCTCTCACCACCGTCCGCGCCATGGCGGGAGCGAGGCGGATCAGCGGGCCGGCCAGGATATTGGCGATTACCAGATCGAACGGCGGCGATTGGCGCAGCCACGTGTGATCGACGCCTGAGGCTGTGGTCAGCGCAATGCGCGAGGCAACGCCGTTCAATCGCACGTTTTCGGTGGCCACCTTCACCGATTGCGGATCAAGGTCGGTGGCGATGATGTCGGCGTGCGGCAGGGCTTTTGCGACGGCGATGGCAAGGACGCCTGACCCGCAGCCGAGATCGAGGACCGTGTCAAACGTGCAGACACGCGTTAGGCGATCGATCGCCAAAAGGCAGCCGTGGGTGGTGGCGTGATGGGCTGTGCCGAAGGCTTCGCCAGCGTCGATCAGGATCGACGTCGGTCCACGCGCGACGCGGCCTCTGTCATGGCTGCCGTGGATCGTGAAGCGGCCGGCTTCGACCGGCGGCAGCGCGGCTTGCGACAGCGCCACCCAATTCAGATCGGGAACCTCGTCGCTGACAAACGCCGGTAATGGCTGAGCGATGACACCGGCGAGCTCGGTGGCGAAGTCGCGCTCCGGCGCCGTCGAGTCGATGGCGTCGAAATAGGCTTCGACCCGCCACGCTCCGGGGCCGTTTTCAAAGACGGTGAGAGCTTCGGGTGGCGGTTCGACAAAATCCTGCAAGGCATTGCCGACGCGGTAGGCGAGCTGGCGATCTGTGAAGTAGGCCGTGACTTTACGTAGTGACATTCGGATTAGGCTTTGAGCGCAGCGTTAAAGCCGCTCAGTTCAGTTCCTTCCGGACTGAGCGGGTCGGGCAGCATATCGAGATACGTGTCCCACTTGCTATCGATGTGCGCGGCCGCATCGGCGGGTGACAGCACGGTCAAGCGGCCGTCGGCTTCCTCGCGCACGATCCCGTCACGAACGAGTCGGTCGAGCGCGTCTTCGATATCGAAATCGACGGCCACACCGAACGCCCTCTTCAGATAGTTTTCAATGGCAGCATCGATGGCTGGCAAATCGGATCGATGCGATGGCTCCTTCGCCAGAACACAATACAAAAGCATCTCTTCCTTGATGTCTTCTTCAGCGCCTCGCGCGGCAAGCTTGAGAATCACGCCGCGATTGTCGGCCATGGTGTGGAAATACAGGTTCTGCGCCATCACAACCATGTAGCGTTGCTTCTGATTCATGAACCCCATGGCTTGGCGAAAGGCAACCGAGCCGAGGCCAACGACAGCACCGGCGGCCGCGATCGGGTTCGTCGTCAGCAGCGCGATTTTGCCGGCCGCGCCCACCGCACCCATGCCAAGACCGCCACCGGTGCTAAGGCCAAGGCGCAGTTTGTCCATCATGCGGAAGCGCACTTGCGTGTTGGGGAACACCATCTCGATGTCGGTGCGCGGGATGTTTTTGAACAGCTTGAGATAGATGTTGCCGTCGCTGATGCCGGGCGGCAGGCCGCACCGCAGTTTCGTGACTTTTTTCTCTGCAGCGGCCCGATCGAGTTTATCGCGGGCTATGAGTTCTTCGACGCGCACTTCGAACGGCTTGAGCTTGAACAGCAGCAACAGCCGGTTGAACACCGGCACATCGAATTCTTCTTTGCGCATGAAGCGTTGAATCCGGCGCCGTTCGTACTTTTTGTTGGTCGCGCCGCGGTAGTAGATGAGGATATCTTCGAACGCATCCATGTCGACCATCAGGTCGAGCCCGTAGTGGCTTTCGCGCGTCAAAATAAGCGCGACGTCTTGCGGGTCGATGCGCTCGAAATTTGCCCGTTGCAGCAGGCTTTCGACGCCTTGCACCACACGCGTTTTGAGGATCGCGCGGTCGCCTTCGCTGAACTGCCGGGTGATCAGCAGATCCGTATCCGGCGAAAAGGCTTCGTAGGTCTGTTCAAGGTCGAGCAGCATGGCGTGGTATTGCTGCTGGCGCCAATAATCGAGGAAGCGAAAAAAGCGCCGTGCCTCCTTAGCCTGGCCTTTGCTCCAGACGTGATCCAGCGTCAGGCGATCAAGCAGGGCGTGGCGCGTGACCGGAATAAACCGTTCGCGCTTGCGCTCGCTGTCGGGCGCCAGAACGTCTTTGGCCACCGCAGCGGCCGGTGCGGGTTTGGGTTGGCTCTCGAGGGCGACATCGCGGTTGGACCTGAAGCGATCAAAGATCGATCCAAATCTGCGCGGCCGCGCACCCTCTACCAACGCCATGACCCTCAACTCCACTTGGTCGTTCGATCGAACCGCAATCGTTCAGCTTGCGATTGGTTTTGGCCGAAGCCGTTTTTTCCAGGCCTCAAAGCCATGTGTTTTTACCGTTTCCGAAGATGGCTTGTCGAGACTATCCCCTTCAGCGTCACGCATTTTGGCGGGGAGGCACGGCTGCAAGCCACAGCAGTGCGCCTCTCTCGCGATGAAATCGGCGGGGTTTTACAAATCTCTTCGCCAATGAGTGACTACAACCGTAAGGCATACATCTAAGTCGTTCATAACTGCAATTGTTGCCACAAGAGCGCCATGGTTTCGCTACGATCTGGTTCGGGTGGGCGGTGCATCGGCGGGGGCGTCAGGTGGGGTTTGGGGTTCTGCAAAGACTTAGCATAGCCGCTATGGTTGTGCTCGGGAGTAGCGTAGCGGGCGCTTGGACCGCGAGTTCGGAACAATTGATCGTGCCGTTTACCTGCCAAATGCAGGGCAACGAGCCGCGGCTGACCATGGCGCCAGAAACCACATACGCGATCTATGGCAGCCGGCACGAACAGCCGTTTTCATCGTGCGGAGCAGGCGCTAACGGCAGCTGCGTGACCATGATGGTGCATAGCTTCACAATAGGGTGCGCGGGCAAGCGGTTGCCGTGGTCCAGGTTCGCTGCGGCCGCGCGCGAGCACGGCATAAAACTACCCGCTGGCTTGCCGATCGGCTATGCCCCCGTTAGTTCGCTGGCGGGCCGCTTCGTCTTACCGTCGCTGACAAAATCGACGTCGAACAGCGCCCTGATGTCAGTCGCGACCCAAGACTTGTCGCCAGATAGCGTCGTCGAGGCGCCTTATCACGGTGCAAAAAGTGGTCACGGTCATCCCGCATGGCAAACCATCGTCCGGGCCGATTCGATGCCGACGGCCGAAAGTGGCCTCGGCCGGGTTGCCGGAACGGTGGCGACGCTACTGCTGCTGCTTACGGCAGTCAGCTTGGTCGCGGCCGGTCGATGGCGCGGCATTCGCCAATGGCCAAGTTTTTTGGCGGTCGCCAGCGGCCCAACGCGCCGTCGCATTGGCGGACATTTGAAATTTGGGTTGAACAATTACGTTCGCGATGCGATCACGACGGTCTATCGAGCAGCGAACGCCAGCTTCAATGCGTGGCAGCAGCGCGAGAGTGCGAACCCGCAAGACAAGCTATCCAATGCCGCCCACATTTTGCAGGCGCGTTTGGCTGAGACGGACCTCCTGGTCGCAACGCTGGCCGATGGTTTGCTTCTGCGCGACGTGCTGCAAGCCGAAATCGACCAAGTGCGCGACCGTGGCATGGAAACGAAAAAAAACTTGAGGCGCCGCGATCCGGAGAAGACGGCGGCGGCTTTCAGGACGCTGCTGCGCGAGCTGGATCGGATTTCCAGAATTGCACAGGGCGCGACACAGACAACTCAACCGGCGGTCGAAGCCGAATACGCGCAGCGGTCCGTCGACATGCCGCGCAACGCAAATGAGGCCTATCGCTTGCTCGGGCTCAATGCCGATGCGCCCCCGGCGGTCGCAAAAAAGCTCGTCGATGCACTGCGCATGACCTGGCATCCCGACTACGCGCGTGATGATGGTGACCGCAATCGGCGGGAGGACCGGATGAAGCAGATCAATGCGGCGTGGGACATGATCAAACACCGGCGCGCGGCGGCTTAAAGTGATTGCATGCTTGCGAAATAAAAAACGGCGCTGCTCGTTGAGCGGCGCCGTTTTCATTTTCTGCCTGAACCGTCCGTTAGACTTGTAGATTGATCAGGATGAGTATTGATGCGCGACCGGCAACATCCGTAATTGCTCTTCGGTCAGCGGGGCGACGTCGTCAATAAACTGCAAAGCAGAGGTACGATTGTGATCAGCAAGTTCGACTGGCCTGCGCGTGGTTTCGCCTTGCGCGAATTTGGCCCGGCGGCCGTTCGTTACGGCTGCTTTTTCACGCAAAATCTCATGATATTCGCTCATGGATAGCTCCCAATCCAGGTTCTACCCTCCCAACTCAATAGTCACCCCTAGGTTCCACGCCCCC
>JAIEPV010000057.1 GCA_019748215.1 Hyphomicrobium sp.
GCGCCCGTAGCTCAGCTGGATAGAGCATCAGACTACGAATCTGAGGGTCAGAGGTTCGAATCCTTTCGGGCGCGCCAATTACAGTTACCATGACGCGTTTTCGCCGGTCTTGGCCAGGTATTGGCCATTCCGCGCTGTCCCAGGCCAAAGTCAGTGATCGTGCTTGGTCGCCTCAAGTTTTACGTCGTTCGCCTCAATCCAACCTTCAAGCTCTTCCATGAGAGCGGGCCAAACGTGGTTATACTCGTGATCGAACGGGCTCATGCACAGCTCCATCGAACTGAGGTGCAGGTCGCCGTACAGTTCCATCCAGCGGTTCGAGAAGTTTGTCTCTTACTCGTCGTGATCTATTTTTGAGTATCCCATACACAGCCCCTCATAGCTTGGATGGGCGCTCTCCGAAAGGTTGGCATAGAGGTTCATCAGGCCCGGGTAGCGCTTGTCGCACTTCGTCAACACTGTAACGATATTGAGAGAGCGCGGCCCATCCTCGTTGTTCTTCGAGCCGAGCAGCAGCCTGGTCGTCTTCTCGTCGAACACATGGAAGTTTAACTCGCCATCACGCACCTGTTGCATGTGCTCGTTGAGGTAGATCAGAGTGGCGAGCGTCTCGAAGCCGCTCCGCAGCAGGACGCGTGCACCGAGGCCATGCCCCTGCTGATGCAGCGCGTAGGATTGCGTCAACAAATCGTGCAGCCGCCAGAACACGGACTCACGCAGCATCCAGACGCGAAAAGTTGCCTTCCACTTATACGCGACCGCGTTGCGGGACAGCAGGCCGCCCACCGGGATGCTCGATAGGAGCGATTGCTTCCAATTGACGAGATTTTGTTCGACGGTATTCATTGCCACTGATTATCACAGCTGACGGTTACGAGCAGGTGATACATCGCAGAAAATTACAACGCCGCTGCAATGACATACTTGTTCCCAGTTTCATCCTTCCGCGCTCGCTATAGGGCCTTTTGCGCCGCAGTAAATCGTCACTCAATTGTGTGCTCAACGAATGTCGATATCAAAGTCGGAAAGGCTTTAGCGGCGGTTCGAGCGAATCCCGCGTCGGTCCGCTCGGGGCCACGTGACGACATGCCGTGCCTATATTGAAGTCGACGAGTCCACCAAAGAAAATACTATGATACCGCTGTCCGCCTTTTGAAAGTGAAGCCGCCATGAGCCTCGCAATTCGTGCTGCGACTAACACAGATGCATCGCCAGTTATCGATGTCGTCTCGGAGGCTTTTCTCAACGATCCAACGTGGTCTTGGGCATTTCCCGATCCGGTCGTTCGAAGGAATTGGTGGACGTTCTGCATTGGGCAAGCGCTTCGCTACCCCTGGACATTCACGACCGATGAATACGAGACGGTGTCCGTTTGGATTCCCCCGGACGGGACAGAACTCTCGCCTGAGGCAGAGCTGAAGGTGCCCGGCCTACTCGCCGACCTCGTGGGTTCTCGCGCAGCGGAAGTTGGTGAACTTTTGGACCGCTTCGCTCGCGCCCATCCGAGGCATGAACCGCACTACTATCTGAGCCTTCTGGGGACCAAGAGCGAGCACAGAGGACGGGGCGTTGGCATCGCGCTTCTTGAGGAGAATCTGACCCGAATCGACGCCGAGCATATGCCGTCCTATCTGGAGTCCAGCAACCCAAACAACAATCACAGATATGAGGGCGTTGGGTTTGTCGCCGTAACGACTTTTCAGGCGCCGGGCAATGGACCGGCCGTCACAGGTATGTGGCGAAACAAACGATGACATGCTCGCCCATGGGCTCGGCCGACCGCGAACGAACCCCTGCCGAGATTGTCGCCTATAGATCAGAAGATTCGTCCATGCAGCCTATGGCATGGAAGATAACAACGACACGCTGTTGAACAACGGCCGGAGAGCCATCGACAGCGACCACTGGTACGTCAAGAGCGGTATACGCAAGAAGTGGCGCCGCTCTGAGCGCGGCCATCACTGATCTCGATGACGCCGATTTCGTCGGTGTTGGCGGTATCATAAATTTCTAATTGGCAATGACTGCGGTCCATCGCAGACGATTCAATGCCGATCGCGCCACTCCAATGTGGTGCGATCGATGTGTGTTTCAGCGCTCTGCCTGGTCCGAAGGGTGAGCCGCAGAAGATGCGGCCGTCTGGCAGTTGTGTACGGCGGCAGCGTCCTGGCGAGGCGGCGCCGATAAAACTCTCATATTTTCAGAGCACTGCGGCGGCTGCGTTGACAGCAATTGCCGCGTATGGCTCAGTTCAGGCGTGATGCGCTTTCGCGATCTCGTCGCCAGACGTTTTTCCATACGGTTGCGACGTTCGCCTTGAGTTCGAGGGAGGTATTCGTGAAGAGTTTAAAAAAACTGGTCGCGCTTGTGGCTGTCGCGACGGCCACCTGGATGGCGGTCGCCACGTCCACACAAGCTCAAAGCTGGAATACCGTCGGTCGCTGCTATCAGCAGATTGAGGGCGTCGGCACCGGACGCGGTGTGTTCGGCCTCGGTACCGCGAAAGCCCGAACTGCGGCGCGGATTGATTGGCAGCAGCGTGCAGAAGGCCGCTACGGTCCGGCCTACGCTCGCTTGAGCCTGGCGAGCGGCGTTCGCTGGGATTGTAAAAAAAATGCAGTGCTCTTGGCGAAATGTGTGGTGACGGCGAAGCCGTGCGGAGCCCGCATTCGAGGCTAAATGGCGCGGCGAAGTATCGGCCGCACTCAGACAATTGCCGACCTTAAGCCGTGATGCGCGGACATTTGCGCATCGTCGTCGTTTGCCGCTTCATCTTAGCCGCTGTAACAACAGCGACGAACGGATGATTCGTAATTCTAAACGGGCGGACGTCTCAGCATGCGCATGGCGGTTTTTGGCTCGGGTTACGTCGGCCTCGTTTCTGGAGCATGCTTTGCGGATTTCGGCCACATCGTCACCTGCGTCGACGTCGACGCCGATCGCATAACAAATCTGAAAGCCGGCATCATGCCGATTTTCGAACCCGGCCTTGATGAACTGGTCCGTTCGAATGTCGCTATGGATCGGCTGCGATTTACGACATCAACAACTGATGCGATCAACGACGCAGAGCTGATTTTGATCGCAGTCGGCACGCCGTCGCGCCAGAGCGATGGGCATGCCGACCTTAGCCATGTTTTCGCGGCCGCGCGTCAGATCGCCCGCGAACTTCCCGGTGACGTGGTTGTCGTCACCAAATCCACAGTGCCGGTCGGGACTGGAGATGAAGTTCAGCGCATCATGCTCGAAGAGCGACCTGACTTGCACGTCAGCGTCGCATCCAATCCAGAGTTTTTGCGCGAGGGGGCCGCGATCTGGGACTTCAAACGACCAGACAGAATCGTCATCGGCTGTGAAGACGATCGCGCGCGAGCCGTGATGGCGGAAGCTTACCGCCCTCTCTACATCAACCAAGCACCGATGTTTTTCACCAGCCGTCGTACGGCCGAACTGATAAAATATGCGTCGAACGCATTTCTCGCGACCAAGATAACGTTCATCAACGAGATTGCCGATTTGTGCGAGCAAATCGGGGCCAATGTGCAGGAGGTCGCGCGCGGCATCGGGCTCGACAACCGCATCGGTTCAAAATTCCTGCATGCAGGGCCTGGATATGGTGGATCGTGTTTTCCCAAAGATACGCTGGCGTTGGTGAAATCGGCGCAAGACCAAGGCGTGTCTTTGCGTGTTCTCGAAACCGTCGTCGCCGTGAACGAACAGCGCAAGCGTGCCATGGGTCGCCGGGTGATCTCGGCGGCCGGCGGGGATCTGCGCGGCAAACAAGTGGCGTTACTCGGGCTCGCCTTCAAGCCAAACACGGACGATATGCGCGAAGCGCCATCGTTGCCGATCATCACGGCTCTTCAGGATGCGGGGGCGAAAATCTGCGCCCACGATCCAAAAGCCATGGATCACGCTCGGCAAATGGGGCTTGGCATCGCATTCGCCGACGACGCCTATACCTGCGCGGGCGGGGCCGACGTTCTGGTCATAGCGACGGAATGGGAAGCTTTTCGTGCGCTCGACATGCGGCGGATCCTGGCGTCGATGAATACGCCGCTGCTCGTCGACTTGCGCAACATTTATCGCCCCGACGACATGCGCAAGATCGGCTTTCGTTACTTCGGCGTAGGCGTACAGAGCAAGCCGGAACAAAATTGACGACCGGCGTTGTTGTTACTGTTTAAGGCTGCGGAATGCGTCGCGAGGGCACTCGCAGTTATCGACTTTTCGAAAAGTAGCATCGCCATTTATTGATGCGTCCGAACGTGTTTTCGAGGATTGCAAGCGGGTCGAGCATGGCATTTGAGCCAGACAGACGCGACGCGGCGTCATTGACGTATTACTTCGACGCCCTGTGTTCGGGAGACCAGCGTCCATCGATGCTCGTCGATGGACACACCGTGATCGAAGCCAATCGGTCGGCCTTGCGCGATCTCGATCTGAATTTGATTGGCAAGTCCATAGACGACGTGTTCGTCGATGCAGGGCCGGATCTGGAAACTTACATCCAATATTGCGCCAGTGTTCGCCGGGCTGTACCAGGCACGTTCGCGGTTCGAGGCATTGCTGGCGATATCGTCACCTGGCACACGGAAGGTTTTCAAGTCAGTCCTGCACTCGGCGGCCGCGAGGCCCTTGTCCTATTGCGTTTTTATCCCGAAAACTTGGAGCACATCGGTTCTCAGCGGTTGACCAGGGCCAACTTGGAACTTGCCGCAGAAATCATTCGCGCCGGCCAACTTGCAGAGCAGTTGGCGAAAACTCTGAATGATTATCGCGGGGTTTTTGAGAATGCGGCGGTTGGAATTGCCATCGTTAGTCTCGATGGACGCTGGATCAACGTCAACAATCGCGTTTGCGAGATCGTCGGATATGCGCGCGACGTGCTCCTGACAAAGACTTTCCAGGACATCACCCACCCGGACGATTTAGCGCCGGATTTAGAATTGGTCGCGCAGCTTATCCGCAACGATGTGCAATCTTACGCTTTGGATAAGCGGTACATGCGGGCGGGCGGCGGTGTCACTTGGGTTCGCTTGACGGTTTCGCTTTTGCGCGACAATGCTGGTCAGCCGATCCAATTCGTATCCGTCATCGAAGACATTAATGATTTGAAGCGTGTCGAGTGGCAACGCAATCTTATCATTGGTGAATTGAATCATCGCGTCAAAAACAAGCTCGCGATTGTCCAAGGGATTGTGCAGCAGACGATCGCGACCTTTCCAGACCCAAAGACCTTCGGCGAAGTTTTGCAAAAGCGGTTGCAGAGCTTGTCACGCGCCTACGACTTGTTGAATGAAACCGACTGGGTTGAACCGGATATTTGGAAGGTTGTCGAGCGGGCGGTTCTGATCCCATTTGTCGGATTTGCGAACCGAATAACTTTTACTGGCGCCAAAGCGCAGCTTGAGCCGCAAGCTGCGATTACACTCGGCCTTACGCTCTACGAACTCGCCACCAACGCGGTCAAGTACGGCGCGTTGTCGAACGATCACGGCAATGTCGCCATCCACGGCGAGCGCGTATCGCGTGACGCCGGTGATCGTTACATATTGTCGTGGGTTGAGCGGGCTGGGCCAACGCCCGCGCTGCCCGAACGCGAGGGTTTCGGTTCATTCATGTTGAAGCGCGCTGTCGAATTTACACTCAACGGCGAGTCAACTGTTTCGTTCGGGACTGCAGGCTTTGAGTGCACGATAGCGTTTCCGCTGGAAGACACCCGGAATCGCTAGCGAACGTGCAGGAAGCACGTATTGCATTTCGCTAAGCTTGTGCCGCGACCTGCGGCATGTTGATGAAGAAAATGGCCTGACTGATCACTGCGCGAACGTGGTCGTCTTGAAAGGGCTTCGTAATCAGATATGTCGGCTCGGGCCGTTTACCGGTGAGCAAACGCTCTGGATAGGCTGTAATAAAAATTACCGGTACATCGTGTTTTGAAAGAATT
The DNA here is from genome assembly GCA_019748215.1 of Hyphomicrobium sp. Classification (GTDB taxonomy): domain Bacteria; phylum Pseudomonadota; class Alphaproteobacteria; order Rhizobiales; family Hyphomicrobiaceae; genus Hyphomicrobium_B. The sequence goes on from JAIEPV010000057.1 coordinate 5,951, forward strand.
TCCCTCACCGCGTCGATGCCGCTGCTGGAGTCGGCGAGATGAATATCGGCAAGAATCAATCCAGGCGGCTGACTCTGCGCGCGCGCCACGGCCGTTGCCTGCGTCCTCTCGATGCCGGCGATCGTGTGGCCCATGTCTTTGACTAGCGCTTCGAGCTGCACGGCGATAAAGAGTTCGTCTTCGATAATGAGCACATCGGTCTTGACCTGCTCGGAAATCTCCTTGCGAGCCTGCGTCAACGCCGCTTCGAATGCACCGAGCGGCAGGCCGAGGATCTGCGCAGCTTCGGGAACTGAAAAGCTCTCCATGGCCGTCAACAAAAAAGCTTGTCGCGAGCTCGCCGTAAGACCGGACAAGCGGGCGTCAACGACGGTTTCCGGCATGAGTTGTGCGCGGTTGAGATTTATATCTTCGCCGGCCGCGCTGTTCCAGAGGCGCGACAGCGTCTCATACAGGCGTATCTTCGTCTGATCTTGCGAAAGGACGGGCGGCGAATTGACGAGGGCCTGCAGCGTCGCCAAGACGAGCGCATCGCCCTGTTTCTGACTGCCGGCGAGCGCCCGCGCGTAGCGCCTGACGAAGGGCAGATAGTCATGAACTTTTTTTAAATCAGACATGAAATCCGTGCCGCTAAAAAAAGCGCTGTTCAGTAAACAGTACAGCTAATGAATAAAGTGTTGTCACTAAAAAAAGCCTGTGACTGATGGCTTTTGCATCGGATGCGTAGCGCTGAAGGTCACTCGCCAGATCCGATAGCCTTCACCTTTTGTTGTCGAAGCCGTGGCATATACGATGTAGCCGTAATTGCATCCGGCATTTTCGACGACCTGCGGTGGGTAAAACGCATGACAGAGGCAAAAGATCCGCTGCCTCCACCGTGTGGGGAAAGTCGACTAGCCGCAGTTGACTGCGCGATCGACGCGGCAATTGGCGAACGGCTCCGCGCTGCGTTTCAGCCGATTGTCAGTGAAGACATTCCGCAACACTTCATTGATCTTTTAGATCAATTGGTTGCCGCGGAATGCAAACGGCGGACTGGATCATGACGTCAGGCGTTGCAGGTGTTGATTACCGAACGGCGTTGGTATCGATCATTCCACAGTTGCGTCGTTTTGCTCTGTCGCTGTGTAGAAGCAAGCATCACGCTGACGACCTTGTCCAAGAAACGTTGCTCGTCGCCTGGAACAAGCGTGACGAACTTCGCGATTTTGCGACGCTGAGACCGTGGTGTTTCTCGATTCTTCGCAATGTGTATCTCATGGAGCGCCGTCAGGCTCACCGCGAAATTGAGGATGTCGACGGCGTGCATGCAGCGGCAATCGCTGTTCAACCGAGCCAAGAAAACGTCGTCGCCGCCAATCAAACCCTCAGCGCGCTTCGTCGCTTGCCCGTCGATCAGCGAGAGGCGATGATGCTGATCTACGTCGAACGCGTGTCGTACGAGGAAGCCGCCGCAATTCTCGGTTGCGCAGTCGGAACTTTGAAAAGCCGCATTAGCCGCGCGCGTGCCAAGCTCGTCGCCGAGCTTGATATTGCATCCGTGCTTGCTGAAAGAGCAGTAGCGGAAACAAACTGCGCCACGAAACCCGGTCCCAAAAAATCTAGCTCGCGCGCGGCAAAACATAAGTCACCGCCGCCGCGATCCAAGTCGCGCCTCACCGTTTAGCATTCCCCCAATTAACGAAGTTCGAGATCCCACTTTCGCGATGTGTCTCGCCTATCGCGACCGGATGCACGCGCTCGAATCGTCAACCGATTTTAACAAACAAAACTGGGGTGTTGGCGGAACTTTCTCCGCAAGCGCGCATCTATGTCTTGTTCACTGATGTAGAAATGCGGGCGGGTTAAAAAAGTCCTGCACAAACTTTCCTTTAACTCGCCCGCGTCCTCGCCAAGTCGACAACCGGATGGAGACAAGCGTTGCCGATCGTTGCTCACATCAGTGCGGACTATTCACACCGACCGACCGCTGGTCATGCGGGCTATGGGGCATTCATTCGCGAGATTGCTGCGGATGGAGCTTGGCTCGAGAGTTTGAAAATTTTGACGATCGTGAATGGCGCAGCGCCGGTTGCGCAGCGGGCTGGGCCAATCACGCACACCTCTGTGCCTATTTCGGATTTCAGTCGTGCGCCTGTGGTATGCGAGCCGAGTGTCCTCATCACTGATCTCGGTGAGTTGGCTCGGCGGCTGGAAATTTGGGAAGCGGCTGTTGTTCCCACAGCTCCGATTCAGCGCAGTTCGAGCACTGCAGATGTTCAACAGAGTTTTGGATGGTTTCAGCGCTGGCGCAAATCGCAAGCTAGACGCGCAGCAGCAAAGCAGTTGCGGCGCGCTTGCCGTAGCGAGGGTTTGGCATGGATGGCAACCGACGAGCATCTCGTGGATCAGCGGAAAGCTTTATAAGAAGTTCTTCGATCGCCTCGACGGGACGAGCAAAGCAGGCGGCTGTCATCGCCTCACGTCCAAAACGCGACGCGGCCGCACCTCGATCGAACTCAACAAGCCCGAGAAAGCGCAGCCGCGTTAGGATTGCCGGATACGCGAAACCTCACTCCGGCGCTCCCCCTATAGATAGCCTGCAAAAGATTGCGATAAAGCAAACGTCTCGCAACAAATCAGGCCATCGGTTTTTTTAGCAGCCATGCGACCAGCGGCACGGTGATTGGGTGCGGCAGATATTTGAGGGCGAGCGCGAGACATGGCGTGACGATGCCCGGCAGGATGACGCGCTTGCCCAGCGTAAACTGCCAATAAATGCTTCGTGCAACGCGATCCGCTGACATCTGAGGTATCAGCGTTCGGTACAGCGATTGCTCGGCACCCATCTCGGCGTGGAACGTGGTGTTGATCGGACCTGGCACGGCTACGGCGATTTTCACGCTCGTTCCTGAGCACTCCGTCGCAAGGGCTTCTGTCAGTGAGAGCACATAAGCTTTGCTGGCGTAGTACGCCGCTTGGTGCGCGCCTGGCACATAAGCTCCAAGCGATCCAATGTTGATGATGCCGCCGCGCCGCCGTGCAATGAGATCCGGCAACGCGCGCCGTGTTAGCCGTGTCACGCTGGCAATATTGATCGCGATCAATCGATCGATGTCATGATCGTCGTGAGATGAGAAAGGTCCCGCTAGACCGATCCCAGCATTGTTGACGAGCACGTCGAGATACAGCCGGTTGGCTTGCAACTGCTCGGCAATCGTCGCGAATGCTGAAGTGGATGTCACATCACAGACAATCGCCGTCGCTTTCACGCCGGTCGCGACTTCGATCTTATGAGCGGCTGCGGTCAGCGCGATTTGATCTCGTGCAATGATCACCACGCGCGATCCGCGCGCCGCAAACACTTTCGCCAACGCCAAGCCGAGCCCGCGAGAGCCGCCGCTGATGACCACCGCCGGTGTTAGCCCTGCCACTGCTTCACGGGCGGCCTGCGCCGGTGCATCGTTGGCTTGATGTCGTGCCGGCATGGCGATCCGATCGGATGGCGGGCCGCTCAAGCTCTCGATTGCATTGCTTGCGAGCGGCGGGAACCGAGGTCAACGCTTCGGCGCGACGTGTCTGCGTTCTGCGCTCGAGACTGCCACAGATCATATTGCAACTGAAGGGCGTGCCAATACCGGCCGCTCATGCCGAAGGCCTCGCCAAGCCGCAAGGCCATGTCGGGCGAAATGGCGCTCTGTTCCGCGAGCAGGTTTTGCAGGACCGGGCGAGAAACGCGCATCTTCTGCGCTAACGTTTCGACCGTGAACTTGCAATGCGGAAGGAAATCCTCGCGCAGCACCTCGCCAGGGTGCAGTGGAGCGGAGTGATCATCAGCGGTTGATCGGTACAGGATATTGATCAGGGTTGTGTTGCTTGGTTTCATGAAGGAGATGTGGGGTGGGTGTTGCGCGATGCCAACCGCGAGTGACGTGGTTCGCACCGGAATTCACGATGGCGGCGTCGCGGCGCAATTTGAGGGCTGTCGTTAGCCCGAAGCGAGGCAATTGGCTGACGATCCGTTCATCATCGCGGATAGAAACGGTTGAAGCCTGTGCGTGAACGGATCTGGCTTGCTGTCCGACCGCGCGGCCAACATGGATCGGTCGCGACGCGGTCAAGTAAATGCGCAGGGATGATGTGGTGCCGCTTAGGTGACTCGAACACCTGACCCCGTCATTACGAATGACGTGCTCTACCGGCTGAGCTAAAGCGGCTTACCGTCGGCACTCAAATATGCCGGAACGAGCGGAGGGATAACCCTTGCGCCGGACAATTGCAAGGCCCGGCCCAGCGATCCGATCTTCCAAGGTCAAGGCCTTGCGCGGCCGATTGCGATGACAATCCGCCGGCCTTACTCGTCTACTTGCTGGCTCGATATGGCCGCAGCGGTACGGGCGCGGGGCTGCCATCGTCGATATCATCTGGACCCGGATCATCGGGCGCACGCGGCGCCACGAACAGTTTCGAATCCAGCTTGCCGTTGACCGCGACCTTGGATGGCGCCGGCTCACTTGTGCCGCGCGTGGAACTTGCGATTGCGGCCTGCGACGGGCCGGCCTGAACACGAGATCCTGGACCCCGCGTCGTAATCACGGCGCTCTGGTCGTCGCGCGGAATGAGCCGGGCAGCCGCTGGTTGATCCCGAGATGTCTTATCGCCGCGCGGCTCCCTTGTCGTCGCAGGGCCACGATCGAGATTTGATGGGTTGTCTGAAACTTGCCCGCGCTCGCGACCTAGCGGGAGCGCCATGTCAGCCTGGTCAGCGGCGGAACGTGTCGAGGTCGTATCGGAAGTTACCATGTCGGCGTCGTCAACGTGCGATTGACGGCCTTCGTCGGCGACAACAGTCTTTGCCGTTTCATCGCGTTGGCCGAGAGCGAGAAGCTCTTCCAGGCGATTGGATACGATATCGGCACGCGCTTGATCGCGCGCTTCGACCGGAACGCGCCATTGGTAAGCGTCCAACCTACCATCAACCGGGGAGATTGGCTCCCACTGATCAGAGATCACGCCATCGGCAATCCAAACCGGATCGCGGGCAGCGGTCACGGCGCGGGCCAGCCATTCGCGAACTTTCCCCTTATCGCCGTTCTCGCCGGCTTCGATGCGCGCCATGAGTGTGGCAACGCGCTGCGTGAGACGGTTGGCAAGCAGCGGCTCCAGCGCCATGCGCGCGTCGTCGAATAGCCGGGCTTCGATTGCGGTCGTCGCGACCGCGATCGGGCTCTCGATTGAGTGCGGGTTGAGTGCCGCGAGTTGCCGGATGCGATCCAAGCGATCTCGCGCGCTGTCGCCGACGCGGGCATGAGCGTAGGCAGTTGCCAGATCAGGGTGCGGCGATTTCGTATAGGTTTTCTGGACAATTTTCGCGGCTTTTCCGGTCTGCCCGCGCGACGCCAAGATGCGGCCGGCGACGGCAGCAGCCGGCACGAGCTCGGGCGCTAGCGTGTGGGCTTCGACAGCGCAAGACAACGCGGTATCGGTTTCAGCCTCTTCAAGGTCCTGTGCCTTGGCGGCGAGCAAAATCGCGCGCTTTCTATCACTCGAGGTTTTGTCGTGATGGCCGCTGCGCTTGGCGTGCGCCAATGACTCGAGAGCGCCATCCCAATCTTTGCCGCGGCACTGGAGGTCGAATAGGGCTTCGCACGACCACCCGAGTTTCGGATTGGCCTTCATTGCCCGGCCGGCGAATTGCTGTGCGGCGTCCGGTGCACCTTCACGTTCAGCCTCGAGGAAGAGCCCGCGGAGGCCAAGTTGCTCGGTCTCCGGTGAGGTCAGCATCGCTTCATAAATGCGCCGCGCGGTGGCGCGATCACCCGACAATTGCGCGGCTTGAGCTCGCAACAGATGCGTCAGCGGCTCATGCGGCAATGACTTGCGCGCTTGCAGCGCATAGCGGGTCGCCAAGGCCTTGTCGCCGGCGCCGACGGCAATCATGCCGCTCGATAGCGCATCAAGACCGCGCCTTTTGCGCCGCATGACGATGCGTTCCCCGACGGCGGCCGGACTATTCCAAATGGCGCGACAGATCGACCAGAGAAAAACCGCGATGGCGATCGCCAACGCCAACAGAACGGCAGCGCGGAACACTGATGTTTCGATGTCATAGCCTTGCCACGCGATCTGCAGCGTGCCCGGCCGGTCGGCAAGCCAAGCCAAACCGCTGGCGGCTAAGGCGACGCCCAGAAGATAAATAACAAGACGCACCATGACGCGAACCCTTGGATGACACTACGCGGTTGAGCCGAAATGACGACGAACGATTGAGCGAAGCAATTACGGAGCAGGCGCCGCCGCAGCGTCCGGCTTCAAGGAGGTTTTTAGCTGACTATCGAGCTTTTCGACGGCGTCGTCGACGCTGACGCGAGCGGCGACTTTATCGAGGAAGGGCCTGACGGCATCTAAAGCTTTGGGCCCGAGGTCGCGGGACTCGCTTAAGACATCTCCCAGTCGACCGTCCTTCAGGGCGATCTCCATACGGCCGACAACCGCCTCTGCTGTTTTATCTTCGGCGGCGTGATCGACCTTGCGAACGCGGACAACGGACTTCGCGCCGGCCAGCAAACGATCCATAACGCCACCTTCAGCCGGCTCGATATCAGCATCGATAGCGGCATAGGCGACCGTGCGGAATTCTTTTGTAAGAACGTCCGCCGACGGCACGCCGACGTCTTTGAATTTATCGAGCGCACTGAGGTCGACGCTCGCGTCAGCGGCTTTTTGCAGGCTGGCGAGTTCCGCCCCATAGCTGCCGCCTGCACCTAATGCGCGCTTGAGATTTTGCAGCTCCAAAGCCAGCACAATGCGCTCCGCGTTGCTGCGCCGCTGGTCCTCGGCTTTCATGACGGCCTGAATACTTTGATCGATTGTGGTCAGTCGCGAAGCAACGGGCCCGATGACGGCTGCGATGTCGGCAGGTTTGGCGAAGGTGGATTTGGCGGCATCCAATTCGGACTTGAGGGCAGCGGCGCTTTCCTGCGCGAGCTGCGCCGCAGCAGCCGTTCGATCGGTTTCAGCTTTCATTGCCAGCAGGCGTTCTTCGAGGCGCGCTGCATCACCCTTAACTGTTGCGACATCACGGTCGATGCGCTGGGTGCCTGATTTGGCCGCCTCGCTGGCTTCGGTTGCGGCGATGATGCGTCCCTCGACGTCTTCAGCCACACTCTTGCGCAACGCTGTCAGCTGTGTCGAAAGGCTGGTTTCGAGGTCGGCAACTTTGCCGGTCAAGGCCGCGAGCTGGGCGAGCCTGTTCCCGTTGGGGTCGCTGGCGCCGGCCTCGACCAGTGCCTTGAATTTTTCCTCGATGGCACTTAGCCGGGTCAGCTGTTCAGGTGCGCCAGCGTCGCTGGCCGCTGCGGCGAGGGCAGCTTTTGTGTCGGCAACCAGCCGCGCCTGGCTTTCGGTCAGCTGTGGAATTTGGCCGACGGATTTTTCGATTGCAGCAAGCCGCGCGGTTTGGTCGGCATTCAGCGCGGTATCGGTGCTCAGACCTTTTTGTTCAATTAATGCGACGCGTGCTGCCAACGCCGACGTCGTGTCGGCGATGCGAGACGTCGTGCCATGAATTCCAAGTTGCGGCAGGGCCCATTCAGCTCCAGCGAGCGCAAGCACGCCGCCGATCAGGCCGGCTGCGACATGCGAGAAAATTCCGCCACGCGTCTTGATGATAATCTGGTCGGATGGCGCAGGCGCTGCTGGCGCATTTGCTCGCGCCGAGGCGCTGTGCGCCGAGCCCGATGCTGTGGCTGGAGCGGCGGCCGACGGTGTGCCCGTCTTCGGCGGTGATGCACTGCTGGCAGCCTCGCCCTTTGGTTCGGTGCCGGTCGCCGTCGCGTATGTCGAAGCTGGTGCGGGGCCGGGATTGGTCCCCGTCGTAGCTGTCGCAGACGAACTCGACGCTGCGGCGGCCCCGCGATCGCTCAGCGGCTTTACCTTGATCTCGGTGGCTTTCAAATCAATCGTGGCGAATGGCCGCTTTGGTGGCGTGCCCGCACTTGGTGGTTCACCAGCGGATGGATTTTTGGGCTGATCGCCGGTCTTATCTGCCATGGGAGCAAACGCCTCTGTACTTGTGCGAGCGAAACCCACGAATGGGCACTGATGTGGATCGGTAGTCGCTCCGGCGAGCCTGGCGCGTCCACGTCGCAGATGAGATCTTCAGCCCAAGGTTCTGCGCCCAACTGCTGGGTTCGACGGCACTGCCGGGTGCATTCATGCGATTACGTGTCCGCAGCAGACGTGGAGCAAACTTGGAGCCGAAAACTGCTGTCGTCAGTTGTCTTACTCTGTCTGTCACTGTGCCGCTAGGCGACCAATGAGAGCAAGTATTTCTTCGCGCGCAGGCCGGCTGGCCACGTGAATTTTTAACTCCGAACTGGCGTCATGGGGCCGTGATTTGGCCCATGCGTCGGCAAGCGCTGCCGCAACGGCATCAGACACGCAGACATGCAAGAGGTTGGACGTCGCGGACGGCTCAGGCAGCTCGCTTGCAACGTTGATCCATGTCTGCGCCGTCCGCGGCGACATCAAGACGACAGCGTCGATTTCCTTGCCGGCGAGCTGCTCTACCACGGGCTTGGGCAATGCTGTGGCGGCAATCGAGCGATAGGCCGGAACCGTCACGACGATGACGTGATCGTGGGCGAGCGCTGCCTGCAGGTCGAAGGCGAGGTGATCGCCCGCGAGGTGGACCAGTTGGCGCGTGTGGGCGACCGGGTCGGCAAGGATCAGCGGCACCAAGTCTGCGGCCGTCCCGGCACCCGCGATGACGCGTTGGAAGCCAAGTTCACGGGCACGCGAAGCCGTCGCTTCGCCAACCGTGAACACTGGCAGCGGAAGCGCCGACGCCAAAACGCCGGCGTCGACCAGTGCCGTTAAACCGTGGCGGCTGGTAGCGACGAGGGCGCCTGCACCGGCAAACGCGGATTCGACGATGTTCACGTATTCAATCTGCAGGAGCGGCGCTAGAATACCGACGTGGCCAAGCACTTCGAGCCGCATTTTCAGATCTTGCGCGTCGGATTCGGGCCGAGTCAGCAGAATACGCATTAAGCGTGCGATCTTGCGAGAATGCTCGCATCCGCTTTTGACAACACATCGTCGGCCGCTTCCAGGCCTACGTCGTGGGCGTGCTCGGGGGCGCCGTGGCGCGCGACATCGTACCCTTTCGCGCCATCGGGCGACAACACTTGGCCGCGAAACATCAAAAGGCCGTCGCTGAGGTGCGCATAGCCAGCGATAGGGGTTCGGCACGAGCCTTCGAGCCGGGTGAGAAACGCGCGTTCAGCCGTCACCGCAAGCGCCGCAGACGCATCGTTCAAGGGCGCGATCATATCGGCGCTGGCGGTATCTCCGGAACGAATTTCAAGAGCGATCGCGCCTTGAGCCACGGCCGGCAGCATTTGCTCGATCGGCACTGGCGCTGTGATGCGGTCTTCCATGCCGAGCCGTTTTAAGCCGGCGACAGCGAGGAAGGTGGCTTCGGCAACACCGTCTTGCAGCTTTTTCAGGCGGGTCTGCACGTTCCCGCGAAAGCCGACGACAGTGAGATCCGGCCGCGTAAACAGGAGTTGCGCTTGGCGGCGCAGCGATGACGTGCCGACCACGGCGCCGGCGGGCAGGTCAGCCAAACTCTGGTGGCGCAGCGATATAAACGCATCTCGCACATCTTCACGCGGCAACACCGCGCCGATCATTAAGCCATCGGGAAGTGCGGTTTGCATGTCTTTCATTGAATGCA
>JAIEPV010000077.1 GCA_019748215.1 Hyphomicrobium sp.
ACCGTCTCTGCCTCGGCGCGTTCGCGTTCCACATCGCCAAATCGCTCGATGCCCGCTTGGCGAAACTCGCGCGGATGTGCAGCGTCAGCTCCCTGCGCCTGAAACCGGAATGCCGGGCCATTGTAACAATATTTAGCCGGTGTTTCGGCCGCACCATTGCGCGAAAGATGTAGTCGGCATGTCGGCACCGTCAAGTCGGGACGCAGGCACAATTCGGCACCATCGGGATCGGTGAAGACATAGGTCCGTGCGCGCAGCGATTCACCGATGACGTCCAGATAAACGTCAGCCGGTTGAATGATCGCCGGCGCGACTGCTTCATGTCCGGCCTTCGTGAACACCGACATCAGCAGTTGCGCTTGCGCTTCAAGCGCCTCGAACGATTGGGCAATTTCTGTGGCCATTGCCGATCAACCCTCGGTCCCGGCCTGATAGCGCGCGACGATCCGGCCGACTTCCGCAACCAGATCAGCTTCGGCCACCGCGAGTTGGGCCGGACGCGACGTTTTCCATTCCTTGTTATCCTTGATCGCGGCCGCCGCTTTCGCGCCTTCAAACAAATCCTTCAGCGTCACCTCACCTTTGGCGCGTTCGTCCGAACCTTGCATGACGACGCAGGGGCTATTGCGCTTATCGGCATACTTCATCTGGGCTTTCATGCCCGATGAGCCGAGATACATTTCAGAGCGAATGCCAGCGCTCCGCAGCCGTTGCGTCAACTTTTGATAGTCGGCGATGTGCTCGCGATCCATCACTAGCACGACGACTGGCCCAAGGGCCTGTTTCGGTCGTTCGCCGAGATGGGTGAGCGCTGCTTGCAGCCGCGAAACGCCCATTGAAAAGCCGGTTGCCGGTACTTTTTGTCCGGTGAACCTCGCCACGAGATCGTCGTACCGGCCGCCGCCGCCAACCGATCCAAAGCGCACCGGCTTGCCGTCATCGCCTTTGACTTCAAACGTCAGTTCGGCCTCGAAAACCGGGCCGGTATAATACTCGAGACCGCGCACGCACGTCGGATCGACAAGGATGCGTCCATCGCCATAACCACTCGCTGCGATCAAGGACGCGATCTCTTGCAACTCGCCGACGCCCTGACTGCCGACCTCGGATTGCGCCACCAGCTCCCCAAGTTTTGCGAGTGTCGCGGCGGAATCGCGATTCTCGCACTCGACATATGCGATGACCGTTTCGGTATCCTTGGGACTAAGCCCAGCGCCCTTGGTGAAGTCGCCGCTGTCGTCCTTTCGACCAGCACCGAGCAGTTGCCGGACGCCATCGATGCCAAGCCGATCAAGCTTGTCGATCGCACGCAGAACGATCAGCTTGCGCCCGGATACATCGCCAGCAAGTCCGGCAACATCCAAAACTCCATCGAGAATTTTCCGGTTATTGACCCGGATGACGTAATCGCCGCGCTTGACGCCGAGCGCTTCCAACGCATCGGCGGCGAGCATGCACATCTCCGCGTCGGCCGCGATGCTGTCAGCGCCAACCGTGTCGGCATCGAACTGCATGAACTGCCGAAACCGCCCTGGCCCAGGCTTTTCATTGCGATAGACAGGTCCAAACGCATAACGACGAAACGGCTTAGGTAACGTCTGAAAATTCTGCGCCACAAAGCGCGCAAGCGGCGCCGTCAGGTCGTAGCGCAGGCTCATCCACTGTTCGTCGTCATCTTGAAACGAAAACACGCCGGCATTCGGCCGATCTTGATCGGGCAAAAACTTGCCAAGCGCATCGGTATATTCAAGCGCCGGTGATTCGAGTGCGTCGAAGCCATAACTTTCATAGACCCCGCGGATGACGCCGAGCATGCTCTGCAGCCCAGCGAGTTCGGCAGCCTCGATATCGCGAAACCCCTTGGCCAATCTTGCGACAGGCGCCGCAGGGGGCAGCGCCGCGTTTGGCGCGTCTTTGTTGCTCTGAGACATGGTTTTGAAGGTTGCCTTAGCACCTTGAAATGCCGAAAAACGAATATTCGCGCCGTTATAGCGGAACGATCCAGCAGGTGAAAGTGCGGCGATGCCGGGCCGCAGCGCCCCGGCATCTCTTGGTAAATCACGCCAGCGTTCGCCACTGCGGGCGGCGTTTCAGCGGTTATCCTGGCCCCGCTATCAGTGCCGCAGCGGTCACCATAAACCCAGCCTCGAAGACTTGCTCGATGCCGCCGAGAACGTCGCCGGTGTAACCACCAATGCGACGTTTGGCTGCGATGCCAAGACACGCCGAAGCCGCCAGCCCGACCACGAAACTGATCACAAATGTCGATATCGGCAAACAGATGAGACCAATGGTGACAGCAAAGACGGCTGCGATGGCAACTTGGCTGGCGGCAATCCGGTGTGCTGGCGGCGTAACTTTCGCCGCATCCTCGATGCCTGAGTAACGCAGCGAACCCATCGCCAGCACAGCTGCGAAGCGACCGCCCGCGTGCGCCGCCACCAGCGTGTACGCTGCCATCACCGCGTCCAGCGCCTGTAGAGCCGAGATCTTCAGCGCAAGGACAGATATGACCGCAATCACCCCGAAGGTGCCAATCCGGCTGTCCTTCATGATTTCGAGACGTCGCTCCCGTGTCATCCCACCGAACAAGCCGTCGGCGGTGTCGGCGAGGCCGTCCTCATGCAGCGCGCCGGTGAGCGCGATAGCGGCGACGATTGCCATGACCATCGGAATGGGTTGCGGCAAGACAAGTGACGCCGTCACCACAACCGCCGCCGCGATAGCACCGACCGCGGCGCCGATGAGCGGGAAATATTTGGCAGCGCTCGACAGCCAGTCGGGCTCATAGTGGACGACGCCCGGAACCGGGATGCGGGTCAGAAACTGTACGCCAGCCAGGATGTTTTGCAGTTCTCGCGTAATCATGCCGGATGGTCGCCCGGCAAATCAGCCATATCGCGCAGCATGTATTCCGCCGCCCGAACGAGTTGAACGGCAAGCACCGCGCCCGTCCCCTCGCCAAGCCTCAGCCCTAATTCGAACAGCGGCTCGACGTTGAGATAGTCGAGCAGGACCCGATGCCCCGGTTCGGACGAGCAATGCGCGAAGACACAATGATCAAGTGTTCCGGGATGCATAGCCGCAGCCGCGATGGCCACAGCCGTGCCGATGAACCCATCGACGATGATGATGCGACGGGCACTCGCTGCGGCCACCATGGCACCCGCCATCATAACCATTTCAAATCCGCCGAACTGGCGCAGTGTCTCAATGGCTCTAGCGGCGAGATCTGGCGCCTTGATCGGCGCGCAGGCGAGCGTCTCCTGCAAAATCTGCAGCTTGTGGTCGAGGCCGAGTGGCGGCACGCCAGCGCCGGGCCCGACGAGCTTGACGAGTTCGACACCGGTCAGCGTGTGTGCGACCAACGCAGCCGCCGACGTATTGCCGATCCCGATTTCTCCGAATGCAACAATCCCGACGCCGTCGTGTCCAAGGCCGGCATCGATCGCCCGGCCTTCGATGAGCGCGGCCTGACACTGTTCTTCGGTCATTGCCGGTTCGCGCCGCGAATTGCGGGTTCCGGCGGCGATGCGGCGGTCGAGAAGCTGGTGATGAGGCGCGAGCGGCCGCAGCAAGCCGGCATCGACAAGAACGACATCGACGCCCGCCGCGCGCGCGCAGATATTGATACCCGCACCGCCATCCAAAACGAGCTTTGCGATGTCGCGCGTGACAACTGACGGATACGCCGTCACGCCTTCGGCCGTGAGCCCGTGATCTCCGGCAAAAACGACGACGCGCGCGCCACCAAGGTCCGGCTCGATCGAGCCGGTCGCGACGCCGATCTGCACCGCCAAATCTTCAATGCGCCCCATTGCGCCAACGGGCTTGGCCTTGCCACGCAGTTTTCGCAGCAGCTGCTGACGCAGCGCCTCGTTCCAGCGAGTCTCGTCTTCGAACCCGGTCATACTGAAATGTAGTCGTCAACGGCACGGCGCGGCTGCGGCACGTCCGTCGCATATTGCTTGAGATTTTCCATGCCGGTCGGGACCGGACCGCCGTAAGCCCAATCGAGCAACTCGACGGTATGGACGACCGGAATGTCGAGCCCTGCCTGCAATTGCGAAATGCAGCCGATATTGCCTGCTGCCACGACGTCGGGGCGTTGCGATTTGATGTTGGCCGTCTTGCGGTCGCGCAATTCCCGGGCAATTTTCGGCTGCAGAATGTTGTAGACGCCAGCCGACCCGCAGCACAAATGCCCGTCCGCAATATCGACAACCGTGAACCCGGCGTTCTTGAGAAGCGTCCGCGGCTGATGCGTGACGCGCTGGCCGTGTTGCAGCGAGCACGCCGCATGATAGGCGACCTTGATGCTCGACCAGCGCTTTGGCGGTCCGATATTGTGGCCTGTGAGAAATTCGCTGATGTCTTTGGTCAGCGCCGACATCTTGCGAGCTTCAGACGCGTACGTCGGATCGCGCGCCAGCATGTGGCCGTAGTCTTTGACCGTGGTGCCGCACCCCGACGCATTGATGATGATCGCATCGACCGGTGTTCTCGCCATATCCTTGGCCCAGGCATCGACGTTGCGCCGCGCCGACATCAGCGCCTCTTGTTCGCGGCCGATGTGCTGCGTCAGCGCTCCGCAGCACCCCGAGCCCGCCGACACCACCACATCCACGCCGCCGCGGGCCAGCAATCGGATGGTGGCGTCATTGATCTCCGGCCGCAGCACCTGCTGCGCGCAACCAGCAAGCAAAATGACCCGGCCGGTTCGCGCTCCCGTCGTCTCGGCCGTGCCCGGCCCAGAAAAACGCGCCGATTTTCCGCTATTCAGCGGCGCCAGTTCCGTCATGGCGGCAAGCTCATGAAGACCGATGCGGCGCAAAGTTGGCGCCAAGCGACGCCCGAGCGGCGCAGCTTTCAGCGCCAATCGGAACCGGCGTGGATAGGGCACGATGGCCGCCAGCGCCGAGCGCATCAAGCGGTCCTTGGCTGATCGTACTCCGGTCTTCTCGATATGCTGCCGGGCAATATCCACCAAATGCATGTAGTCGACGCCCGACGGACACGTCGTCATGCAGGCGTAGCACGACAAACACCGATCAATATGCACCGACATTTCGGGCCGCGAGGCGCGCCCATGTTCCAGCATATCCTTGATGGCGTAGATGCGGCCGCGCGGGCTGTCGCGCTCATCGCCGAGTGTGACATATGTCGGACACGTCGCCGTACACAAACCACAGTGCACGCACTTGCGCAGGATGCTGTCCGCTTCCTTCAACGATGGATCGGTGAGTTGCTCGGGCGTAAAGTTGGTCTGCATAAAGCCTATGCTGCCTTCCGTGCAAAATATCAGATCGACGCGTACATCCGGCCCCGGTTCAAAATTCCGGCCGGATCGAACGCTGTCTTCATGCCGCGCGTCAAGCGTTCGATCTCGGGCTTCATCGGCTCGAAAACTTCGACCGTCGCCCGCACCTGAGGCGATGCGCGAACGAGCGTTGCATACCCGCCGCGAACCGCCACGGCGCGGCGCACATCCGCTGAACCGGCATCGGCCGCGGTCGGCACCTCAAGCCACACAAGCCCACCCGACCAATCGTAAAACGCGTCGGCCTTCATCGATTTCTGGATCGAGGCGACGATTTCCGGCCCCTTGGTCGGCACACATGAGATGCGCCACAAGCTGGTATCCGCAGAATAGGGCAGGATCGACAGCGATCGCAATTCACGCCAAAGCGCTCGCGACGCGGCCGTGTCGAGCAGCATCGGCGTGCCGTAGACTTTCAGCGCCGCTTGCAATTTCCCCTGCCGCTCGCTAACGGCGGCCGGAAAATTTTCGAGCCGCAGCAGGGTCAGCGCGGTGCCTGCATCAGCGAGAGCCACAAGCTTCAGGCGCGCGGCCATGCGGCGGGGGATATGCGCCGCGCCCGAGACCTCGAACGGCGTACCGAGTGCCGTTGTCAAAACTTCGACAGCCAGATCATCCGGCAGCCCGGTGTAAACAAGCGTCCCCGTCGCAGCCGGCTGCGGCACGACCTTGAAGGTTACCTCGGTGATGATCGCCAGCGTGCCCCAGCTTCCGGTGAGACCGCGCGCCACATCGAGCCCGGTGACGTTTTTCATCACCCGGCCGCCGGATTTGAAAAGTTCTGCCCGGCCATTGACCGCCCGCAGTCCGAGCAAGTGGTCGCGCGCGCTTCCACCCGTAATGCGGCGCGCGCCCGATGCGTTGGTTGCAAACACGCCGCCAATCGACAGCGCGCCCTCCGGTGAGCCGGTCGTCGGCCCCATATCGATCGGCTCGAACGGCAGCATTTGGTCTCGTAGACCGAGTTCCGCCTCGATATCGGCGAGTGGCGTGCCAGATCGTGCCGACATCACGAGTTCAGTCGGCTCATAGAGCGTCAGCCCGCGCAGGGACGCCGTCGTGACGACGACATCAGCGTCAACGGCGCGGCCAGCATTGCGCAAGGCGCCATTGCCGACCACTTCCGCCGTCTGCCGGTTGGTCACCAGCTTGGCAATCATCGATTGCAGCTCCCACTCTGCGGCGGGACGCAACATCTGAGTCACGAGGGGCTCCTGATCGTCCGGCGAAGGCGCCGGGCAAATTGAATGATGCTCAGGCTGCTGCCGGCGCTTCAAACCTCATGGCCGCGCGCATCGGCTCGCTTGAAGCGAGCGGGAAGACTTTGGCCGCGTTGAGTAGCCAAGCCGGATCGAACACGCTTTTCATGCGCATTTGGACGGCGAGATCGGTCTGTGAGAACTGCACGGACATCAGATCACGCTTTTCAATTCCAACCCCATGTTCGCCAGTCAAGCAGCCACCGACTTCAACGCAGAGTTTCAAGATATCGGCACCGGCCGCTTCCGCCTTCTCGTTGCTGTCCGGATCGTTGGCATCATACAGAATGAGCGGGTGGAGATTGCCGTCGCCGGCATGAAAAATATTCGCCACCTTCAGACCGTAGCCGCCGCAGATTTCGCTGATCCTTGTCAGCACATGCGGCAGGGCGCCAAGCGGAATTGTGCCATCCATGCAATAATAATCGGAAATGCGGCCGATGGCTCCGAATGCCGCCTTGCGACCGGCCCAAATGCGCGCGCTTTGATCGGCATCGGCGCTGATCTCGATGCTTTTTGGCGCGAACGGGCGCGCAATCTCAGAGATTTGCGCGAGCAGAGACGCGATCTCGGTATCGGAGCCTTCGACCTCGACAATCAACAGCGCTTCGACGTCGAGCGGATATCCGGCGCCGGCGTAGGCTTCACACACCGCGATGGCTGGACGGTCCATGTATTCGATGGCGACTGGAATGATACCCGCCCCGATGATCGCCGCGACACAGGCTCCCGCCGTTTCAGGCGCATCGAAGCCGAGCATCATTGGTCGTGCGCCCTCGGCCGCACGCAAAATCCGCACCGTTGCTTCGGTGATGACACCGAGCTGCCCTTCCGAACCGATCGCCAAGCTGAGCAGATCGTAGCCCGGCGCATCGAGACAGGAGCCGCCGATGTCGACGATGGCGCCATCGATCAGCACCATCTTGAGGCCGAGCACATTGTGGGTCGTGACGCCATATTTCAGGCAGTGCGCGCCGCCGGAATTCATAGCCAAATTTCCAGCCAGCGTGCACGCCAGCTGCGATGACGGATCGGGCGCGTAAAAGAACCCCTTTTCGGCGACCTTTCCCGAGATGGCGAGATTGGTGATGCCGGTTTCGACGCGGGCGGTTCGATTGGCATAGTCGACGTCGAGAATTCGTTTCATCTTCGAGACACACAGGACCACCGCATCTTCGGTCGGCAGAGCGCCGCCACACAGCGACGTACCGGCGCCGCGCGGGATGACCTTCAGGCTGTTGTCGTAGCAATAGCGCAGGATCTTCGACACGTCCTCCGTGCTGCGTGGCAATACGACCAGCAACGGCATGCTGCGGTAGGCCGTCAGCGCATCGGTTTCGTAGGCGCGGCGACCGTCTTCATCCCAAATGAGCGCGCCGCGTCCGACCAGACGCGCCAAATCGTCGACGATAATCGAACGCCGCTGGAGCGGACCTGCATCGGGTTCGGGCATCGCGACACGTGACATTCATCCATCCTTCGGCGGCAAACTCTCAGCGGCCAATCTTCGGCAGCGAGCTCTTTATGGCGAAGCTCGGCCCGATCGCCTTGCATGGCATCGCGAACTGTTACGGCCAAGCAGCTAGTCAGCCCATCTGCAAAGCTCCGATTTGCCAGTCAATTTAGGCGTCGCATTGACGATATGGCGGGTTTACGGTTTGCAGGGAATAACAGTCCTTCTGCTAACACGATTTAGCAAGACACTTTAGTCTGGCAGAACATATTCGCGGGATTTCACCCATGACCGGTCCCAGAACGCACGCATCGAGAGATCCAAACGTGACCGCGATCAGCGACCTTGACATTTTTGCACGCGTGGCGCGGACCGGCAACATGTCCATGGCCGGCCGAGAGATGGGCCTTTCTCCAGCCGTCGTCTCCAAGCGCATCAGCTTGCTGGAAGAACGCCTCGGCGCTCGCTTGTTTCAGCGCACCACCCGGCAATTGACGCTGACCGAGACCGGCGAAGGCTATTTTCGCCGAGTCGTCGACATCCTCAGTCTGTGTGAAGAAGCCGAAGACTACGTCAGCCGGCGCAATACCAAGCCGCGCGGGGTCTTGAAAATCTCCGCCCCGACATCCTTCAATCGGTTGCATATCGCCCCGCATCTGCCGGATTTCCTCGCCCGCTATCCCGACATCGAAATCGATATGCAGTTGACGGACACCTTCGTCGATATCATCCGCGAAGGTTATGACTTGGCCATCCGCATCGGCGAATTGGAGGATAGTTCTTTGGTTGCGCGCAAGCTCTGCAATGAGCGCCGCGTCATTAGCGCTGCACCCTCGTATCTGACGCGCGCCGGCACGCCGCGAACGCTGGCTGATTTGAATTCCCACAATTGCCTGATCGCGGGAGCGCAGGATCTATGGCGGCTCGATGGTCCCGACGGTCCCCACGAGCTTCGCGTCAAGGGCAATATGCGATCGAATTCCGCTGAGTTCGTTCGCGCCGGTTTGATGCAGGGCCTTGGATTGGCGTTGCGCGCCACCTGGGATATCGGCCCGGAACTGTCGCGCGGCGAACTCGTCGTCGTTCTGCCCGAGTATCAAGGCTCAGCCAAAAACGCGATTTACGCCATTTATCCATGCCGCGAATTCATGCCGGCGAAAGTCACCGCTTTTATTGATTTCTTCGCCGAAATTCTCGAGCGCGACATCTCGCATGCCCGGCCACATGCACCGGCGGCGGCGAGCGCCGACGCACCGAAGCCAACAAAAACTATGCTAAAAATGACAAGCAGGGGAGCCGACGCCTGATCCGGCGTTGATCACCGTGTTCGGCAATGCAGGCGCGTGTATGGAGGATTTGCGTGACGCGATCCTTGCCGATCTAGCGCCGTGCGCGGCAACCGTCGATGCACGCCTGCATCTGACTATCGCACGCCGACGACGTCCCTTTCGTCGCGATGCGACACTGATTGTTTGCAGCCCGGCATTTGTCCACACACTGATCGGCGGCCGCCGAGGTGACGGCAAACAGGGATACCGCAGCCGCGATCGCTGCCGATGTCGCCAATCCTGCCGCACGCGTCATTACCATGACATAACCTCCCGTGCCCTCGCCGGACGTCTGCCGCCAACGATGTCACCGGTCTTTGCACCAAGCTGAGCCTTACGCGTAGCGCGATCTGCATGAATGAAAGCTGAATTGTTTGCAGGAGGCCGCCCGACAGAACCATCGACGGGCCATGTCGCCTTGCGGTTAGAATGCAAACTCTTCGAAGATATGATCGATGTTGCCGTTCCACGGGCCGCTATAGCGAGCTAAAAGCTCGTCGGCGACCGTCCGCCCGTTGCCGGCGATCGCGTCCAGCGGCGCCAAATAAATCGTCTCATCCTGGTTCTTATCGTTGATTTTCTTGCGATTTTTTAGCCCGACGCGCGATATCCGCAGGACTTGCCGGGCGATCTCGCGCACCGTCGTCTTGCGAAACACTGTTTTCAGTCCGCCCCTGGGCACATCGTTGCGCAAGGCTTCGCGCTCCTCGGCGGTCCAGTCCTTGACTACTTGCCAGGCCTGATCGAGGGCCGCTTCATCATACAGAAGCCCGGTCCAAAACGCCGGCAGCGCCGTGATCGACTGCCAACGCCCGCCGTCCGCGCCGCGCATTTCCAAGAACCTTTTCATGCGGACTTCTGGAAATAGGGTCGTCAAATGATCTGACCAGTCATCGACGGTCGGGCGCATGCCTTCGAGGCCTTTGAGCTTGCCACCCAGAAAATCACGAAATGACGCGCCCGCCACGTCGATGTACCGGCCTTCGCGATACACAAAATACATCGGCACATCGAGTGCGTAGTCGGCATAGCGCGCGTAGCTCATGCCGGACTCAAACACGAACGGCAGCATGCCGGTGCGCCGCCGGTCGGTATCGCGCCAAACTTCGCTGCGCATCGACTGGAAGCCGTTGGGTTTGCCCTCGGTGAACGGCGATGAGGCGAATAGCGCCGTCGCGATCGGTTGCAGCGCCAGCGACACGCGCAGCTTTTTGACCATGTCGGCTTCGCTGGCAAAGTCGAGGTTCACCTGGACCGTCGCGGTGCGATACATCATATCGAGACCGCGACTACCGACTTGCGGCATGTAGCGGGTCATCACCTGATAGCGCTGCTTTGGCATTGTCGGCACGTCTTCAAGACGCCACTTCGGCGAGAAGCCGACACCCAGAAACCCGATCTGCAAATCTTCGCCGACGTCCAGCACTTCGCGCAGATGCTGCTCGGTTTCTGCGGCCGTTTCGTGCAGCGTCTCGAGGGGCTCACCCGAAAGTTCGAATTGGCCGCCCGGCTCAAGGCTGATGTTACCGCCCATTTCTCCATGCGGGCGTTTCAAAGCGATGATCGTATCGTTTTCCCTGATGGCGAGCCAGCCATAGCGGCGGATCAACTCCTGCATCAAGGCTTGGATGCCGGCCGTCCCTGCATACGGGACCGGGTCGAGAGTTCCGGTCTGGAAAACGAATTTCTCGTGCTCGGTGCCGATACGCCATTGCGCTTTCGGCTTCTCGCCTTCGGCGATCCAGCCGATGAGATCGTCGCGTGTGTCGACGGTTGGGCTCTGCGCTCCTTGCTCTCGCGTCGACATTCCCAGGCCTCGGACCGGCCCAAACCTGCGCCGGATATGCCGGGCGCAAGCCAACAGGGCATGCTATCGCCGATCGTTATGCCGGGAGGCCAGCGTCGTTACAAGGGTACTCGAGCAGCATGCAGCCGTTGAGTGTGGCGCTCAGCCACCGGCGACGGTGTCACCCCACCGTCTCGCGATCCAGCCCACTGCCGTTGCCAAGTCATCACGTCCAGTCACCGAGGGTCGCGTTGACGAGGGCAAGGGCCGCGACGGCAGCCGTATCGGCCCGCATGATCCTCGGACCGAGCGAGATGCGATAAACCTCCGGCAAACCAGCGAGGCGCTCGAATTCGTCAGGCGAGAACCCACCCTCGGGGCCGACGAGCACCGCGACGGGCCCAGCGGGAACTTGCCGCAAGGCTGTTATCGGATCGCGGGCCTTGGCGCTTTCATCGCAAACAATCAGCGATCGACCGGCGTCCCACGTCGCCAGCCGCTGCTCCAATGTCATCGCCGCCCGCACGTCGGGCACGCGCAGCACGCCACATTGCTCGGCGGCTTCGATCGCATTGGCCCGCATGCGGTCGAGATTGACACGCTCGGCGATGGTTCGCCGCGTCAGCACAGGTTCGAGCGTCGCGACTCCAAGTTCCGTCGCCTTCTGCACCATGTAGTCGAGGCGCGACCTCTTCAAGGGCGCGAACAGGTAGGCAATATCCGGTCCCGCAACTTGCGGCCGCACCTGACAATCGACAACGAGAGTGGCCGAGCGCTTTTTCACATCAGCCAAGGTCGCCCACCATTCGCCGTCGCGGCCATTGAAGACCAGCACGGCTGCGCTTGGTTTCATGCGAAGCACATGAACGAGGTAATGGGCCTGATCGTCGCCCAGTATCAGATCTTGCCCGGCCCTGAGGTCATCGGCGACGAACAATCGCTGCGAGGCTGCGTCGTGAATGGCCATTGCCTTGTCTTAGCGTTTGCGGCAAATCCGGCAAGAGCCATGCGGCGACTGCGCAGCCGAGGTCGAGACCGCGCAGCGGTTGCACGCGCGAAATCGCGGCGGTAGCCTAGACGCTGATCGGCGAGGAGCCCTATCGATCGTGCCCGCAACCACCGACCCGGCTGCCCCCGCTGCGCCCGCTGGCGCTGACGGCGCCTTGACCGACGCACCTCCTGAAAACTGGGTCGATCGACTTGCCCCCCGCTTTCTGCGGCCGTATTTGAAGCTCGGCCGCTTTGATCGCCCGATCGGCACGTGGTTGCTGCTGTTTCCCTGTTGGTGGTCGCAGACACTCGCCGAAGTCGATAGCGGCTCGCCCTATCCAAACCTCAGCTATCTGGCGCTGTTTGCGATCGGCGCCGTCGCCATGCGCGCGGCCGGCTGCGCCTATAATGATTTCATCGACCGCGACATCGATGGCCGGGTTCGCAGAACCGCGAACCGGCCAATTCCCTCCGGGCAGATTTCTCCCGCGGCGGCGCTCATCTACGTGGTGGCTGCCGCGCTCGTCGGCTTCGCGATCTTGCTCAGCTTCAACAGCTTCACAATTTGGCTGGCGATCTCGTCGCTGGTGATCGTCGCGGCGTACCCGTTTGCCAAGCGACTGACGAGTTATCCCCAGTTCGTGCTGGGATTGGCTTTCAACTGGGGCGCGCTGGTCGGCTGGGCCGCAGTCAAGGGCAGTCTCGGCTGGCCGCCGGTCATTCTGTATGTCGGCTGCGTTTTATGGACGATTGGCTACGACACGATTTACGCTCACCAGGACAAAGAAGACGACGCCGTTCTAGGTCTTGGCTCGACCGCGTTGAGGTTTGGCGACGACACCGTGTCGTACGTCGGCGCGCTCTATGGCGCTGGCGTCGTCTTGTGGTTGATCGCCGGTGCGCTGGCTGGAGCACACCTCATCTATTTTCTGGCGGTGACGCTGGTCTTCCTGCAGATGTCCTGGCAGGTCGCCACACTCGACGTCAAGGATGCGGCCAATTGCCTAAGGCGATTTCAATCGAACCGCGACGTCGGCATCGCCGTGTTTGTCGGTCTCGTGGCCGACATGGCGTTGTCGTGGTTTGCCGGCTTTAGCTGATAGCGGCTGAAGGCAGCGCAGTGTGGAAAACTCTGTCCCACACTGCGCCGTATGCCTCACTGTCGACTTGTCATCTGGCCGATGGCCTCGGCCTTATCGAAAATCATAGCGAAACTTTCTTCCGATCCCTTTAAGCCAATTAAGAAATTTGTTTGACCCAGTGTGTCGAAACGTGACGCCCTGCGGCGTGCGATGTGACTTGATTGCCCCTCCGGACCCCGCCAAAATTGTGCTTCGTCAGCTGATAATGAGACAGGACCAAGATCGACGATGACACAAACGCCCATGAAATCCTCGCCGCAAAGCCAGCTTCTGCATCTGGTGTTCGGCGGCGAATTGGTTTCGCTCGACGGCAACGACTTTCGCGATCCCAACGCACTGGATGTCGTCGGCATTTATCCCAATTACGAATCGGCTTTCGCGGCCTGGAAGGGCGCCGCGCAACGCTCCGTCGACAATGCAATGATGCGCTATTTCGTCGTCCACCTGCATCGCCTGCTTGAGCCCGGCGCAACGGCAAATTTGACCGGGGACATCGCAGCGAAGTGAGCGTCGCCCCACCGCATGTCAAGCCGACAAAGCGTGCCAAGCTACGGCTCGATGCCGAGGCGAGCGCGCTTCTCAAACGGTTCATGTCCGACTGGATTTGGCCAC
This sequence comes from Hyphomicrobium sp., assembly GCA_019748215.1. GTDB lineage: Bacteria > Pseudomonadota > Alphaproteobacteria > Rhizobiales > Hyphomicrobiaceae > Hyphomicrobium_B. Next base: position 13,891 of record JAIEPV010000077.1, read on the forward strand.
GCCGGTGGCAACTCGGCTGGACCGTAATGCTGACGGCCTGTCTGGCCGCCGCAACAGGCGGCTATCCGACGGTGATCAAATTGTCGTTCGATGCGCTGATGAGCGAGACCAAAACAGGGCTGCCGTGGGTTCTTGCGTCGATCATGGGCATCACGATTTTCCGCAGCGCCTTTCTCTACATGCAGGCGATCGCGACCAACAACTTCGTGCTGCGCATCACCACCGACATGCAGAAGCTGGCCTTCAAACATTTGATCAGCGCCGATTTCGCCCGCATTTCGCGCGACACCCCGGGCCGTCTGGTATCGCGTCTGACGAACGACATCAGTTTCATTCAAACCGCCCTGACGGCCGGCCTGAACTCAGCCATCCGCGATCTCTTCTCGGTCATCGCGCTGGTCATCGCCATGCTCTATCTCGACTGGGCGATGACGCTCGTCGTGCTTGGGGTCTATCCGCTGGCTGCGATCCCCGTTGCCGGCATCAGCGAACGTCTGCGCCGGGTGGCGAAGCGCACCCAAAGCGAACTCGGCGACATGACGTCGTTGCTGTCGGAGAACCTTGCCGGCGCCCGTCTGATCAAATCATTCCGCCTCGAAGACTACGCCGCCGGACGCCTCGACGAAAGTTTCGAGCAGGTGTTCGCCTTGCGCTTGAAGGCCGTCAAAACGCGGGCCCGCCTCGATCCGTTGCTCGAAGCGCTCGGCGGACTTGCCATCGCCGGCGTCGTTGCCTTCGCCTACTTGCGCATTTCCAACGGGATCTCCAGCGTCGGCGACTTCATGGGATTTGTCACGGCCCTACTCATGGCAGCACAGCCCATCCGCGCTCTCGGCAATCTCGCGGGGCGCATCCAGGAGGGATTATCGGCGGCGGAAAGCCTCTACGGCATCATCGACGAGCCGCCATCGATCATCGATAGGGCTCACGCGCAACCGCTTGTCATCGATCACGGCACCATCACGTTTCGCAATGTCGGGTTCGCCTACGATGCCAGTTCGAGCGAACGCGCTGTTTCCGATTTCACGTTGACAGTCCCCGGCGGAAAAACAGTGGCGCTCGTCGGCCGCTCTGGATCCGGTAAATCGACCGTGGTCAATCTCGTCCCACGCCTGTTCGATGTCACCGAAGGCGCCATCTTGATCGATGGCCAGGATGTGCGCGACGTGCGTGTCGCCTCGCTGCGTGATCAGATCGCCATCGTCAGCCAGGACATCACATTATTTGACGACACGATTTCGGCCAACATCGCGCTTGGCCGTCTGGGCGCCAGCCACGACGACATCGTCATCGCCGCCAAAGGCGCCGCGGCGCACGACTTCATCATCTCTCAACCCAAGGGTTACGACACGGTGATCGGTGATCGCGGCGGGCGGCTCTCGGGCGGCCAGCGCCAGCGTCTTGCTCTTGCCCGCGCCATCCTTAAGGATGCGCCCATTCTGCTGCTGGATGAAGCGACCAGCGCGCTCGATACCGAAAGCGAACAGCTGGTTCAGGAAGCCCTCGCCCGATTCACACGCAACCGCACAACGCTCGTCATCGCTCATCGCCTGTCGACGGTTCAGCGCGCCGATCTGATCTGCGTGATGGAGGCCGGCCATATCGTCGAGCGCGGCACGCACGGCGATCTTCTATTGAACAAAGGTCCCTACGCGCGCTTAGCGGGCACGGGCCCAGCGCAAGTCCTCGTCAACTGAGCGACGGGCCTATCGCGGTCATTCCCGGCGCAGCACCCGGTCGACCAGACGCGACGCCCACTTGTTCGCTTTAAAGGCGCGTTGAATGTCATTTGGATCGTACACGGTATCGACCCAATTCCAGAATTCGATCGGCGCCTTGGCCGCGTCTTCGAGGTAGCGCTGGAAAACCTCATCCAGAACGCCGGTATCGGCTT
>JAIEPV010000212.1 GCA_019748215.1 Hyphomicrobium sp.
AGGGAATTGGCTGACAGCGTCCTTCTCCCTTGGGAGAAGGTGCCCGAAGGGCGGATGAGGGGGCGTGTGCTGAGCGCGCTCGTATTCGCCAGTCGCTCATTGAGCTGCTGCCTCACAGTCTCACTGCCCCCTCACCCTAACCCTCTCCCCAAGGGGAGAGGGGATAGCTAGCCTTCTCCCTCGGGAGAAGGTGCCCGAAGGGCGGATGAGGGGGGGGGTTGGTATAAGGGCGCACTGACAGTCACTGCCCCCTCACCCTAACCCTCTCCCCAAGGGGAGAGGAAATTGTGGGCTAACCCTCTCCCCAAGGGGGGAGGGAATTGCGGGCAGCGTCCTTCTCCCTTGGGAGAAGGTGCCCGAAGGGCGGATGAGGGGGCGTGTGCTGAGCGCGCTCTCGCGTCATGCGTGTGGCATGTCCTGCCGACGAACCGCGATCAACGTCATCGGAAAATGATCTAGGCGGCTTGATCGGCGATGGTCTGCTCGTTGCGCGCCGCGCCGATCGCGGCGGTTTTGACTTCGCTGAGACGGCTGACGATCTTGATGGTCGATCCGGGCACGGTTGGCAGCGCGGCGACAGCATCCTTCAAATCGGCGCGCCATTTCCCCACCATGATAGGCGGTGAGCCAAGCCGCCGCTTCAGCCGTCGCACCATGAAGTCGATGCGTGATGATTGAGCCTTGTCGCTGAAATCGCTGATGACGGCGGGCGCGTTGGCGGGAGCGTCTCGCGGCAGTTCAGCTTCGGTGATAGCGACAGCGTCGGCTCCGTGTTCGCGCAGCAAATAAGCGACGACACGAGCGCCCGCCATGTCGATCGGCGTGCGCGCGGCGATGCAGAATATTTTGACGCCCGGCGCGGTAGGCGCGACGGGTTCATCGGTATCTGCGAGGGACGCAGCGGTCGACGCGGCCTGCAGATTGTCGAGCATATTTGCGACCGTGGTGTCGATGATTTGGGCGCGCGATTGATCGAAAGCACCAGCGTCGAGATCGGCCGCGGCCATTACCAAACTCGGCAGCACGACCTCGTCGAGATAGCCGGCGAGGTCCTGGTCTTCGGTGCGGCGTTCTGCGTGTCCGGCAGCTTCATCGGCGTCGCCCGACAGGAGGCGCTGATAGAACGAATGCTGGGCTGACAGTGGTTCGTCATCGCCGAGCAGGATATTGAAGAATTCCAGCTGTTTGATGTGTTTGCCAAAGACAACGAGCACGAGCGTCAGAGGGACGGCGAGCACGAGGCCGATGGGGCCCCACATCATGGTCCAGAATACCGTCGACAATATCACGGCGAGCGGTGTCATGCCCGTGGCACGGCCCTGGATCATCGGATCGATGATGTGACCCATGATCGGCTCGGCGATGACAAACAGCGCGACCGTGGTTGCGACCATCGTCCAGCCCGGATCGACGGACGCAGCCAGGATGACCGGAAACACGGCGGCGATGACGCTGCCGATGAAGGGCACGAAGCGCATCAAGGCGGCGAGGATACCCCACAGCAACGGGCTCGGCACGCCGATGATCCACAACGCGGTGCCGATAACCGCGCCGAAGCCGGCGTTGGCGATCGTTTGTGCCAACAGATAGCGGCTGAGCCGGTGCGCGCTTTCGTTCAACGCGGCGGTCGAGCGTCCAAGCTCGTTGGTGCCGAGCAGACGAATGGCGCGATCGCGCACATCTTCGCGCTGGAGCAGAATGAAAATCAAAAACAGCAGCACGAGCCCGGTCGCGGTCAGTGGTTTCAGCAGGATCGACAGGATCGATTTTAGCTGGTCGAAAGGCGTATCGGCTGGATTGCGGATTTCAACGGGAATGGGCGCGCGGTCCGGCGTTTCGCCAAGGCCCGTTTCAGCATCGCGTGGGGGCGTAATCGGGGTGGCGGCCGATCGCGGCGTATTTGCTGGCGATGTGGTGGTGACGGCTGGGGGAAGCTGCGCTGGCACCGCAACCGTTGGGTCGGGCGCGGGCGAGTTATCCTTGGTCAGCTCGGTTTGAAGTTCCGACAGCGCCTGGCCGGCGCGCATCATCGATTTTGACGCCAGACCCGAGCCGCGCAAATCACGAATTTTATCTTGCAGCGTTTGCTGATAGCGCGGCAGATCTTCGGCGAGGCTGGCGACCTGCGTCGTCAAAACAGCGCCGATGCCGATCGCTGCCGCTAGAAAAACCACGACGACCGTCACCGTCGCCGTGATGCGCGGAACCTTGCGCCGCCGCAGCCATTGGATCGGCGGCGTCAGGATGAATGCGAGAATGACGGCGAGCGCGAGGGGCGCGAGCACGCTACCGGACGTATAAATCGCCGCGATGGTGATCGCGGCGACGATAAAGCCATCAACGACGCTCGAACCGCGCCCGAGCATCGTTCTGCGCACTGGTGGCGCGGTCACAACGTCAGCCATGTCAGGCCTTCCGGCGCAATTGGCGCGCCGTCCCCAGACCAAACATGAAGGCAGATGCCACGACTTGCACGGCGCCGAAATAGTCAGCGGCGGCTTCCGTTTCTTCCTTCACGGCAGCGACGGTTTGCGTGACGGGGTTCGTCGCCGCTGCCGCAGTTTCGGCTTTTTTGGCGCGATCGATCATGCTCGGCACGGCAAGCGCGATAAACCCTGCCGCGAGGCAGGATAAGGCCATCGCAATGGCCGTTTGCGTGGCGCCGAACCGCGGTGACAGCGACCAATAAGTAACGGCGAGCGCAATGCCGAAGGCAAACACCATGAGGACGGCAGCAAGACCCGTCCAAATAGCGCGGCGGGCGAGACCGTCGACGGCCTCGCCCGCAGCCCGTGTTGCGGCATATGAGAGTAGTTTACCGAGCATCGCTTAACCCCACAAATCGGTCGCCGTCAAAAGTTCGAATTATCGGCGTGCCAACACGGCAAACAGAAAACCAACGCCAGCCGCGATCGCGGCCGACTGCAACGGCTTTTGCTGGATAGACGTCGACAGCCGGTCCATCTGATGATTGAGCTGAGCCCCGACTTCGCGCTGCGCTTTGGCGGCGGTGTCGGAAACTTTCGCGGCAATATCAGCGCCGGTGCGCGACAAATCAGAGTCCATTCCAGCGGCTGTTGAACGCATTTGGTCGTAGGTTGATGACGACATGGCAAAACTTCCTTTCGAGGGTTTGGACGGCAAAGGGACAAACATGTCCTCAGCCGTCAGGGTCGTGACTGTGTTCAGCGCGTCAGCATCAAGCCGATGAGAAAACCGACTCCAGCGGCGATGGCGGCTGCCTGTGTCGGATTTTTACGAATGGCGAGTTCGACATCAGTGACGGTCGACGCGGCTTTGTCCTGGACGGTTCCAGCAACAGCTCCGAGCTGCTCGCCAGCCAGTGTTTTGACGGTTTCAGTCAACTTGCTGATGTCGGCCTTCAGCGTTTCGACGGTATCGGCCTGATCCGATGAACTGCTCGGGCGGAGCGGGGCTGACGTGGTATTCATGGCAAACTCCTGTTGCGATCGAAGGATGGAGCTAATCTGAGCATCCGGTGGAGCGACTTTGCGCGGCGGTCTTACCGCCGGTGCGGGCAACGGCGCTGCATCTGCGAGATTAACCCACGACCGCGAGCAGAGTTCCGGCGCGGCGCAGAGAAACTTTCAATGCCTTCGGCGGCATGAGAGCGACGAGGGTTTTTTGGCGCGCGGAACCCGAAGTCGGTGGCGGCGTTCAGCGATCAGAGGTTCGGTTAAGCCTGCGCGGAATGTTGCGCCGTTTGGCGACCGAAATCCCACTGAAAGTCATCGACGGTCCAGCACCGATGATTGGCCACCCAACAAAGGAGAAGCGCCATGCTGCGCTCTGTCAACCAACCTGCCTTAGGTCCAAACGACGGAGAAAACGACGGCACCATCGCCGCGCTCCGCCATGAGCTATCTGACTTGACCGAACAAGTTGCGCAAATTTCGTCGATGCGGCTGGAGCAGGCCAAGCGGCTTGCCGAGGCCGGCACGGCTGCGACCCGCGAGCAAGTCGAAGCTTATCCCTTGACGTCACTGGCGCTCGCATTCGCCGGCGGCGCGGCGGTTGGCCTTGTGGTGATGGGCGCCCGGTCGGCGCGGACGCCGTCGCGCAATTGGCGGTCGATGGATTTTTCCGACGTGCGCGGAGATCTTGCCGACTATACCGAGCAGATGAAGCGCCAGATCCGCCGGGCTGCGCAAAAGTCCAATCTCGCGGATCGGTTCGAGCAGATGGCGGACAGCGTTTCGTCGGCGGATGCCAAGTCGGCCGTCATGCCGGTTTTCAATCGCGTGGCCTCATGGCTTGAAAAGGCCCGATCGACTGCGGTGTCGGCCGCTGAAGAGGTTGTTAAAAAAGTTTAAGCGCTGCGTTGAGCGGGTTGGGGTTCGCGCTGGTGTTGGCGGTTAAGCTCAAGGCGCGCGGTCGCGCCTTGAGCTGCCTAGCGGTTGGGCTGCCCGTACAGTCATTGCTTTCAGCGAAGCTCGGCTTATCTCGTAATGCGGCACTGGCGACTTGCGTCAGCCGTTGCTCAGCGACGCCGCTCGGTACGTCATGCCGGCGGCGCAGTGGTTCAATCGAACGGGAGGCCACACATGCCGGCGGGTGATCGCACCACCAATCGCAGACGACTGGCGGGGCTTCTGCTGACCTCGGCGGGTGTCGTCATTCCGGCGTTGTCGCTCATCCCGCTCGGCTCGCTGTGGCTATGGCAGAACGGCTATCTTTTGTATTGGGCCCTCGGCTCATTCACGGCCGTCATGTCCGTCGTTGCATTGGAATGGCTGCTGTTGCGCCGCGCCGGGGCGCTCCCGGCGGCAACCACCGCTCATATGACCGATATGGCGTGGAGCGAGCGCGAGCATGGCGCGTGGGCTGCGATTGAGAAATTTGCCGGCGCGCTGACGCCTGAGCAGATTTCGGGCGAGCAGGCGATTACGCGGCTTGGCGCTGAGACGATCGATATCGTGGCGCGCCACCTTCATCCTGGCGACGAGCATCCGCTGTGGAATTTCACCGTGCCCGAAGCGCTAACGCTGGCGGAGCGCGTGGCCAGCCGGTTGCGGCCGATCTTGGTCGAAAACGTACCGCTCGGCGATCAGCTCACGGTTCGCCAGCTGATGAAGATGTATGAATGGCGCATCGCGGCCAACTGGGCAGAGCGGGCGTATGATATCTGGCGCATTGTCCGGCTGATCAATCCGGCGACGGCGCTGGCGAACGAAGCTCGCGAGCGCGTGACGCGGCGGCTTTACACGAGTTTGCGCGATGAATTCACGCAGCGCTTGGCGCGTGCCTATGTGTTCGAAGTGGCGCGCGCCGCGATCGACCTCTACAGCGGGCGCTTGAAGGTCGATATCGACGTGCAACCGCCGCCCGCAAACGACGTGGTGGTGCGTGATGCGACGATGAATCCGGACACGCGGAGCGGCAAATTTCGGTGGTCGCGCGTGGCTCGCCAAACAGCCAACGCAGGCAAGACGGCAGTGCGATCGTTTTGGCCAAAGCGCCAACCGCCGGCAGCGTAGCCGGCGTTGGACACACGCAGGCGCGAACGCGTCCGCGACAATTCCTTTGGCAATTTTTTCAAAGCTGGCGCGGTTCGCACAGCACAGTTGGCCGCGTCTGTTCAGCGCTTAAGCCACGCCCCGCGCATCACGCGTTTTGCCGTCGCGTCATCATTGGCGACCACACGATGAGCGGTGAAGTTTTAAGTCATCGACTTTTCATACGTCGACCGAAAGCGGAACTTATGAGTAAGCGCTGCGTTCGATGCGCAGAGGCTAAGGCTTGGCCTCACCATCCACTAGGAGACGTACAGATGAAAAATATGATCGCAGCCGCTGCTGTTGCAATGCTGGCCGCTTCGGCGCCAGCGATCGCTGAAACCAGCACGACAGCAGTCCCCGAAAAAGTATCGCCGTCAACGTCGGCCACGACGGACTCGATGGGCAACTATTACACCACGACTGAAAAGTCTGACTTCATGGTATCCAAATTGATGGGCGCTCGCGTCTACGCAACGATGGCGACTGTCGATGCCAACACGCCGGTCGATAAGATCGGGACGGAGTGGGACGACATTGGTGAAGTGAACAATATCATCATCGGCAAGGACGGTTCGGTCAAAGCTGTCGTTCTCGGCGTCGGCGGCTTTTTGTCGATCGGCGAGAAAGACGTCGCGGTACGCATGAGCGAATTGAGCTTCGTGAAAAAAGCCGGCGATAGCGCGGATGCTTTTTACATCGTCGTAAAGAGCGACAAGGCTTCGTTGGAAAAGGCGCCGGCGTGGAAAATGTCGTCGAACTAAACTAACCCGGTCATCACTGATTTGCCTCAAGCCTCGCCAGTCATTGCTGGCGGGGCTTTTTGTTATGGGTGCGGACGGCTTGGCCGTGGCGAAGCCGAATGGCGCGCTTTGGAACTGAGGTAGTGGACAGCAGTCAAGCCGCGCTGCACACGCGTATGGGTTTTTCGAAATCGATACTGCATGATGGCCCCATGCCCATTCCGGCCGACTATAGAGAATTGCCAAGCTTCGACCTCGATCCGCGCCGTGTCGAGGCGCTGTCGTCCTTCCATCCATCGTCGGATGGTAAGCATCTTGTTTTGCCCGATGGCCGCATGGATTTGATCGCGCGGTATCGCCTGACTTCGCGCGATCAAATCGAGCAGTTGCACTTGACCATTATCGGCCCATCACAATGTCCACTCTGGGTGTCGGTTGCGGAGGGCGATCGATTTTTGGGTATACGCTTTCGCGCGGGATGGGGCGGCGTCACACTCAACGTCGACCCAAGCGAACTGCGGGATTCTTCCCTGGCGGGAAAAAACGTGGATGCTGTCCTCGGAACAAACTGCGTGCGCCTGAGAGCGGCCAAAACCGAGGACGACTTGCGCACCGCGCTGTTGGCGGCTGCCTGCGTTTCCGCCGCAAGTTCGCACCACCGTAAAATCGCACGCCAGGTCGTGGTGGCGATCGACGTGTTGCACTTGACCGGCGGTCGACTGAATTTGCCCGACTTAGCATGTGCGAGCGGAATGCCTGAGCGAACACTCAGGCGTGAGGTGACACGGGCCGTAGGGCTCTCCATCAAATCCCTAGCCGCGGTCCTTCGTTTTCAGCGAACAGTGAGATTGCTGGCGAACGCCACCGACGCATCTCTCACCCTCGCGCAGGCTGCACTTGAAGGCGGCTACAGCGATCAAGCGCACATGACCCGCGAATTTCAGCGATACGGCGGATTTACGCCGGGACGTCGTCCCCCCGTCGCGTTGGGCAGCTTGCCACTCTGAGGTTTGGCCGAAATTTTCAAGCCGCGTAACCCGAAAGTGGATTAGCACTCCCGCACCTCATTTCAGGAGTGATGAAGATGAAGCTCGGCTACACGATCCTTTACGTTCCCGACGTTTTGCACGCGGTGAAATTTTATGAAGCCGCGTTTGGGATCAAGCGCCGGTTTATCCATGACAGCGGCCAATATGCCGAAATGGAGACGGGTTGTACCGCGCTCGGTTTTGCCTCGGAAGCGTTGGCGGAAGCAAACGGTGTAGCTATTCGACCGAATACGCCTCGCGATGTTGCTGCCGGTGTCGAAATTTGTCTCGTGACCGAGACGCCGGAAAAAGCCTACGCGCATGCGGTCGCCATGGGCGCAGCCCCTGTCAAACCCGTCGAGGTCAAACCTTGGGGACAGAAGGTCTCCTACGTTCGCGACCTCAACGGATGCCTGGTCGAGATCTGTTCGCCGGTGCCGCCGCCGTCGTGAGCGCAGAGCGCTGCTGTTGCGGGTTGGACAACCGGATCGGTGCCAAATGGCCGCCGGGCGTGTCATCTGCTTGTAATCTCAATTTTGCACAAGCTCTGCAGAGTTTGCGGGGGGAGCAACGGCGCAACCAGCGGCTCTCCGTAGTGGCAGATAAGAGGAACGCACATGACCAAGTCAATTTCATTCGCCTTCGCAGCCGTGTTCGGCCTGTCGTTGGCATCGACCGCCTACGCCGCCGAGTGCGTCGTCAATATCAACCGCACCGCGTGCGCTGGCAAAGAGGCCGAATCCTACAGCAAGTGCGGTGGTTCCAAGTCTTGCGACAAGACCGAGGACGCCGGCTCGGAAGCTGCATGCATCGCAGCTGCGAAGTCGAACTGCCCGAATTCGCGCTTGGATATTACCAAGTCGAAAGTCGTCAAGGCGCGGTTCGATGGCAAGCAGCTGAAGGGCCCATTCGGCGGCAGCTTCTGCGCGCCAAACCGCCCCGACTTCAATAAGTGCAAATAAGCGAAGCCGACCAGATCTTTGAGGATCTGGAACAGGCGGAGGCTCGGATCGTTCCGGCCTCCGCTTTTTTTGTGCTGACGTTCGAGCGCTTTGCGATCTGACGGGATCAGATCGGCGCGCGATTTTTTTCTTTGTTGCATTTTCTGGCGACGAACGGGGAGCCACCTTGTCGGAACATGCTCAACAGCCGTCACCGGAAAAGCGGAGAGCGTCGCTCACCCGTGGCGCGAAATCGGTTGCGTCGCGAGTTTGAAGTGAGGTGACCATTGCGCGTTGATTGCGCGACGATGCGCTGAGCTGGGCAATCCGAACAGCGTCGATCAGCGTCAGGGAGTGAGCGGCAGCCCATCCTGGAAACGGCGAGGTCGAAGCGCGCCCTTCACCCATGTGGCCAACACCGGCACACGGGAAGGACGACACCTCGACCTCGTAACACTTCCTCGTAACGCTTCGACCGGAGGGCGCCGCGCACCGTCCGTGACGCGCTTTATTTCTCCGGGGCTGCCATTGCAGTCAACTCAGTGGCCGCCTTCGCTGACTTTTCTGCGTCTTCTTTAGGCATGGCGATCAAGCCCTTTTTAGCAAGGTAACCGTCCTCGCCGATCGCCTTCGTCGAAACGTACTCGGCAAGGAATTCTTTCATGCCCGGGATAACGCCGATATGGGCTTTTTTCACGTAGATGAAGAGTGCACGCGAAGCAGGATATTTGCCGCTGGCGATGTTCTCGTAGGTGGGTTCAATGCCGCCGATTAAGACAGGCTTGATCTTGCTGGCATTCTCCTCAAGGAATGAGTAGCCGAAAATGCCGAGGGCGGTTGGAGTGCCCTCGATCTTCTGAACGATCAGGTTATCATTTTCCCCAGCTTCGACGTAAGCGCCGTCTTTGCGGAGAGATTTCCAGACCTTTTCGTAGTCCTTGGTACCGTTCTTCTCGTCCGCATCCTTCATGTCTCTGAGGCCGCCGAAACCCTTAGCGCCCTTCTCCATGACGAGTTCGAGGAACACGTCGTACGTGCCAGAGGTCGGCGGGGGACCAAGAACTTCGATTTTGGTGTCGGGGAGCAGCGGATCGACGTCTTTCCAGTTCTTGTTCGGGTTCGGGATGAACTTCAAGTTCTCGTCATGGATGTCCGCCGCTAGAGCCAGAAAAACCTCTTCCTGTTGCAAGCTCAGGTCCGGCCCGCTCTTGGATTTGGCAAGGACAATGCCGTCAAGTCCGACCTTGATCTCGATGACCTCAGTGACGCCGTTCGCTTGGCAAAGCTCGAATTCGGCCTTCTTCATGGGGCGCGAGGCGTTGGCGATGTCGGGGGTCGCCTCACCGACGCCGGCGCAGAATAGCTTCATGCCGCCGCCCGTGCCGGTCGATTCGACGACCGGTGTTTTGCCGGCGCCCGACTTGCCGAACTGCTCGGCGACGGCGGTCGTGAACGGATAGACGGTCGACGAGCCAACGATGCGGATTTGATCGCGCGCGAACGCGGCGGTCGAAAGTGCGGAAGTTGCCGCGACGGCGATCGCGGCAAAGGTCAGACCGTTCTTGAAATGGGGTGTCATGGGGCCTCGATGACGTCAACGGGTTGTCGCCGGAGAGCGGCTAATTTCCAGCTATTTTGAGCGCTCGTCGGCGTGTCTAACGGGGCCAAACAAAGCTTTGATGACAGTTGCGTGGAGGGGTTGGGCCGGATGCGCGGCCGCAGCGGGACGCAGCGGGGCCAGCATCATTGACCGAATGTATCTTATAAGCTACGATTGACGTTGATGATGGATGTGCGGCGAACCGAGCTTTTTGATGACTGGCTGCGGCGGCTCAAAGACGAGAGGGCTAAGGCCAAGATCGCTACTCGGATTGATCGGCTGGCGCTCGGAAACGCGGGCGACGTCAAGTCCGTTGGCAGCGGTGTCAGCGAATTGCGGATTAATCACGGACCTGGCTACCGAGTTTATTTTTGAAGCAAGGAAAGGCGGTTATCGTACTGCTCGCTGGCGGCGACAAGAGCACGCAATCGAAGGACATTCACGCAGCGCTCGGCGTTGCTCGCGCATTGAAAGAGTAAGACAATGGCCAAAACAAAAATCGAAACAGCGCCGTATGACAGCGCGGACTATCTAAACACGCCAGAGGCGATTTCAGCTTATCTTGAGGACGCGCTCGCCGATAAAGATCCGGCTATGATTGCTCATGCCATCGGCGTTGCGGCGCGGGCGCAGGGCATGTCTGCGATCGCGCGCAAGACAAAACTCTCCCGCGAAAGCCTCTATCGCTCTCTGAGCGCCGAGGGAAATCCAGAACTTGCGACGCTGCTCAAGGTTCTCGCTGAGCTTGGTTTGAGATTGACCGTTGAGCCCGACAAGGCTGGCGGCAAAAAGCGGGCGCGCCGGGCGGCGTAGGCGTCGCGCTTCGATGGCGGTGGAAGCGGTTGGTGTCAGCGGTGGCGGACGCGACCCGGCACGAGTGCCGCCCATGCGGAGCGCTTATGAGCGCGTGAGCAAAAAATGGCGGAGGGGGTGGGATTCGAACCCACGGTAGACTTGCGCCTACGCCGGTTTTCAAGACCGGTGCCTTAAACCACTCGGCCACCCCTCCGCATCGGCGCTGCAGCGCTGCGAGCCAGTCGTCGCGACCGGCCTGCCGCCACAGCGTCGCGCGACGTGTCGTAACCGGTTCGCGGCGATCGCTCAAGTGATCGATCCGTGAAGATTGTCTGAACACGGTTTTGGCCGCCTTTACCTGACCCTAACGCGCCTCTGCTAGACACGACGAACGCCGGTTCGTGCCTTCAAAACGGCCCGCTTCAGCCCTCACGGCGCTGTGAAGCAGGGCTATGGGTTCGGCTCCGGCGGATTTTTACGGCGGTGTTTTGGTGTGTTGAGGGCGTGGTCGGCTGAATGATAGTCCAAATGTTTCGTCTGCGGGCGGGCTTGGCCGTTTTGTCCGCCATGGCTGGCACTGTCACCGTTGTGATTTCAGGCTGTTCGAATGCGCCGAGCAACAGCTCAGGCGTGTCACGGCCGCTGTTCACCGAAAGCCAATACGGCGTCAGCTCCAGTCCGCGCGTCATTACGCACGACGGTCCGGTTCGCAAAGGCGGTGGCAGCTACAAGCTGGGAAATCCCTACAAGGTGGCGGGGCGCTGGTATGTGCCGCGCGATGAGCCGGGCTACGATCGCCAAGGCACCGGCTCGTGGTACGGAGACGATTTCCATGGCCGCAAGACGGCGAACGGCGAGATTTTCGACAAGTCGGCGCTGACGGCTGCGCATCCAACGCTGCCACTGCCGTCCTATGCCTATGTCACGAATTTACGCAACGGGCGGACCGTGCTGGTGCGCGTCAACGATCGCGGACCGTATGTGGCGGGACGGATCATCGATCTGTCGCACGCCTCGGCGCGGGCGCTGGGCTACGACGGCCAGGGCCATGCGCCGGTGCGCGTGCGCTACGCGGGCCGGGCGCCGCTGAACGGCGATGACCGGCGCGAGCGGCGGTTTCTGGCCGACGGCGGGCGTGACGGTGGATTTGTGCCGCTGGCGTCGGCTGAAGATGCGCCATCAAGGGACGATCGCGAAACCCAGCAGATGCCGGAACGGCTGAGCTGGCAGGCGTCGCCGCGATCGGCGGATGACGTGCCATCGCGCATGTGGGACAGCGTGCCAGCCGGTGCACAGCGTGGCTGGTCGGCGACGGACTATCGCGGGCGGCTGAGTGGCCGGTCCGGATTGGGTGGGCCGGTGCCAGAAACGGAAGCGCCAACGGAAGCGGCAACGGCTGACGCGACAAACGCGAAAGCCGATTGACGGCAACGCCATCTCCGCCAGTTGTGAAAGACGGAAAGAATATTTTTTACAGTGCGCGTCCGATGCGGTTTGCAGCGGCCACGGACATTGACCGGCTCAGCGCCGCCCGCGATAGTCCGCGCATGGCTAAGCGCGTGCACATCGTTCGACACCCATTTTCGCGTTGGCGGACAGGCGGGCTCGGCCGCGTGCTGGCGCGTATCATCGTCGCGCTAATCTCCAGCACGGGCGGGTTGCTGACCGGCGCGGCGGCGCTGGCGGGCGGTGGCGAGACCGGCGCTTTCACCACAAAGGCGCCGCGCGCCATTTTGATGGATGCGGCCAGCGGTGCGGTGCTGTTCCAGCGCAACGCCGATGATTTGTCGCCGCCGGCCAGCATGAGCAAGCTGATGACGCTCGCCGTACTCTTCAAGGAGATCAAGGACGGCAAGATTTCACTCTCGGACGAAATCGTCATGAGTGAGAACGCCTGGCGCACGGGCGGCGCGCCGTCCGGCACATCGGCGATGATGGTGCCAATCAACACCAAGGCACGCGTCGATGAGCTGATCCGCGGCATCGCCATTCAATCGGGCAACGACGCGGCGATCTCGATTGCCGAACACATCAGCGGCAGCGAAGCCGCGTTCGCCAAACGCATGACTGAAGAGGCGCGCCGTATCGGTTTGGAAAAATCGACCTTCGGCAACGCCACCGGATTGCCCAACCCGCGACAATTGATGTCGGCGCGCGAACTGGCCATCCTGGCGCGTTTTCTGATCACCGAATATCCGGACCGTTACCCGGTGTTTGGTGAACGCGAATTCAGCTATCGCACCCACAAGTTCTTCAACCGCAATCCGCTGCTGTCGCTCGATTTCGGCGTCGATGGCTTGAAGACGGGGCACACTCAGGAAGCGGGCCACGGTCTGGTGGCGTCGGCGGTGCAGGATGGGCGGCGCGTCATCGCGGTGGTGTCGGGGCTGGCGACGCCGGAAGATCGCAAGACGGAAGCGACGAAGCTGATCAAGTGGGGATTTTCATCGATCAGCCAGGTGAAACTTTTCGACGGCGGCGAGATCGTTGGCCAGGCGCGCGTGTGGGGCGGCAAGAGCTTCAGCGTGCCGCTGGCCGGCAAGGGCGATATCGTCATGTCGGTACCGAAGTTGCCAGTCAACCAGCGGCTAACCGCCGAGATCGTCTACAAGGCGCCGCTGAAACCGCCGATCAAGCAGGGCGATCAGGTGGCGGTGCTGCGCGTCACCAGCACGTCGAGTGCGAGTGCAGAGATTCCGCTTTATGCGACCGAAGACGTGGAGGGTGGCGGCATTATTCGCAAGGGGATCGGGTCTCTCGTGTGGATGGCGCTGCGGCGGCTGGCGCTTTAGACTGAAACGACGCGGGGCGGCCGGACGAGGGGCGGTCATCGGCGCGACGACGGCGACATGGGGCAGCGCGATGCAACGCGGACGATTTATTACGTTTGAAGGCGGCGAGGGCGCTGGAAAATCAACCCAGGCGAAAGCCTTGGCGCTTCGGCTCGAAGGTGCGGGGATTGCGACGCTGGTGACGCGCGAACCGGGCGGCACGGCGCTCGGCGAAGATATTCGCGCGCTGATTTTGAAGGATCGCCCACAGGACCCAGTGACGGAGCTGCTGCTGTTCGCCGCCGCGCGCGCCGAACATATGACCGGTGTCATCCGCCCGGCGCTCGATGACGGCACGTGGGTGATCTCGGACCGCTTCATCGATTCAACGCGCGTCTATCAGGGCAAGCTCTACGGTCTGGAGCGGGAGTTCATCGGCCACCTGGAGCGCTACACGGTGGGCGCCGACCTGCCGGATCTGACCCTCATTCTCGATCTGCCGGCGAACGAAGGGCTTCATCGGGCCGCCAACCGTGGAACGCTGTCGCGCTATGACGCTGAACGCATCGAGACGCATGAAACGCTGCGTCAGGGGTTTCTCGAAATCGCCGAAGCCGAACCGGGCCGCTGCATCTTGATCGACGGCCATTTGCCGGTCGCCAGTGTCGAAGCTGCCGTCTGGCAGGCGGTCCGCGATCGGCTGCTGTCGATGGTGCTGTAATGGCGCGGGCGGCGCTCAGCGCTGACGCCGAGGTTCTGCCCGAGGCCGACCGGCTGGACGGCTTTGCCCATCCGCGCGAGACACGCGCCGTGATCGGCCATGGCGATGCCGAACGAATTTTTGCCGAAGCGCTTTCGTCTGAGCGCATGCATCATGCGTGGCTGATCACAGGTGCGGCCGGGATCGGCAAGGCGACGCTGGCCTATCGGTTCGCGCGCGCGGCTCTGGCGCGGGAGGGCGAGCGCGATCTGTTCGGCGACGCGCTCGATGTGGCGGCTGACAGCTCCGCGTACCGGCAAGTGACGGCGCTGTCGCATCCGGGCCTGCTGGTGATCCGGCGCGGCTACGATACCAAGGCGAAGCGTTTCGCCCAGTCGATCGCGGTCGATGATGTGCGGCGGCTCAAATCGTTTCTGGCGATGAGTGCCGAGGAGGGCGGGCGTCGCGTCATCATCGTCGACAGCGCAGACGAGTTGAACATCAACGCCGCCAACGCACTTTTGAAGTCGCTGGAGGAGCCGCCGTCGCGCACGGTGTTTTTGATTGTGTCGTCGGCGCCCGGCCGCTTGCTGGCAACCATTCGCTCGCGCTGTCGGATGCTGCCTCTCGCGCCGCTGACGGCGGATGATTTGCGCCGGGCCGTGCAGGCCGCGTTGACGGCCGCCAGCAAAGCCGAGCCATCACCCGATGTTTGGGCCGACATGGAACGGATATCAGGTGGAAGCGTGCGCCGCGCCTTGACGCTGGTCGATACCGGCGGGTTCACGTTGCAGGCCCGCATCGACAAAATCCTAGCGAGCCTGCCGAAGCTCGACATGGCTGCGGCGCACGCCATCAGCGACGACCTGCACGGAGCGGCCAACGACGCCAAGTTCGTGCTGTTTGGCGGATTGCTGGCCGATACGCTGGCCCGTCTGATCCGGGCTGAAGCCACGGGGCAGGGCAGCGCGGCCGACGTCAGCCTTGCCCATCGGCTGATTGGGCCGGCGCGGCTTGCCAGCTTCGCGGAGCTATGGGAAACACTGGCCCGCGAGCGAGCCGAGGTGATGCAACTCAATCTTGATCGCAAGTCGCTCATATTGACGAGCCTGATGCGGCTCGAGTCCGCCAGCCGGACGCCTTCGTGATCTCAAGGAAGAGCGGCGACGACGCGGCGGCGGCACGCCCAACCAAGGACGACCCACGACGTGGCAGAGACTTTCTACATCACGACGGCGATTTCGTACCCCAACGGGGCGCCCCACATCGGCCACGCCTACGAAGCGATCGCCACCGACTGCATCGCCCGCTTCGAGCGCCTCGACGGCAAGGATGTCTTTTTTCTCACCGGCACCGACGAGCACGGCCTGAAGATGAAACAGACGGCGCTAAAAGAGGGCATGACGCCAGCGGCGCTTGCCGACAAAAACGCCCAGCGCTTCATCGAGCTGGCAGCGGTGCTTGGGCTTTCGAACGACGATTTCGTGCGCACCACCGAGCCGCGCCACTACGAGGCGAGTGCTGAAATCTGGCGGCGGATGGAAGCGGCCGGCGATATCTTTCTCAAGACGTATGGTGGCTGGTACTCGGTCCGCGACGAGACCTACTACAAGGAAACCGAGACCGAAGTGCGCGATGGCGCGCGGGTTGCGATCCCGACCGGCACGCCCGTCGAGTGGAACGAAGAAGAGACGTACTTCTTTCGCCTCTCGGCCTACCAGGACAAGCTGCTGGCGTACTACGCCGCGCACCCGGATTTCATTCTGCCGCCCGAACGGCGCAACGAGGTTGTCAGTTTCGTGTCGATGGGGCTCGATGATCTGTCGATCTCGCGCTCGACGCTCGACTGGGGCATTCCGGTTCCGGGCGC